>DASSEQ010000055.1:0-16521 GCA_035695245.1 Mycobacteriales bacterium | reverse complement strand
GACCTCCGGCCATTGCTTCAACGCGCGGAGATATATGTGCAGCCGTCGCGTCGCGAGGCATTCGGTCTCGCCGCGCTCGAGGCCATGCAGGCGGGCCTGCCGGTCATCGCCTCCGCCGTGGGCGGGCTTCCCGAGCTCGTCGTCGACGGGGCGACCGGCCGGCTAGTGCCACCCGGCGACGTCGACGCGCTGGCCACCGCCATGGCCGTGCTCATCAACGATCCCGAGCTGCGACGAACTTGGGGGACGGCAGCACGGCAACGGGCAGAACAACACTACGGGGTTGAACAGTTTTGCACGGCAATCCGCGATCTCTACGCGAGCGCCGGCGGCCGGAAGTGACTGAGCCCGCGCCGGTCGTTGACGTCTGCATGCTGACGTGGAACACCCGCACGGTGTCGGTCGATGCGTTGCGTCGTTTGTGCGCGTCGTCACAGGGCGTGCCGTTCCGAGTTCTAGTCCGCGACAACGACTCCTCGGACGGGACCGGCGACGCGATCGCGGCGGCGCTGCCGACCGTGTGGCTCGACCGAGGCGAGCGAAATCTCGGTTTCGCCGCCGGCATGAATGCATTGTTGGCGCAGTCGACCGCCCCCTATGTGTTGCTGCTCAACGGTGACGCCTGGCCCGACACGGACGCGCTCGGTCGGCTGGTCGCCGCGGCGCAGTCTCATCCCGGAGCCGGCGCCGTCGTGCCACTGCTGCTGGCTCCGGACGGCACCTTCGAGCGCTCCACGTGGCCATTTCCCTCCCTTCGACTGTCGTTTCTCTACGCCACCGGCGTGCGACGGCTGGTCTCTCGTCGGTGGGCGGATCGGTGGCTGCTGGAGGACGGCTGGGAGCACGACCGGCCACGGTGGGTCGGCTGGGCCGTCGGTGCGGCGATGCTGGTGCCGCGCGACGTCCTCGATCGAGTCGGCGGCCTGGACGAGCGCTTCTTCATGTACGGCGAAGATGTCGAGTGGTGCTGGCGCATGCGCGACGCCGGCCTGCGCGTGTGGTTCGAACCGTCAGCCGTCGTCCATCACGTTCGTAGTGCGTCGGCGGACCAGCTGTTCGCGGCCGACCTCGCGGCGCGAAAGGCGCTCGCGTCCATCCGAGTGATGCGGCTGCGCCGCGGGCGGTTGGCCGCTGGTCTCTGGCAGCTTCTGGAGGTTGTCATCGCTGCTCGGGTGTGGCTTCGAGCGCGGCGGCGAGGCGACGCGGCTGCGCGGCACTGGAGCCGCTCCGTTGTCCGCGCCCATCTCGGTCGGATCAGCGGCGGCGAAGGATGAGCTGCACGTGCATGCCGTGCCAGGCCAGGAAGCTCAGGCCTGCGTGCGGGCGTTCCAACCACGGGACCAGCCGCTCCAGCCAGGGATAGACGCGCGGGTGCAGCGCGATGCGGTCGGTGACCGCAAATCTGCCCGTCAAGGCTTGGCCGTAGTCGACGGCGCGCACGGAGAGAAGCACGAAGTAGGGGCGAGCGGCGCGCCACAGCCGACGCCCGGTCATGAATGCCTCATAACCGCCTTGATGTGCTCCCCACGGGTTGTAGTCGTGCCGACCGGTGCGCCGGTCCGCGATCAGCTTGTGCAGGCCGACCGGATTGCTGTAGTTGGGCGTCGTCACGACGGCGACGGCACCGGGCCGGAGCACGCGATGCAGCTCGGCGAAGACGGGCGCCGGGGCATCCACATGCTCGAGCACCTCCGTGCACAGCGCTCCACCGAAGGTCTCGGCCCGGAAGGGAAGCGCAGCCGCGTCGGCTGCGACAACCCGCGTGTGCCGCTTCGCCTCCGACAACGCCGACACGGAGATGTCGGCGCCGACGACGCGGCCGTGCTGTTGCAGCAACGAGATGTTGCCGCCGACGCCGGTGCCGAGGTCGAGGATCGGCGCATCAAGCCGATGTCGGGTCAGCGCATCCTCGAGGGCGCGCCGCACCAGATGTGGACTCGTCTGCGAGTCGGGGTCGATCAGCTGCGCGTAATGACGTGCGGCATCCATGGCGCGCTCACCGTAACCGGCTCAGCGGGCGAGCGCTTGCGTATCCTGCCTGAGTGCGACCACTGGTGCGCGCTTTCGCGCAGCGGGCTGCAGATCGGTGGTCGACAGCTCTGGACCGATTGCTGGAGATCCGGGCCGGCGATCCACTCGCAGAACAGTTCGCCTCTTTCGGCAGCGGCTCGCGCATCGGGCACCCGCGCCGCTTGATCGTCAATCCCGAGGCGATTGCCATCGGCAGCGACGTCACCATCAATCCGGGCGTGGTCCTGGAGGCGGTGCACACCGCCGGAGAGCTGATCCACATCGGCAACGGGTGCTACTTCGGGTTCGGTGTGCGCATCGTGGCGATCAACGGTGTGATCCTCGACGACGGCGTCGCCGTCGGGCACGGCGTCACCCTTGCCGACACCATCCACGACTACAAGAACGCCGGCAGCGACGAACACGCCTGGCAGGCACCGCTAAAGGTCGGCCAGCCGTTACGGATCGAGCCGGGCGTCTGGATCGGCAACAACACGGTCGTCGCCGGCGGCGTCACGCTGGGCCGCGGCTGCATCATCGGTGCCAATTGCTCGATCACCTCCGATGTGCCCGCGTACACGCTGGTCAGCGGCAACCCCGCAGTGCCGATCCGCCGCCGAGATGCCGACGGTGCCTGGCATCGCGTGGACGACGAGGAGTGAGCGGCTAGATGCCTACTCGTTCCTTCAGTTGGCGCAACTGGCAGCTGTCGATCACGACGCCCGACCGATTCGAGGCATTGCTCCGACGTGGCAACGGCCGCCCCGGCGGGTTGACCTTCATCGACCCGCCGCCCCAGCCGCGCACGCATCTTCGCGAACCGCAGCGAGCGCTCGATTTCGTCGGCATCCCGGATGACGGGCCGACCGTCGAGACCAGGTCACTGGAACAGCCAGACGACCTTGCCGGTCCCGTCGCGGAGCTGAGCTGGTACCACACCATCGAGCTCCCGGGTGGCGTCGTCACACCGGGCCGGTTCGACCACCGCGCGCTCGTCGCTCGCTACGGCTTTCCGGCTCGCCTTGACGGCAAGCGCGCCCTCGACGTCGCGACGTTCGACGGCTTCTGGGCGTTCGAGATGGAACGACGCGGCGCAACTGTGGTGGCGATCGACGTCGACTCGACCCGCGATCTCGACTATCCCGACCTGGTGCAGCCGCTGCTTTCGGACATCCCGGACATGCCCGCCATCGGCGCAGGCTTCCGGTTGGCGAGCGGCGCGTTGGGCTCGTCGGTGGAGCGGGTCGGATGCAGCGTCTATGACCTGTCGCCGCAGAGCATGGGCTTGTTCGACTTCATCCATTGCGGTGACTTGCTGCTGCATCTGCGCGATCCGTTGACGGCGCTCACCCGGATGCGATCAGTTGCCCGCGGAGGACTGCTGCTGAGCGACTCCATCGACCTCGACGCACCGAGTGGTGGCCCCGGACCTACCGTTCGCTACCTCGGCGGATGGGACGACGTCGTGTGGTGGCTGCCGTCACTGGACGCACTGGCACAGCTTGTCGTCGATGCGGGCTTTCGCAACGTGCGCGTCAATGCCGCCTACCAACTCGCCAAGACCTATGACGAACACGGTCTGTGGCGCGCCAGCCTCAGCGCTGAGATCTGACATGGGCCGGGCCGACAGTCCGCTGCGCAACCGCATGGTCTTCGTCGTCGGCGCGCGCCGAAGCGGCACCAACTGGCTCGAGCACCTGCTGACGCTGCACCCGGCCATTGCCGTCGTGCCGGGTGAGACCCATTTGTTCTCGCATGGCATTGCGACGCTCGCGGAGCGCGTGCAACACGGCGTCGCGTCCTCCGCGAAGACCGGCACCGTGTTCGTCGAACGCGACACCTTTCTCGATGCGACCCGCGACTGGTGCGACGCCGTGTTCGCACCCTTCCTCTCCCGTGTCGACGGCGCCGCCCTGCTCCTCGAACGCACGCCGTTGCACGCCCAGCATCTGGACCTAATCGCGGCGGTATATCCGGACGCGCACGTCATCCACCTTGTTCGCGACGGCACCGCCGTCGCGATCTCCCTTGCCGCCCAGGAGTGGGGACCGAAAACCGTCGCGGAAGCGGCTCGGGAGTGGGCCGACACCGTGCACGCGGCAACGGTCGCGCAGGTGCCGCAGTTCCGCGAGGTGCGACATGAACACCTCGCCGCCGATCCGGTGTCCGGGATCGCCGATCTGTGGCAGTGGTTGGGGCTCGACGTCAGCGACGACTTGCGCATTGCCGTCGGTTCAGAGGCGGGTAAGCCCGTGAACACGACGACCGGCAAGCCCGGTGCTCGCCCACGGCCACAGCGGCTGGCGCCAGGCGATGCGGCAGCCATCACCACCGAAGCGGGCGCGGAGCTGGACCGTCTCGGCTATCCGCTGCCGTCCTCCCGGCGTCGGTCAGCTCGCGAGTTGGCCGGAGCGGCGCGACGCCGAATGCGACCCGCCAACACCAGTCCGAAAGCCGCCGCGCCGAGCCAAGGCGGCGCGCTCTGGTACGAGCAGGCCCAGTCGCTTGTCGACCGGCTGCTGACCGCCATGCATACGGGCGACGACGGTCTGATGCGAGCAGTCACCGCGGACGACCTGCAGGTCCGAACGGGCGCGACAAGCGCGCAGGGTGACGAGGCGCGCGCGGCGTTGCAGCTCCTCTGCCGCGAAAGAAGCGCGGAGTTCACCAGCGGCGCCGAGGTGCATCCGGGCAATCCGACGTTCACCATCGTGCTGCCCCGCGACGAGGTGGCCCTGATCGTCGAGCCGCACGGTTCGGTGATCCGCCGTGTCGTCGCTTACCGGTTCAGCAACCCCGTCGCCGACTAACATGTCGTGGTGTCTCGGGCGGTGACCCCACGTGTGAGCGTCATCATCCCGACCTATCGCCGCCCCGCGCTCCTCGCGCAATGCCTCACCTCGCTGGCCGGTCAGGATGCAGCGGCCGGGTCATTCGAGGCCGTCGTGGTCGACGACGGCAGTGGCGACGAGACACCGCAGGTCCTGCAGCAGCACGAGCAGCGCCTCTCGTTGAGCTGGTGCTCTCAAGCCTCCAACCGAGGCCCCGCTGCTGCGCGCAACAAGGCGGTCGCTCTTGCCCGCGGCGACCTGCTGTTGTTCATCGACGACGACGTCGTGGCTTCACCGTCGCTGGTGACGACCCACCTACGCCTGCACGAGTCGACGACAGACACGGAAGGCGTTTTGGGCTACGTCGACTGGTTGCCCTCGCTCGATGTGACGCCGTTCATGCGATGGCTCGACACGACGACGTTCCAGTTCGCCTACCACGAGCTCACGCCAGGACGCCTGCCCCATCCAGCAGATGCGTTCTACACCTGCAACCTGAGCATGCGCCGGCGCATCTTCGAAGACGTCGGTGGTTTCGACGAGCGTTTCCCTTATCCCGCGTATGAAGACACGGAGCTCGCCTGCCGGCTCGCCGAGAAGGGCTTCACGCTCGAATATCGGCCGGAGGCACTCGGCTGGCACGCGCGCGCGATCACGCTCCGAGAGTTCGAGCGACGCATGAGCCGGGTCGCGGAGTCGGCAGTGCTGTGGCAGCAGCACGAGCCTGACCTGACGATCAGTGTCGAGGGGCTGGCCGGGGCGGCCCGACCTTGGTGGCGGCACGCGCTGCTGCGGCTGCTCTCGCCGCTTCCGGTGCGAGTGGCCGGCCGCGACCTGCGGTCCAACTACTACTGGTCCGTGATCGGGCGGGGCTACGCGCGTGGGCTGGCGCGAGCCGCAGAGCGACAGGCCGTCGCATGAGCGTCGTGCTCGATCTGGACGGCCCGCGTACGACGACGCGACGGCTGGCCCAGCAGGCATGGAACGCTCGCGAGCTGATCGCGATCCTGGCCCGCCGCGAGTTCTTCGCGCGCTACCGACGCGCAACGCTGGGTGTCATCTGGGCGATCGCCCTGCCGTTGCTGCAGGCGATCGTGCTCGCCGTGATCTTCACGCGGGTGGCGCGTCTGCCGCTGCCGGGCAACGCCTTCGTCTTCGTGTTCAGCGGCATGGCGGCCTGGGCGTTCTTCTCCGCAGCGCTATCTGCGGCCTCGACCTCGATCGTCGACAACAGCCAGCTCTCGAGCAAGATCTACTTCCCACGGGCGGCGTTGCCGCTCGTCGCCGTCGCGAGCAACGCCTTCGTCGCAGTGGTCAACGTCATCATCGTGCTCATCGCCGTCTACGCGAGCGGCGTGGATCCCACTGCCAACGTCTTGCTCCTCGCGCCCGGGATGGTGCTGTTGTTCGCACTGACGGCGGTCACGTCAGCGCTGTTCGCCGCACTGCATGTGTATTTCCGTGACGTCCGTTACCTCGTGCAAGCGGGCCTGCTGCTCGCGTTCTACCTGACGCCGGTCTTCTATCCACTCAGCCGCGCGCCCGGCGCGCTCGACGTGATCGTGCGGATCAACCCGATGACAGGTGTGATCGAGCTCTATCGCGCCGCCACGGTCGGTGCCGATGCGCACTACGGAATCGCCGTCGCGATCTCGATCGCGTGGACCCTCGTCATCGGCGTCGCCGCGGTGCGCATGTACGCGCGGTTCGATCGCGTTTTCGCGGATCTGCTGTGAGCGGCGAGAGCGCCATCCGGCTCACCGGCGTCGGCAAGCGCTACACGAAGTACGAGGACGCTCCCGCGCTGGTCAACACCACGCGGCAGTTGCTCAAGGGGCACCATCGCTCACACCTGTGGGCGCTGCGCGGCATCGATCTCGACGTGAATCCCGGCCAATGCCTGGGGGTCATCGGCCGCAACGGTTCCGGTAAGTCGACCCTGCTGCAACTGCTGTGCGGTGTCACCGCACCGACCGAAGGCCGGGTCCGCGTGCAGGGTCGGGTCGCCCCTCTCATCAGCGTCGGTGTCGGGTTCCACCCTGAGCTGACCGGCCGAGAGAACATCTACGTCAACGCGGCCATCCTCGGACTGCGCCGGCAGGAGATCGACCGCAAGGTCGACGACATCGTTGACTTCGCCGGCATCGCCGACTTCATCGACACTCCGGTGAAGTTCTACTCATCCGGCATGTTCGTGCGACTGGGGTTCTCTGTCGCGATCCAGGTCGAGCCGGAGGTGCTGCTCGTCGACGAGGTGCTCGCGGTCGGCGACCTCGCCTTCCAGATGAAGTGCTTCGAGCGGATGCGCGCGATCCGCGAACAGGGCGTCACGATCGCCTTCGTCACTCACAACCTCACCATCGTTCGCAACCTCTGCGACCGCGTCGTCGTGCTGGAAGCCGGCAACAAGGCCTTCGAGGGCGCACCCGACGCGGCAGTGACGCGATTTCACGAGCTGCTCGCGGAGGTGCGAGAGCCGGAAGGCTCCGACATCGGCTGGGCCGTGCACAAAGGCGGCATCGCGTCGATCCAGGTCGAAGGGTTGTACGACGAGGGCGGCCGCACCCAGAGCCTGCGCGCGGAAGCCGATGTCGTGGCTCGGCTCGTCGTGAACGCGGTCGCCGAGGTCAGAGATGCTTACGTCGGTGTCGCCGTGCACGCCGCCGACGGGACCCTCGTCTACTCCGAGCCCGACCTCGCCACGACACTCCCCGCGCTGGCACCGGACGGCACGCTGTCGATCGACGTCCGGTTGCGTCCGACATTGCCAACCGGGACCTACTCGCTGTCCGCCGGGCTCTACCAGCGACCGACGGGACCCGGTAAAGCCATCCAGCTCGCGGTGGCGCCCGCGGTGTCGTTCCACGTCATCGGACGCCCCATGGTTCAGGGCACGGCCGATCTCGGCGCCAGCTTCGAGGTCGTCGGAACGGTCACCGACGACGGTCAGAGCACCAGCGTCCGGTAGCGGATCGACCCGCGCACCATCGCGGTCAGCTCCGCAACGTCCACTGCGAGCAGACCGGGCAGCGATGGAAGGAGCAGTGGCCAGGGCTCACCGTCGGTCTCTCGGCACAACCGGCGATGCAGCCAGGGCAGGGCCAGCACCAGGCCTCGGACGTCACGAGCCGCCACCACCGTGCCGGCGAGGAGCAGCAGCAGATCGACATGCGACGGTTTCCAGAACACGCCCCGATGCAACAGGTCCCGGCGAGCGGCCGGGTGGGTGCGGAAGACCAGTGCAAGGTCGGCCCAGCGGGCCTGATCGCGCACCTTGTCGCGCCACGTGCCGGGCCGGATGTCGTGCCAGACGAGCGCGTCCGGAGCGAAGACGACGGCGGCGCCGGCTTCCTCTGCGCGCAGTCCGAGGTCGGTGTCCTCGCACGCCGGGTTGCGGTATCGCTCGTCGAAGCCGTCGAGGGCAAGAAGGTCGTCGCGCCGGAACAGCACGTTTGCGGTGGCGAAAGATCGGGCCTGCGCGGACCGGATCACCCAGGTGTGCGCGAACGGCCCGGCGTTGTCGGACTGCTCGGGGTTGGGGTCGACCCGACCGACGACGACCCGCTGCTGCGCTCCCATCGTGGCTAGACCGCGCTCCAGCCAGCGCTCGGCCGGCACGCAGTCGTCGTCGGTGAAGGCGATCACCGGGGCGGAGGCAGCGCGCCAGGCTGCGTTGCGCCCGGCCGCAGGTCCGCGTGAGATCGGATGACGCAACGCGCGGAGCCGAAGGACACCGCGACCAGCGGCTTCGTCGAGCACCTTCGGCGTCTCGTCCGTCGAGCCGTCGTCGACGACAACGACCTCGAAAGCATCGGTGGCCAGCGTTTGCCGTTCCAGCTCGTCGAGCAGGCGACGAAGCAGCGCGGCGCGATTCCGCGTGGAGACGCAGACGGCGACCGCAGGTGCTGGCACGCGTCGACACTAGGTGTCGAGCAGATGGTTCAGCTCGTCGAGGTCACCGAGACGTAGTCGACGACCATCGAGACCGGGAAGTGCGTGGTCGTCTTTGGCTCGCCCGCGAACCAACCGCCCACGGCGAGGCTCAAGATGACGTGGAACGGCACGTTGAACGACCACACGTCGGTCGTCGGCAGGTCGGAGCGATGCAGCACCTTGTAGACGTGGTGGTCGACGCTCCACGTGACCGTGTTCGTGGTCACGTCGAGGGCGTAGGTGTGGTAGCCCGCCGACAGCGGCTTGCTCATGTGCTTGATCGACGCGGACTGCCAGTGGAACGGCGGCTTGGCGGTGGGATCGGGCTGGAACCCGTGCGCCGTGGCGTACAGCGAGGTGGGAATGCGGCCGATCGACTCCGCGACGTCGAGCTCGCCGGTGACCGGCCAGCCGGCGCCGTTGGGGTTGCCGCCGATGAGCCAGAACGTCGGCCACAGGCCATAACCGCCGGCCATCTTGATCCGCGCCTCGGCGTGCAGCGACGGGCCGACCGCCGCCCACGACGCAAGCCGCCCGGAGGTGTAGGCGTAGTGCCCGGCTGTGCCGGTGCGTCGAGCGGTCAGCAACAAGTGCCCGTGACCGTCCAGTGAGGCGTTGGCGGCAGTGTCGGTGTAGTTCTGAACCTCTCCGTTGCCCCACACTCCGGAGCCGGTTTGCAGCTCCCAGATCGAGGTGTTGGGCAGGGAGTTGGCCGGGCCGTTGAACGGGTCGACGACCACCGAGGAGACCAGCTGCGGACCAGCGGGCTCGGCACCGGATCGCGCTGTGGGCAGCACAGCGGGCGCCGCCAATGCGGTGAAGGCCAGCGCAACGACCACCCAACGCACCCAGCCGTCACGGAGCCAGGGCGCGCGCAGGTGGGCAAACCGACTCATCGTCGCCTCGTCCTCCTTCCCGACGGGAGAGGATAAAGGGGGTATTCGCGGCATTACGCCGCGTCCCTCCTTTGCCTCGCCTCGCAATCAGGACAACGAAGGACAGGAGCCGAAGTCACGGGCTCAGCCGAACGAACGCCCGCGGCAAGGCGGACCCCACAGCCCGCGGGCCCCTGCCTCGGCCTGCCGCTGCAGATCGGCGAGCAAGGACGCATGCTCGAGTTGCGGGGCAAACGGGTAGGCGCGCGCGGCTCCCGCGTCGACCAGCACCGACTCGAGAAACCGGCCGTCCGGCAGCCAGACGTCCCAGAGCTGGCGGCCGTAACGATCCGTCTCCCCGCCGGGTTCGTAGGCGGCACGCACGCTTGTGCCTCGCGGCAACAGGTGTTTCGTGAACGCTGACGCCTGCGGGCCGTAGCAACGCACCGCCACACCGGGCTTCACTGTCTCCGGGGTGTCCGCGCCGATGATGCGGACCCGAAGCGTGGACGACCCGGATGAGCGCCGAGCCAGGAACGTGTCGCCATCCACCACTCGGATCACCACGGCCGCGAAGGCATCCGCCGGCACGGTCGGCGACTCGACCGAGCCCGGATCGATGACCGGTGGAGCGGCCGGCGCGCCGCGCCCGCCCCACTCCACCCGGATGGCGACCGCGAGCGCGAGCACGATGATGACAGCGGCGACCCGACGCATGGCACCACGATGCCGACGTCGTCGGACAATTCTCAGCACCGGAAGCGATCTGTGGGCGCGGTGCCGAAATCCACGACTGGGGTCAGAGCACGAGCGTGCGGTGCTTGACCGAGCCCCGAGCCATGACAGCGATCTCGTGCAGGTCCAGCAGGAGCACGCCGGGCAGCGTGGTCAAGCGCTCGGCCATCGTCTCCGCTGCCGGGTCGGCGCAGAGCCGTTCGTGCAGCCATGGGGCCGCGAGTGTTGCGGCGAGCAACGGCCGGCGGCGCAGCAGCAACGCAATCGCTGCAGCGACCGCGCGTGGGTGGTTGCGCTTCCAGAACAGCCCGCGATGCAACAGCCGGCTGCGTGCCCACGGGCTCTTGGCGAACACCAACGGCAGGTCGACGTAGCGCAGGTGGTCGCGCCACAGAGCACGGAACCCACCGATCTCGACCGGATGATGGACCAGCGCGTCCGGAAGGTAACGCAGCTGCGACCCAGCCGCCTGCACGCGCAGTCCGAGATCGGTGTCCTCGGCCGCGGTCGGTAGGCCCTCCTCGTCGAACCCGCCGACGGCCTCGAGGTCGCAGCGGCGTACGACGAGGTTGGCGGTCGCGCACCATTGGACGTTGAACGGCACGACGACGACAACGCGCGCGAACGGTCCGCGCAGTGCGTTGTCACCTGGCGGCGGAAGCAGCGCGCCGGCGGCGAGCACGGGGTGATCGGCGCAGATCTCATCGACGATCGCGGCCAGCCACCCGGGAGTCGGCAAGCAGTCGTCGTCAGTGAAGGCACACAACGGCGCCCGTGCGGCTCGCCAGGCGACATTGCGCCCCGCGGCAGCTCCGCGCCGGCCGTCATTGCGCAGGCACCGCAGCTGCAGCGGAGTTTCGGCGGCCAACGCCTGCAGCCGTGACCAGGAGTCGTCGGTCGAGCCGTCATCGACGATGACGACCTCGAACTCGAGATGTGGCAAGGTCTGCGTTTCCAGCTGCCGCACCAGTGTCGTCAACCGATGGGCGCGGTTGCGCGTTGAAACGCAGACCGTGATCCGCGGCGTGGCGTCAGACGAGGGCGGTGACACTGGCGCGCCAGAACCCATCGGTCTCGTACGTCTTCGCCAGGTTGTAGACCGCGTTGAGTCGGAGGTCGCGGAACCCGGCGTCGATGAGCAGCTGGGCGAGCGCCTCGAGTGACGGCACCCACCAGACGACGTCGTCCCACCCGCCCAGGTATTGCATGGTCGGCCCGAACTTGCCCTGGCGGGCGTCGAGGTCAATGCCGTCGGAGAGCAACAACGCGCCTTTCGTCACCGAGCGGATGCTCTGCAGTGCCCGCAGTGGGTCGCGCAGGTGCACGAGCAGATCACCCGCATGGACGAAGTCGAACGTCCCGACCTCGGTCGGGTCGAGGTCATAGACACTCCGCACGAGGCGTTGCACCGATGAACCCAACGCCTCGTGGGCGAGAGCGAAACCGCGCCCGATCGACTCGTCCGCGCGCGCCGCGCTGACCAGAGGTCGGACTGCGTCCGGGAAGTCCCAGTCGCGCGGGTCGTCCAGATCGATGGCGGTCACCTGCGCACCACGCCGCTCCAGCTCGAAGGCCCAAAAGCCGTCGAAGGTCGCGACATCGAGAGCGCGTTTGCCGGCCAAGTCGTGCGGCAGCCCGTAGCGCGCAACCAGTGCGCGGTGGTTGAACTGTCCCGGTGTGACGACCCCGTTGGGCAGCTCGATCGTGTGATACCAGCTGATCTCCCGAATGCGCTTTGACAGCTCATCATCGCCGGTCACCCCGCGCAGTTGCGCTTGGTGTTCACCTTCTTCGTGAGCCACATCACGGAAGGCGACAGCGGCACGTGCGTCACGCAGTCGGGGCGCAAGCACTGGCAGGCGTTCAGCGAATCGCAGGCTTCCCGGCTGGCCCAGCTGCGACGCGACGCCGGGGCGCGACGGCACTGTGATGTCAACTCCGAAACCGCGCCAGCGAAAGCTGCGGGTGGGCATCAGCGACGATCCTCCTTGCGGCGCGGCGAGCCTACCCGTGCGGGGCGTGACCGCGACGCTGTGACATGGAGCTCGAGCAACGTGTCGGCGTACGCGTCCGCGGTCAGCTCCGCTGCAGTGCGGCGCCCACCGGCGAGCAGACGCGAGCGAAGTTCGCTGTCGCCGGCGAGCCGTTGGAGACGCGCCGCAAGCGCCTGCGCGTTGCCGGCCGGGAACCGCAAGCAGTTGTCCCCGTCGACGAGGAACTCCCCCGAGCCACCGGTTCCGGTGGCCACCACCGGCACTCCGCACGCCATCGCCTCGATCGGGACGAGACCGAAGGGCTCGGGCCACTCCGAGGGAAAGATGACCGCGTCGGCGGCTTCGTATCGCGCGGCCAGCTCTGAGCGCGAACATCGATCGAACCGGACGCGGTCCGTCATGTGCAGGTCGACGGCGAGACGACGCAGTGACTCGACGTACGCCGGTTCGCCGTCACCGACGATGTCAAGCGTCGCCCTGTCAGGCAGAGCTTGAAGCGCGAGCACCGCTGTCGCGACGCCCTTGTCCGGGGTCACGCGCCCGACATAGAGCAGCCGCCAGTCCCATTGGTCCGGCACCGCCGCAGATCCGGTAATGGGAAAGTCATCGGTGTCGATGCCAGGGTGCACGATCGGCGCATCACCTACCCGAAACGGCGTCGATGCGGCGGCGCGATCCCGTGTGTATGCACTCACAAAGTTGAAGTGCGCCTCAGTGAGCTGCGGCAGTCGCGTCGGCACTCCGGCCACCGTCGGCCGCAACCGGTTTCCCCAGAACCGCCATCGACGCGACCACGCATCGAGCTCCTCGGCATGGAGCAACCAGTCGTTGGCGACCGTGACGACCATCGGTAGACCTGCGTCCTCTGCAGCGACTAGCAGTGGAAGTGTCAGAGCGCCGAAGTGCCAGACCGAGACCACGTCAGGGCGATGCTCGCGGATAGCAGACGTCACGACGCCGAGATCGTGACGAGCATGCCGCCAGGCAGTGACCGGTGAGCGGGGGCGACGGGGCATGTTCACGTCCCAGTCCCAGGCGACCGACAGTGCACGGCGCACCTCCACGGCTTGCGCGTCGTCACCGGCTCCTGCAACGCGAACGGTCGAGGTGAGGACCAGCACGTCGTGGCCGGCATCGACAAAGCGCTGCATCACATCGGCGCACGTGAGCTCGTACCCACCGTAGTGGTGCGGCGGGTAGGTGTTGCTGATCGTGAGGATCCGCATCGACTGCGAGCGTAAGGTGTGCGCGTGCTGGCGACGCGCGGGTTTCCCGGTCGCGACAAGGCATTTGTTCGCTACGCAGTGCTGGGGCAACACACCGTCCAGGGCTGGCTCGACCCGTTGGGGCTGCAGCTGATCGAAGCGCTCGAACAGGCGCAGCGTGACGGCGAGATCACCGGCAACGTCGCGGAGATCGGCATCCACCACGGCAAGCTCTTCCTGTTGCTTGCGCTGCTCCGTCGCCCTGGAGAGACAGCGCTCGCGGTTGATCTGTTCGAAGCGCAGCACCTGAACGTCGATTCATCGGGGCGGGCAGATCGTGCGGTCTTCGAGGCGAACCTGCGGCGGTGGCACCGCGGCTCCGACGGGGTTGTCGTGCACCAGGCGGACTCGAGCACCATGGGGGGCGCCGATCTCGCCGCACTGGCGCGCGGCCGGTGCCGGTTGGTGAGCGTTGATGGCGGACATACCGCAGATCTGACCGAGCACGATCTCGAAACAGCGGCAGATGCGCTGAGCGACGGTGGAGTCATCATTCTCGACGACTGCTTCAACGAGCTGTTCCCGGGAGTTTCGGAAGGCGCCCAGCGTTTCCTGCACCGTCGCAGCGATGTCGTCGCCGTCGGCGCGGCCGGCAACAAGACGTTCTTGACCCAACGCGCACACGCGGCGCGCTACCGCATCGCTATGGCAAGGCGGGCTGATGAGCTCGGTCTCTACCACCAGGAGCATGAGTCCTTCGTCGGCCAACCATTCCATTCCGTCTTCCCGCCGGACCCACAGCGCATCGCTCACTGGTCCGGACGCGCGCTGCGGTGGTGGAGCCTCGGCCGGCAGATCGCGAACCGCCGCCGTTCTCGTTCCTGAGGCCTATCCTTTGCCGCGTGGCGCGACCCGCCCCCATCTTCGTGGTGGGTGTAGCCAGAAGCGGCACGACATTGCTTCAGGCGCTGTTGGGAGCGCATCCGCACATCGCCGCACCGCCCGAGATGCACTGGTTCCTCCGCATCTACCACCAGCGCGACTACTGGGGCGAGCTGGACTCACCGGCGGGGATCCGGCGTGTGGTCGCGGCGACGCTCGACATGCCCGGGGGCATGCTCGACGACATTCGGATCGACGCCGACGACGTCATGGAGCATCTGTCCGGTGCAGATGTGACCTACCCCGACGTGTTGGCGGCTGTCATGACGACATACGCCGAGAGGCACGGAAAGAAGCGCTGGTCGGAGAAGACGCCGCATCAGTCGCCGGATGACATCTGGCACGCGTTTCCTCACGCGCAGGTGCTGCACATCGTTCGGGACCCGCGCGACGTCGTCGCATCGGTTGCTCGCGCGCCCTTCACCAACGCCGGCAACGGTCCATCCGCAACCGCTCGCGCGTGGCGCGATTGGAACGCAGCCGCAATGACGGCCGGGCACAACGCCGGTCCGCAGCAATACCTGCGCGTGCGCTACGAGGACCTGTGCAACGACCCCGAGTCGGTCATGGACCGGGTCTTCGACTTCCTCGGCGAGCCACGAGTGCCGGGAGTCGCCGATGACCTGGCGGCCCGTCGCTCGGCCGTCGCGGCCAGCGCGTGGTGGACGCACAGCGCGCTGCACTTCGTCCGACCGGCGCCGGAGCCCGGTCGCGCCCTCGGCTGGGGTCGCCGGGCACTCGTGACCCGAATGACGCGAGCCGTGCTCGAGGAGCTCGGCTATCGGACCGGCACGCCGACGGAGACAGCGGTGGGCACAACGGCGTACGCGTTCGTCAAGGCGCGCGACCGATTACGGCGCAGCCCCCCGGCGGTGGAGATGAGCGCTGCAGAACGGCACGAGCGCGTCAACGCGCTCATCGACCGCATGCTGTCCGACGCCGAACGCTCGCGACCTGAATGAGCCCAGCCCCACAAACGTCGTGGGGCTGGGCTTGTCCTCACAGGGTGATCTGTGCCTCGGTGACCGTCCCTTGCTGGGCTTCGACCGCTGCGTCGGCTTGCGCACCGGCAGCGAGCGCCCGCAGCGTCCAGGAGCCGGGCCGGGCGAAGAACCGGAACGCGCCGGTGGCCGAGGTCACCACCTCGGCCGTGAACTCACCGGAGGAGTCGAGCAGTCGCACGTAAGCGCCGCCCTCCGGCTGGCCGCCACGAGTGACGGTCCCCTGGATGACGGTCTCAGACGCCACGTCGATCCCTTCCAATGACAGTTCTTGAGCAGGTGCTCCGCACATAGAGGCTCAGACGTCCTTCTCGATCGGGACGCCGACGAGCGAGCCGTACTCGGTCCACGACCCGTCGTAGTTCTTGACGTTCGGCTGCTCGAGCAGCTCGTGCAGCACGAACCAGGTGTGCGCGCTGCGCTCGCCGATACGGCAGTAGGCGATGGTGTCCTTCGCGAAGTCGACACCGGCCTCGCCGTAGAGCGCCTTGAGCTCGTCGTCGCTGCGGAACGTGCCGTCGTCGTTCGCTGCCTTGCTCCACGGGATGTTCTTCGCGGTCGGCACGTGGCCGGCGCGCTGCGACTGCTCCTGCGGCAGGTGCGCCGGCGCGAGCAGCTTGCCGGAGAACTCGTCCGGGGAGCGCACGTCGACGAGGTTCAGGTTGCCGATCGCCTCGACGACCTCGTCACGGAACGCGCGGATGTCGTTGTTCGGCTGCTTCGCGGTGTAGGACGTCGCCTTGCGCTGCGGCACCTCGTCGACGAGCTCGCGGCTGTCCAGCTCCCACTTCTTGCGACCGCCGTCGAGCAGCTTGACGTCGTCGTGGCCGTAGAGCTTGAAGTACCAGTAGGCGTAGGACGCGAACCAGTTGTTGTTGCCGCCGTAGAGGACGACGGTGTTGTCGTTGGCGATGCCCTTCTCCGACAGGAGCTTCTCGAACTGCTCCTTGTTGACGAAGTCGCGGCGGACCGGGTCCTGCAGGTCGTCGCGCCAG
>DASSEQ010000054.1:0-64875 GCA_035695245.1 Mycobacteriales bacterium | reverse complement strand
GCCGGAGCCAGCAGCAGCCGGATCATGCGTCCGTCGAGGAAGCGACCGAGCCGCTGCGGAGCATCCAGGAAGTCGAGCGCAGACCGGCTCGGCGGGGTGTCGACGACGATGAGGTCCCAGCGGGCCTCGGCCTTGAGCTGGCCGAGCTTTTCCATGGCCATGTATTCCTGAGTGCCGGCGAAGCTGGACGACAGTGAGACGTAGAACGGGTTGGCCAGGATCTGCTGCGCACGTTGACCGTCCGCATGCGCGAGGACGATGTCGTCGAACGTGCGCTTCATGTCGAGCATCATCGCGTCGAGCGAGCCGCCGCCGGCGGTGTCGACACCGCTGACCGAGCGCGGGGTGTTGTCGAGCTCGGTGAGCCCCATCGACTGCGCCAGCCGCCGGGCCGGATCGATCGTCAGCACGCACACCCGGCGACCGCGCTCGGCGGCGCGCAGCCCGAGGGCGGCTGCCGTCGTCGTCTTGCCGACGCCGCCCGCGCCGCAACAGACGATGATCTGTGCAGTGTCGAGCAGCTGGTCCGTGTCGAACCGACCTCCATGAGGCTGGGTCACGAGAGCAGACCCTCCTCGAGGCAGCTGGCGAGCTCGTACAGGCCGGACATCTCCGCGGCATCGGGCAGCAGTGGGAGCTCGACCATCGGGCGATGCAGTCCGAAGAGCTCGTCGCGTTCGCGCTGTTCCAGCAGGAGCCGGCCGGCGTGCTCGGCGACCTCGCCGGCCAGTGCGCTGAGCATCGCGTCAGTGACGTCCAGCCCGGCCGACTTGAGGCCTCGGGCAAGCTCGTCCCGATCGAGCTCACCCGCGGCGGCTGCGCCGAGCTTTGCCGCCGGCAGCAGCGGCTCGCGCACCATGTTGACCAGCACGGCGCCGACCGGCAGCCGTGCTTGTTCGAGCTCGGCGACCGCGTCGATGGTCTCCTGGACCGGCATCTCCTCGAGCAAGGTCACGAGGTGCACGGTGGTCTGGCGCGAGCGCAGCACGTTCATGACGCTGTCCGCCTGCTGACGCACCGGGCCCATGCGGGCGAGTCCGGCCACTTCGCTGTTGACGTTGAGGAAGCGCGCGATCCGGCCCGTTGGCGGGGCGTCGAGGACGACCGCGTCGTAGATGCGTCCGCCGCCGCGGCGGGCTCTGGTCGCGGCCTCCATCACCTTCCCGGTCAGCAGCACGTCACGCAGGCCCGGGGCGATGGTCGTCGCGAAGTCGATGGCGCCGAGTCGTTTCAGTGCCGAACCGGCTCGGCGCAGGTTGTAGAACATCTCCAGGTATTCGATGAGCGCCGCTTCCGGGTCCACCGCGAGCGCGTAGACCTCCCCGCCGCCCGCACCCGTGGCGACCCGGCGCTCCTCGTAGGGAAGTGGGGCCGTGTCGAAGAGCTGGGCGATGCCTTGGCGGCCCTCGACCTCCGTGAGCAGCACCTGCCGTCCGGCCCGGGCCAGGCCCAGGGCGAGGGCCGCGGCGACCGTGGTCTTGCCTGTGCCGCCCTTGCCGGAGACGACATGAAGCGTCACACCGGCGAAATCTTCCACGGTCGAAGGCTAGCCACAGGTTACCGGCGAGAAACCGACAAATTGTCAGCAGGAGTCCTCAGGGCTTGTGGCGAACACCACAACAACGCGGACCGAATCCCAGACCGGAGGGCACGGCGGCATGTACGACGAGTACACATGGCGAGCCCAGGCGGAATGTCGCGGTGAGAACGCCGTCTTCTTCTTCGCCCCGAGTCACTTCGAGCGCAAGCCCGAGAAGGACCTGCGTGAAGGCACGGCCAGGGCGCTCTGCCGCCGCTGCAAGGTGCAAAAGCAGTGCCTCGACTACTCGATCCAGGTCGAGGAGGGCCACGGCATCTGGGGCGGTCTGAACGAGCTCGAGCGCAAGCGCCTCCTTCGCCGCCGCCGCGCAGAGAGCGCCTGACGAAGGCCCGCGTCACGCTCAGCAGGCCCGCCCTCATTAGGGTCGGCCTGTGCAGAAGTGGGAGTACGCCACCGTCCCGCTGCTGGTTCACGCGACCAAGCAGATCCTCGACAACTGGGGCGAGGACGGCTGGGAGCTCGTCCAGGTCGTTCCGGGTCCGGGTGGCGGTGAGCAGCTCGTCGCTTACCTGAAGCGCCCCAAGCAGTGACCACCCCCTCGCAGCGGCTCGCCGAGCTCGGCGTCACGCTGCCACCGGTCGTGGCGCCGGTCGCCGCCTACGTCCCCGCGGTGCGAAGCGGCAACCTCGTGTGGACATCAGGTCAGGTGCCGATGGTCGACGGCAAGCTTGCGGTCACCGGCAAGGTCGGCCAAGAAGTCGATCCCGCGACGGCCAAGGAGCTTGCGCGCACCTGCGCGCTCAACGCGCTCGCCGCGATCGATGCGGTCGCGGGCGGTCTCGACAACGTCGAGCGTGTGGTGAAGGTGGTCGGGTTCGTGGCCAGCGCTGTCGGCTTCTTTGGTCAGCCGGGAGTGATCAACGGTGCGAGCGAGCTGCTCGGTGAGGTCTTCGGCGACGTCGGCAAGCATGCTCGGAGCGCTGTCGGTGTCGCGGTGTTGCCCCTCGACGCGCCGGTCGAGGTGGAGGTCGTCGTCGAGGTCAGGAGCGGCAGCTGATGTCTGGCGAGTCGAGCCGGCGGTTGCCGAAGGAGTTCGTGGCGCACGCGCGGGCACTCGCCACCGGCGAGGTCGCTGCCACCGAACCCAAGCATGCGGCGACGGTGATCTTGCTGCGCGACGCGGCCGACGGCATGCAGTCGTATCTGCTGCGCCGGACTCGGACCATGGCGTTCGCCGCCGGCATGTACGTCTTCCCCGGTGGGTCGGTCGACCCTCGGGACGAGGCGCTCGCCGACGACCATTGGGCCGGGCCGCCACCTGCTGCATGGGCCGGGTTGCTGAGCGCAGACGAAGCGCTCACCAAGGCTCTCGTGTGTGCCGCCGTGCGGGAGACGTTCGAGGAGTCGGGAGTGCTGCTCGCCGGCGCCGGTCCGGACGACGTCGTTGCCGACACGACCGGAGACGAGTGGGAGAGCGACCGCGTCGCGCTCGTCGACCGCAGCCTTTCCTTCGCCGCGATGCTCGATCGTCGCGGGCTGGTGCTCCGCGCCGACCTGTTGCGCCCATGGGCGCACTGGATCACTCCTGAGTTCGAGCCGAAGCGCTATGACACTCGGTTCTTCGTGGCCGCTCTGCCGGCGGGGCAGCGCACGCGCGACGTCGGCGGTGAGGCGGACAAGGTCGCCTGGGTCCGTCCTCGGGAGGCGCTCGACGCCGCGGACAAGGGCGAGATGGGCATGCTGCCGCCCACGGCGTTCACGTTGTCGGAGGTGGCGTCGTACGACGATGTCGCGGCGGTGCTCGCCGCGGGCAGTGCTCGTGACATCAAACCGGTGCTTCCCAAGCTCGTTGTCGGCGACGACGAGGAAGCGCGTTTGTTGCTGCCACACGACGAGGCCTATCCGCGCCAGTGAGCACTCTCGAGCAAGCCACGACCCGAGCGATGCGGCTGCTCGCTCCGAACCCCAGCCCGATGACGCTCGACGGCACCAACACGTGGGTCCTGCGCGAACCCGGCGAACAACGATGCGTTGTCGTGGATCCGGGCCCACTCGACGAGGCGCACTTGTCCCGGGTCGCAGACCACGGACCGGTCGCGTTGATCGTGCTCACGCATGGCCATCTCGACCACTCCGAAGGCGCCGCCCGGTTGCGGGAGATGACCGGTGCCCCGGTGCTCGCTCGTGACCCCGCCTGGTGCATGGGCGTCGAGCCGATTGAGGCCGGTCGGGCCAGACCGGTGGAAGGGGTGGAGTGGGTCAGCGTGCTCACGCCGGGACACAGCAGCGACTCGGTGTGCTTGCTGTTGTCGGAGGACCGCGCGCTGCTTACCGGAGACACCGTGCTCGGCCGCGGCACGACAGTTGTTGCGCATCCGGACGGCAAGCTCGGTGACTATCTCGAGTCGCTGCAACGTCTTCGCGATCTGGCCGACGCGTCTGTCGACGTGCTGCTCCCAGGCCACGGGCCGGTGTTGAGCAGTCCGATCGGGGTGCTCGACTACTACTTGAAGCATCGACAGGAGCGACTCGAGCAGGTGCGCGCAGCGGTCGCAGCAGGCGACGAGGACGCCAAGGCAGTAGTGCGTCGCGTCTACTCCGACGTCGACCAAGCGTTGTGGCCCGCGGCTGAGCTCTCAGTGCGCGCGCAACTCGACTACCTCGCCGTCGACACGTGACGCAACCGCCCGGCCCACTCGTATGCCCGGTGTGCGGCACACCGCCGGTGCCGGGAGCGAAGTTTTGTCACAACTGCGGCGCTGCCCTCGAAGTTGCGGGTGTCACCGACGCCACGGCCGAGCGTCGCATCGTCACAGTGCTCTTTGGTGACCTCTCCGACTTCACCGCATGGGCCGAAGACCTCGATCCTGAGCGCGTCGGTGTCGTCACGGACCGCGTGTTGGCGGCACTGTCTCGCATCACGTTGGAGATCGGCGGTCGTGTCGACAAGCTCACCGGTGACGGGATCATGGCGGTCTTCGGCGCGCCCACGGCGCACGAGGACGACGCCGAGCGCGCCGTGCGTGCTGCTGCAGAGATGCAGCGTGAAGTCCGCCAGTTGATGGAAGAGGAAGCGGGCGGCGGGCGTCGCATGGGGCTTCGCGTCGGCCTCAACACCGGCGAGGTGCTCGCGGGTGTGCAGGCACACCTTGCCTACACAGTTGTCGGCGACACGGTCAACACTGCGTCGCGGTTGTCAGACGCCGCTGGCATCGGCGCCATCTTCGCCGGTCGCGACACCGCGCTGGCCACGATGTCACTCGCCTCTTGGCGGGCGTTGCCACCGCTGCGTCTGAAGGGGAAGCGCGAACCGGTGCCGGCGTACGAACTCGTCGGCTTGCGTCCGCCCGGTGCCGTGCGGGTCGGCCTCGGCGACGAGGCGCCGTTCATCGGTCGCGACGCAGAGTTCGGTCGGCTCGTCGGCAAGTTGCTCGACGTCGTCGAAAGCGGTCGTCCCGAATCGATCGTCGTCACTGGTGAAGCCGGCGTCGGCAAGACGCGGTTGCTCGTGGAGCTCGACCGTTTCTCGACCGAGCTTCCCGTGGTGCGTCTGCTGTGGGGCCGGTGCACACCGTTCGGCGAGGGGCGTGAGCTGGCCCCGTTGGCCGAGTGGGTCCGCACGGTGTTCGGCATCACCGATGCCGATGACGTGCCGACTGCGGAGTCGAAGGCACGTCGAACCATTGCCAGACTCTCCCGCTCGCAGCCGGAGCGCGCCATCTCCGCGGCGACCGTTGACCGGCTCCTCACACTTCTCGGCTTGGTCGAGTGGGCGCCGCTCGGTCCTCGCGACAACGCGACTCCGGGTGGCAGCGGCTCGTCGCGCGACCCGTTCGTCGAAGCCGTGACGTCAGTGCTTGCGGCAGTCGTCGCCGATGGCCCACTGGTCCTCGTCGTCGACGATGCGCAGTGGGCAGCGCCCGATGTCCTGCGCACGATGGCCGACCTCGCCTTGACATTGCCCGGGCCGGTGCTGCTGGTGGCAGCGGGCCGTTCCGAGGTGCTGGGACAGGACTGGTGGGAGCGACTTCCGTCGCTTGAAGTGCTGCCACTCGCGCCGCTCGACGAGAGCGCTGCGGAGCGACTGCTCCGGGCTTACCTCGGTGGCGCGGAACTCGACGCTCCGACTCGCGATGTGCTGCTGGCCCGTGCGCAGGGCAATCCGTTCTTTCTTGCCGAGCTGTTGCATCTGTTGGTGGACCGCGGTTTGCTTCGCCGGGTCGGCGAGGACTGGCGGTTGTCGGGGGAGCTACCGCGCGACATCCTGCCCGCCGGTGTGCAAGCCGTGCTCGCCGCGCGGTTCGACACGTTGGACGCGGCGGCGAAGACGGTCCTCCGCGATGCGGCGATCGTCGGCACGCGTTTCACGACCGAGATGGTGGCCGCACTCGCGACGTCGCTCGACGAGACGGCAGTCCAATCCGCGGTGGACCAGCTCATCGCCCGCGGCATCGTGCGGCCGGCCGGTGGCGACGGCGATGCCACCTGTTGGTACACGTTCGCGCACACCTTGGCCCAGGACGTGACCTACGCCGGCATTGCGAAGGCGGAGCGGGCAAGACGGCACGCCCAGCTGGCCCGCTGGGCGGTCGAACACCTCCGGCTCAGCACCGCCGATGTGGATGCCGTGGTGGCGACGCAGGTCGAGCAGGCGGTGCGGCTGGCAACGGAGATGCGCCTGCCGGACGATGATCCGGCATGGGCGGCACGGGAAGCGGGTGTCGGTGCGCTGGTGCGGCTCGGTCAAGCCGCCTTGGCGCGTGACGACAACCGGCGCGCGGAGTCGGTCTTCACCCGCGCAGTGCAGCTTGCCGACGACGCTGTCACCGGTCCGCCGGTGCTCGACGCCAGAGTTGGTCGAGCTGCGGCCCGGGTGGCGCTGCACCGGCTGGACGACGCCGAAGCAGACCTCGAGGTCCCGCAACAGTCCAACGACCAGCGCCGCCGCGCATCGGCGTTGGTCGTGCTCGGCGACATCCGTCGTCGTCGCGGCGACCTCAACGGTGCAACCCAAGCGCTTGTGTCGGCTCTCGCTGCCGCGAGCGAGGCCGGCGTCGACCGCGTCACCTCGGAGGCACTGCGGCAGCTCGGAATGATCGACTACCGCAGCGGCAAGTTGACCGCAGCCGAAGGACGCTTCCGGGAAGCGTTGGCGCTCGCCCAGCGGGTGGGTGACCGCCGCGGCGCCGGCTGGGCGCTGCAGCACCTTGCCTGGAGCGCGACCACGCGCGGCGACTATGCACTCGCCGAGTTGATGCTGGCCGAAGCCGCTGAAGTGTTCGCGAGCCTCGATGACGAAGGCGGGCTTTCATGGTGTGCCGGCACCGAAGCGTTCGTCCGGTTGCTGCAAGGCCGGCTGAACGCTGCACGCGACCTGGCCCGTGGGCTGCTCACGATCGGACAGGCCATGGGCGACGAGTGGGGCACTGCCGCGTGTCTCACCATCGACGCATACGCCGCGGCGGAGCTCGGCTGGGTGAGCACGGCACTCGCCGAGATCTCAGACGCCGAGGAGATCTTCCGTGCTGTGGGCGACACGTGGGGCCAGAGCCTTGCCCTCGTCGCCCGCGGCGCGGCTCTGCGCGCGGACATGCGATACGAGGAAGCAATCGCTTCACTCCAAGAGGCGGTGCGGATATCCGTCGAGTCCGCACAGCCGGCGAGCGGCGCGCTCGCGCTCGCCGCCCTTGGTTACTGCTGGCTCGACGTCGGCGATCTCGAGGGTGCGGAGCGCACGGCCCGGGAAGCGATCGCAGTCGTCACCGGGCTGGAGCTGCGCGCGCCGGCGTTCATCGGTCCGCATGTGCTCCTGGCCCAAGTCTTTCGCGCGCGAGGCCGGCTGGACGAAGCGTTGCCGTTGCTCGAGCAGGCGGCTGCGGTCGAGGACGAGGGCACGCTGGTGTTCCCCCGCCGGCAGGCGCTGGCCCATCTAGCCGGGGCGCTGCTCGCGAGCGGTGACGTCTCCGCTGCCGTGCGCACGTCACAGCAAGCGTTGTCGGTGGCGGCAGAAGACGTGCGTTCGCGGGTAGTTGCTCTCCGCGTGCTCGCGCAATGCCTCACCCGGGCAGGTGATGCGCCGGCAGGTGTGATGGCGGCGCGGCAGGCCGTTGCGTTGGCCGAGGCCACGGAGATGCGCGCGGAACGAGACGCGTCACATCGCCTGCTCAACGAGCTGTCAGGGTCGGCCGACAAGGTCGCTGTGCGAAAGTCCTGACAACTATCAGCGGGCGCGGCGGGCGAGGCGATCTCGCGCAATCAGCACGACGGTGCGCCCTTCGATGCGAAGCCACCCGCGGTTGGCAAACTCCGAGAGCGCCTTGTTGACCGTTTCGCGGCTGGCACCGACGAACTGCGCGAGCTCTTCCTGCGTCAGGTCGTGCCGCACCCGCGTGCCGTCGTCTTCGTCCTCACCGAACTTGTCCGCCAGGTCGAGCAAGGCCTTTGCGACGCGGCCCGGCACGTCGCTGAACACGAGGTCGGCCATCGCTTCGTTGGTACGACGTAGGCGTTCGGCCAGCGCACGTAACAAGTTGACGGCAACACCCGGCCGCTCGAAGAGCACCGGTCGCATATCGTCATGATCCAGCGACGCCAGCGTGCAGTCGGTGATAGCGGTCGCTGTCGCCGTACGCGGCCCCGGGTCGAACAACGACAGCTCACCGAACATCTCGCCCGGTCCGAGAACGGCGAGCAGGTTCTCCCTGCCGTCCGACGAGGCACGCGAGATCTTCACCTTGCCGTCGAGCACGACGAACAGACGATCGCCCGTGTCGCCTTCGCGGAACACGACGTGCCCGCGCACAAGGGCACGCGAGGTCATCGCGTTGCCGAGGACCTCTGCCGCTTCCTCGTCAAGCGCGGCGAAGAGCGGCAAGGTCGCGAGTGCGCCGTCCACGGATGCAGTCTCTCCCACCGGCCGCACTGGGCGCGACTTTCGTTCCTCGGTCAGGCCGTGATGGCGTTCTCCGACGACGTACGCATGATCGGCAGGGCGGTCAGGCAAAGCGCAGGCTGCTCGCGGTAACGGGCGATGAGCTCACCCGTCGCTGCGGACAGGCGCTTGTGCAGCGCGGTCCGGTAGCTGGACAGCTGCGCCTCGGCTCGGCTGAGGTCGTGCGCCAGCCGATGGTTGGCCTCGTCGTCACCCGGGACGAGTTCGCGGCCGTAGACCTCGGCGAGATCCGGCAACGGAGGCATGTCGTCGTCCGGAAGGACTGTCAGCAGTGCGCGTCGCCCACCGTCCACTCGGGCGTCGGCGAGCACTTCCCTCAGGTTCTCCACCGGATTGACGACACCGCTTTCGGCCGTGCGCACCAGGTCGAGACGCGCCTGAACGATGCGGCGCCAGTAGGACACGCGGCCCTCTTCCGCCGAAAGCGCGCGCCGGTAGGCGCGCAGCCCGTCCAACGACAGGTGCGCGAACTCCGGGCTCCGCTCCGGAACGGTGCGGAACCGTCCGGCGTCGCTCGTGGGTCGGTTGCCCATGATCACTCTCCGTAACCGTCACGAGCCCATCGGCCGAGTTCCGGAAATGCTTGAGACGGTCGCGACGCCCATCACCCGCTCGGCGTACCGGATCGGGCGCCGTACCCTCGTCAGCGTGCCGCGTCCGTCCGCCCCGACTGCAGGGGCGGACAAGCCGGACACCTCGCTCGTGCGGCGGGCCCGGGCCATCGGGCGGGGTCTGGCGGCGGCCTACCCGGACGCGCACTGCGAGCTCGACTTCTCGTCGCCGCTGCAGCTCCTGGTCGCCACGATCCTCTCGGCCCAGTGCACGGACAAGCGCGTCAACGAAGTCACGCCGAAGGTCTTCGCGCGCTACCGCAGCGCGGCCGATCTGGCCGGGGCTGACCGAGCCGCGATGGAGGACATGATCCGGCCGACCGGTTTCTTCCGTGCCAAGACCGACAGTCTCATCAAGCTGGGGCAGGCACTGGTGGAGCGGTACGACGGCGAGGTGCCGGCGCGTCTGGACGATCTCGTGACCTTGCCAGGGGTCGGTCGCAAGACCGCGAACGTCGTGCTGGGAAACGCCTTCGGGGTTCCGGGCATCACCGTCGACACCCACTTCGGGCGCTTGTCGCGCCGCTTCGGATGGACCACCGAGGAAGACCCCGTCAAGGTCGAGCACCAGGTGGGGAGGCTGTTCCCGAAGAAAGAGTGGACCGTGCTCTCGCACCGGCTGATCTGGCACGGGCGACGGGTGTGTCACTCGCGCAAACCCGCCTGCGGCGCTTGCCCGGTGGCGCGTTGGTGCCCGTCGTACGGGATCGGTCCCACCGACGCCAAGCAGGCGGCCAAGCTGGTGAAGTCCCCGGAAGCGGTTGCGGCCTCGTGAGACGCGCGGTCCTGCTGCTCGCGGTCGTGGCCGCGATCTGCACCGCCTGCACGTCGAAGTCCGCTGGCACCCCGGTCCCGCTTCCACCAGGCCCGGGACTCTCCGAGCTGATCGGCAAGGCTGATCTCGACCCGTGTCCCGTCACGGAGCAGCAGCCCAGAGCGGCCAAGTCGCTGCCCGATCTCACCCTGCCGTGTCTCGCGAACGGACCGGCAGTGCATCTCGACGGGTTGCGCGGAAAGCCCACCGTCCTCAACATCTGGGGCTCGTGGTGCGGCCCTTGTCAGACCGAGACCCGCTACCTGTCCCAGGTCTATGACGAGATGAAGGGGTCCGTGCGCTTCATCGGCGTGGACACCGAGGACGACCCGAAGAGCGCGCTCGACTTCGCGCCCCATGTCACGCCGCCGATGCGTTATCCGCAAGTAGAGGACGAGTCGAAGAAGCTGCTCATCGCGCTGAACCTGCCGAGCGCGGTGCCAACCACGATCTTCGTGGACGGCGCGGGCCGGATCGTGAAGGTCTCGCCGGGGCCATATCGGTCGGCAGCGGCCCTTCGCGCCGACATCAAGCGCTACCTCGGGGTCGCGGCGTGACGGCCGGCGACCTTCCCGGGTGGTTGCGGCCGTTGCTGGACCGGATCGGTGGTGCGGACGCCCCGGACCTGCTTCCTCGGGTGGGAAGCGCACCGGACGACGCACGTCGATCCGCTGTGCTCGTGCTGTTCGGCGATGGGCGCGCCGGTCCGGACGTGCTGCTCATCGAGCGAAGCGCCCACTTGCGCAGTCACGCCGGGCAACCGGCGTTCCCCGGTGGCGGCATCGACGACACCGATGACGGGCCCGTCGGCGCGGCCTTGCGCGAGGCGCAGGAGGAGACCGGACTGGATCCGTCCGGCGTCACGGTCCTTCAGGTGCTGCCGGAGCTGTGGGTCCCGCCCTCGGGCAACGTGGTGACTCCCGTCGTGGGTTGGTGGCACACACCGTCTGAAGTGCGGCCGCAACCCGGCGAGGTCGCCGCGGTTGCCCGCGTACCCCTCGGTGACCTTGCCAACCCGGCGAACCGGTTGCGGGTGCGAGCACCGAGCGGCTACCTCGGTCCGGCCTTCGAGGTGGCCGGCATGCTGGTCTGGGGCTTCACCGCCGGCGTGCTGGACCGCTTGCTCGACCTCGGCGGGTGGGCCCAACCGTGGGACCTGGACCGGGTGCAGGATCTCCCGCCGCGCGCTGTAGAGCTCGCGATGCGTCAACGGCGCCGGTCGGCCGGGAACAGCTGATGGATCTGCTCGACCTGCTCCTCTTGCTCGCGTGCGCCGGATTCGCGCTCTCCGGCTACCGGCAAGGTTTCATCATCGGGGTGCTGTCGTTCGTGGGGTTCTTCGGCGGCGGCGTGCTCGGCGCAAGGTATGCCGCAACGCTTCATCGGTGGTTCGGCGGCCATGGCCGGTCCGCTGTCTTCGGCTTGGTGGTCGTGTTCGTTGCTGCCGCGGTCGGTCAAGTGCTCGCGACGATCGTCGGCGACCTGCTGCGCCGCCGTCTCACCTGGCAGCCGGCTCGCCAAGTCGACGCGATGGCAGGCGCCGGGGTCAGCGTTCTCTCGGTGTTGCTGGTGGGGTGGTTCCTCGGTACGGCGCTGGCGCACAGCGCCCTCACCGGTGTCGCGCGGCAGATCCAGCACTCGCGGATCCTCACCACCATCGACGGCATGATGCCGGACAGCGCAAAGACGTGGGACGCGGCGTTCCGCCGTCTCGTGCAACAGAACGGGTTCCCGCAGGTCTTCGGCGCCATCGGCGCGGAGCGGATCGTGCCGGTGGCACCACCCGACCCGCGCGTCGCCGGTAGCCGGGCCGTGCAGGTCGCCGAGCCGGACATCGTGAAAGTCACCGGCGTCGCGCCGTCCTGCCGCCGCCAGCTCGAAGGCAGTGGGTTCCTCTTTGCTCCGCAGCATGTGATCACCAACGCGCACGTCGTCGCCGGCGTGCGCTCGCCCAGCGTGCTCACGGTGGCGGGTCGCACCTACGACGCGCGAGTCGTTCTGTATGACCCTCGGCGGGACGTGGCTGTGTTGTTCGTGCCGGGCCTCGACACGCGACCGCTTTCGTTTGCCGGCGTTGCGTCAGCAGGGCAGAGCGCGGTCGTCGCCGGATATCCCGAGAACGGCCCGTTTCAAGCGGTTGCCGCGCGCATCCGCACCCGCCAACCGGCCCAGGGTCCTGACATCTACCAGGACCGGCAGGTCACCCGCGAGATCTATGCGGTCTACGCAACCGTGCGGCCGGGCAACTCCGGTGGTCCGCTGCTCTCGCCAGACGGGGCCGTCTACGGCGTGGTCTTCGCGGCCTCCGTCGACGACCCGCACACCGGCTACGCGCTCACAGCGCACGAGGTGGCGGGCGACGCCGCAGCGGGGCAAGCAGCCACGCAACAGGTTTCGACCCAGGGCTGCGACTAGGCCGCCTGGCGCACGACACCCGAAACCGTTGGTGTCATTCAAAAAATTCACCCGGTGACAGGTGTCACATGAGCGTTTGCTGGACCCCGAAGAGGCTACAGTGCTTACTGTAGTTAGCGCCCAGCAAGCACTAGGGCGCAGGCCCAACCGACCCTAGGAGAGCACCGTGACCAGCATCGAGGTGACTCGATCCGTGCTCGCCGACCCCTCCAGCGTCGCGCTCGTTCTCGCCGGCCCCGCCGCGCGGGAGCTGTGGCCGCGGTCCGAGGACCAGCCGGTCCCCGGTCGCCCGATCGCTCTCGTGGACGCTGCGCCGGCGACTGCCGTCACCGTCGATCCGCCGCGGCGGACCGGCGTCGGATTCGTTGCGCGGATATTGGTGCGAGCGGGCGCACCGACGGTGGCCGCCGGCCGCATGTCCATCCGCCCGGCGAGCGACGGGGGCTGCGAAGTGGCGCTCGTGCTGACAACGGCCGGTGACCGTGACCGCGAGTTGCGCCGCGACGTCGAGCGCTACTTGGACAACCTCGTCCGCGTCAGCCTCGAGCGGTCATCCGCCGCCTGACAACCGCGGAAGATCGGAGACTGCCGCAGTCGGCTCCAACCCACCGCTTGCTTCGATCGCCTGCGCCGACCGAAGCGCCCATAGCCGAACCGCGTCGACCTCGACCGAGTGCGGTGTCTGGCCGGCCCAGGGGCTCAAGGTGTCCGCCGATCGGCGAAGCAACGCAACAGCGCCGGCGGCGTTGCCGCGCTGCGCGTGGGTGACGCCGACCGCAAGTTGGGCCAGGCCGCGCCACATGTCCTTGGTCTCGGTGTCGTCGTGCTTCCAGATTGCTTCGAGCACCTCGTGGGCTCGGAAAGCGCGACCGTCTTCGAGCAATGACTGGGCGAGATCCAGACTTTGATCGGGCGGCAGTGGCTCCGGATCGGGCTCGACCGGGACGCCGCTGTCGCGCGCCAGCGGGCGTCCGAACCGGTCTCTCGGCCGTGGGCTTCTCGTCACGCCTCCTTGCACCAACGGACCAAGTCACCGCTGACGACGTCCGGCCGTTCCTGATGGGGAAAGTGCCCGCAGTCGTCGTACAACCGCCACTCGTACGCCGCGCTGACGTAGCGGCCGGAACCCTGAGCGGTCGTCGGGAGAACGCATCGATCGAGGGCGCCGTGCAACTGCAATGTCGGCACCCGGATGGGCGTTTGCAAGGCTCGCCGGAATCGGCGTCCGTCACTGCGCGGCACCGAGCGCACCGCCCAGCGGTAGTACTCCAGCGCGCAGTGCGGCGCATGCAGGATCTGCATCGCGTCGCGGCATCGCCGCTCCGTGTCCGGATCCGGGAAGTGCGGGCCACCCCACTCACCGAGGAGTCCCGCGATGTTCGTCGCGTCGTCAGCGACGATCCATCGCTCCGGGTGCCAGGGCAACTGGAACCTTGCGATGTAACGGCTTGCTTGTCGTTGCTGTCCATCGCGAACGAGCGCCGCGGGCCATCGAAGCGGATGCGGCACCGACAGGACCGCGATACGGCGAACGACGGCGCCGTGCAGCGCGGCCATGGTCCAGGCAACCTGGCCGCCCCAGTCGTGCCCGACGACGACTGCTTCACGCTCGCCCAGCGCGCGAATCAGTCCCGCGATGTCAGCCGCGAGCGTCATCGCGTCGTAGCCCCGTGGCGGCTTGTCGCTGGCGCCGTAGCCACGCAGGTCCGGGGCAACGGCACGAAAACCGGCATCGGCCAACGCGACCAGCTGGTGGCGCCACGACCACCAGAACTCCGGAAAGCCGTGCAACAAGACCACCAGCGGGCCGGCACCTGCTTCAGCGACGTGAAGACGGATGCCGTTTGCGCTCACGTCGCGATGAGCCCAGGGTCCGTCGAGGAGAACGGCAGACTCTTCGACCAACGGCCGTGCCCGGGCCATCAGGGACTCAGCGCCATCACGACTCAGCGATGACGCGCCCGCAGATCCTCGAGCTCGGGGTCCGGCGCCACGGTGGGGTGGCGAGCCCACTCGATGTCGTCCCTCACCGTGCGGATGGTCCGCTGCGGTCCCTGAACTTTGACGACCTTACCGAGCCCGGCGAGCCCCAGCAGCCCGGCGAGACCGCCGAATCCGCCGCCGATACATACGAAGCCCGCCCACAACGGGAGATCTGCGCCCTCGGAGATGCCGAGTGCTGCCGCCACGGACAGGAAGACGAAGGCGAACAGACCGACGAATCCGGCCCCGCCGAGGAAGCCGGCACCGATGCCGACCCGTTTGACCTCTTCGGTTATCTCGGTCTTGGCGAGCTCGACTTCCTTGTGGATCAGCAGCGACAGATCACGCGTCGCCGTGGACACGAGTTCGCCGAGCGACGGCTCCTCGCCAGAGGACATTTTTTTCTCGGTCACCAGGCCCCCAATGCTCTCCGCCATGTCCGGTCGCTACCCGGTCCTCGTACGGCGAACACGGTCGCACATGCGAACGGCGTCCGCTGCGGGACGCCGTTCACTGGCACGTCCACCGGGTGACCATGCGCCGGCTCTCGTCGCCGGCCGGGGACCAGCCCCGGACTCGGCTGCCTCCTGCGGCTGACGCCCGCGTGGGTGCCCGGTCTTCGTGCGCGGAGCTTCGAGGGGAGGGAGCTCGGCCACTCGCCACCCGAAGGTCTCCGTGCACCTTGTTCTACTCCGACGGCCGCTGCTTGACCAGACCACGACGGGGCAGAATTTCTCTGCCTTGTAGGTTTGGAAAGGTGTTGGCCGGGCAGTTTCCGGCTACCCCGCGGGTGCTGTGCCCGCGTCCCTGAACGGGTCCGGCTCGTCCCCCCCGGAGTCGGATCTCGCGACGGCCCCCGCTACCCCCCCGGCGGGGGCCGTCCCATATCCGCAAGCCCTCAGTTGGCGCTGCCGTCCACATCCGTGCGGCCCCGGCCCGACTTCGCGCTGGTCCGGGCGACCGTGGTGGCGGAGGTGGGATGACGTGATCGACGGTGCGGGTGCGAGCCGGCGCTTGGTCGCTGCCATCGCGGACAGCGCGATGCTGCAGACCGTCTCGCAGCTCGCGAGCATGGCCGGCTTCGCCGTCGAAGCGGTGCCGGCCGCGGCACTTGGCGTCGCGCCGAGCGATGCCATGGTCGTGCTCGACCTCGAGACCGCCCGTGCTCTGTCCGGACCAGTGCCGATCGCTCGTCTGATCGCGGTCAGCGCGGGCGAACCCCGACCGGAGGACTGGCGAGCGGCTCTCGCCGTCGGCGCCCAGCGCCTGGTGGTGCTCCCGGATGAGCAGCGGGCGTTCATGGAATGTCTGCACGACACCGGCACGGGTCGAGCCCGCGGCCGCGTGGTGTGCGTGCTGCCGGGTCGTGGTGGTGCCGGCGCCTCGGTCTTGTCGGCGACCCTCGCCCTTTCGGTCGCGAATGACGATCGGCGGACGATGCTGCTCGATCTCGACCCCTCGGGAGGAGGGCAGGAGCTGCTGCTCGGCCTGGAACGCTCGGAGGGGTGCCGCTGGTCCGCCATCCTCGAGCGGGGGCCGGTCGACGTCGCTGCCGTCACGGCGGCCTTGCCCGCCGTGGCTGGCGTTTCGGTCCTGACCGGGGACGCGAGGCAGCAGGTCGACGTCGACGCGGAGGTCGTCCGGACGTTCATCACAGCCGAAGCCGGCCGCCACGAGTGGGTCATCGCCGACCTCCCGCGGCGTCGGGAGATCGTCGCGGCCGCGCTGCCCGGGGCGGATCTCGCCGTGGTAGTCGTGACCCCCGACGTACGAGGAGTTGCAGCGGGCGCCCGGGTGGTCGATGCCGCGCGTGCCCTGTGCCGTGACGTCCGGGCAGTCGTGCGATGTCCGGAGCGAAGTCAGCTGCGCCTGCGCGATGTGACGGCGGCCGTCGGCGTGCCCGTCGTTGCCGCTTGGGGTTGGGACCGCCGGATCGGCCAGATCGTCGACGCCGGCACATTCGTCGGCCGATGGCGCCGCACAACAGCGGCTCCTGTCGCCGCCAAGGTCATCAACGGTCTCGCCGAGTCCGACCGATGACCCCGAGTCCGACGGCTCGCAGTGTGGTCGCCGACCTTCGGCGAGAGCTCCCCGACCTCACCGACGGGTTGGCGGTCGCTGCGTCGGTCCGGGCACACGACCCGCTCGCCGGACCTGGCTCGCTGTTGGCGATCTGGGACCTGCTGCGCTCAGAGGTCGGCGGCGTCGGCCCGTTGCAACAGTTAGTCGAGGACCCGGATGTCTCCGATGTGCTCGTCAACGGCCCGGGGCCGGTGTGGGTCGACCGCGGTCGAGGCGCCGAGCGCAGCGGCGTCCACATCGATGACGAGAGCAGCCTGCGGCGTCTTGCCCAACGTCTCACTGCATCGGTGGGCCGTCGACTCGACGACGCGTGTCCCTGCGCAGACGTCGTGCTTTCCGATGGCACTCGCGTGCACGCGGTGCTCCCGCCGATCGCCGCTCAAGGGACGACCCTGTCGCTGCGCGTGCCACCGCGGCGCACGTTCCACATCGACGAGTTGGTGCAACGTCGCAGCATGCCGAGCGCGGGCGCGGATCTCTTGCGGCGCATCGTGGAGCATCGTTTGTCTTTCGTTGTCAGCGGAGGGACCGGCACCGGAAAGACCACGCTGCTGTCGTCCTTGCTTTCGTTGGTGCCACCCGCTGAGCGCATCGTCATGGTGGAAGACGCGGCCGAGCTGCGCCCCGACCACCCGCATGTGGTGCGGCTGCAGACACGACACGACAACGCCGAAGGTGCGGGCGCAGTAGCGATGTCGACGTTGGTTCGAGAAGCGTTGCGCATGCGCCCCGACCGGATCGTCGTCGGCGAGGCCCGTGGCCCGGAAGTCCTCGACTTGCTCACCGCGTTGAACACTGGCCATGACGGTGGTGCAGTGACGATCCACACCAACCGCATCGAGCATCTGCCGGCAAGGTTCGAAGCTCTTTGTGCACTTGCCGGCTTGACTCGTGATGCCGCACATTCCCAACTGGCCGCCGCCGTCCAAGCTGCCGTCCACTTGCGCCGGCGCGACGATGGGCGCCGACAGGTGGCGGGAGTTGCGGTGCTCGACACCGATTCCTCCGGTCGTGTTCGTGCGCAACCGGCGTACGCGTTCGACGACCGTTCGTTGACGCCGTTGGCCGCGGCGCCTGCACTCGACCGGCTACTGCTGCCCGAGTCATGACAGCCTTGGCAGCGTTGGCCCTTGCCGCCGCGGTGCTCCTGCGACGGCCGCCTGCCGCGCACCGTCTTGTCCGCGACGCCACCGGCGGCCCACCTGCGCACGTCGTGGGACCGCTCGGCGTCGCGGGGCTGCTGGTCATGGCGGTCGGTTCCTGGCGTTGGATCGCGGTCGCGACCATCGGAGCGGCAGCGGGCCGGCACCTTGTCCGTCGGCGCACCGATGCAGCACTGGCTCGGGCCCGGTCCGCCGACGCGACGACGTTGGCCTACGCGTTGGCTGCAGAGCTGCGGGCCGGGCGGCCGCCCGGGATCGCGCTCGCCGCTGTTGCACCTCATCTGCGTGTCCTCGCCGCCGACGTGGCGGCAGCCGGTCGCGCGGTGTCGCGCGGCGCTGATCTCGGCACCGAGCTGGACCATCTGGTCGCGGCGTCGGGATGTGCTCGCCTGCAGCCGCTTGCCGCGGCGCTGGGCACGACCGCCGGCGCGGGCGTCGCCGTGGCGGATCTGTTGGATCGCATCGGCCGCGCTTTCGATGCCGACGACGAGATCACGGCTGAGTTGTCCGCCGCTGCCGCGGGCCCGAGGTCGACCGTCGCGGTGCTCATCGGCTTGCCGGTCTTCGGACTCGTCATCGGCAGCGCCATCGGTGCCGCGCCGCTGCATGTCTTGCTGCACGAGCGAGCGGGGGTGCTGCTCTTCCTCGCCGCCGCACTGCTCGACCTCGTCGGATGGTGGTGGGTGCGCGCGATCCTGCGGCGGGCGATGCCCGGATGACCGTTGTCGCGGCGCTGACCGTTGCCATCGCTCTTCTTCTGGCCCGGCGGCCGGCGCCGATGCACCGGCTTCGCGGGTCGGTCCGGAGCTCCGTCCGGCGGTGGCGAATGCCACGACGCGTTGTCGCGACGGGCGACTGGTCAGTGGCGGTCGAGGTGCTGGCCGCATGTGTGGCGGCGGGCGCGTCCACCGCGGCGGCCGTCGACGCTGCCGCCGCTGCAGCGCCGCCGCCGGTGGCGCAGACAATGCGGTCGATCGCGGTCGCACTCCGAAGCGGTTCGCCACCAGAGGAGGTGTGGATCGCGGCCGCACGCGCCTGCCCGCAGCTCGACATGGTGGCCGCTGCTCTGAGTCGCTCGTCGGCGACCGGCGCCGCCAGTGCGGGCGAGCTGATGCGGCTCGCGGCTCGTGAGCGGTCCCGACGTCTGGCTGCGACGCGCCAAGCTGTCGGGCGCGCCTCCACGTGGATCGTGCTGCCGCTCGGAGCCTGCTTTTTGCCGGCGTTCGTGCTGATCGGAGTCGTGCCGGTGCTCATCGGAGCCGTGCACGAGCTGATCCGCTGACCTGCACAGGCGCCGGTCTCGGCCGTGGATCCACAACTTCGCGTTCGTGCCGGAATCCGCGCCGTCGCCGCGGCCACGCTGGGACTCGTCGCCGTACGACGACACCGCGCCGGCCGGCCGCCGGGAAGGGAGAGGTCATGCGACTTTTTCGCCAGTTGCCTGGCATCCGGGCGTTGCTCGCCGCGGGTGAAGAAGGCATGTCGACGGCGGAATACGCCGTCGGCACCGTGGCCGCATGCGGCTTCGCCGCACTTCTCTACAAGATCTTGACAAGCGACTCAGTGCTGCACCTCGTCACGGACATCATCAGCCGCGCGCTTCATCTCGGGTTCTGACCATCGTGTCCCGGGTCCGGCGTGGTCGGCGGGGCAACGGCCAGTTGCCGGACCCGGGCATGGTCACCGCCGAGCTGGCCGTTGCCCTCCCAGCAGTTGTCCTCACTGCGTTGTCGGCAGTGACCTGCCTCTCTGTTGTGTCCACCCAGATGCGCACCCTCGACGCCGCGGCGGTAGCGGCCAGGCTGGTCGCCCGCGGCGAACCGCCCACCGTCGTCGCCGACGCGATCGCGACGGTTGCGCCCGGAGCCCAGTGGCAGATCCGGCCGGCGCCTACCTCCGACCCCCTGGTCGTCATGGAGGTCACCAGTCGCGTGCATGTCGCGTTGTTCGGTCACGTGTTGCCGGCCCTCGTCGTGCGGGAGCGTGCGGTCGCCGCCCGCGAGCCGGGCCGACCGTGAGGCAGCGGGCTCGCCGCGACGCCGGAGCAGGCACGGTGCTCGCACTAGTCGTGATCACCTCGGTGTTGCTGGCCGCGGCCGGAGTCGCCGCGCTCGGAACCGCCCGCGTCGTCCGCCACCGGGCTGCGGTCGCTGCCGACGGTGCCGCCCTCGCGGCCGCGACTGCTGCCGTTGCCGGGCAACCCCCGGCCTGTGCGCTCGCGCGTCGGGCCGCCGCACTTGCCGGCGCACGCCTGGCGAGCTGCCGTGTCGCCGATGGGGTCGCCGATGTGCAGGTCGAACAGGCAGCGCCGGGCTGGCTGCCGATCCCGGGGACGGCCCGCCTCGATGCCCGTGCCGGCCCCGCTGACACAGACGACGTCATTGCCGCAAATCGGGATAAAGCCGCGCGCGTTGATCATCCGTCGTAACCTTGCGTGCTGGGTGTCGTTGTGGGGACAGACAGAACGTCGCTGAAGGAGCAAGACACCATGGCCGGCCCGCACGAGACGACGCCCGACCCGGGCTCGTTCCTGCCGGCGTTCGCCGGCGATTCGCGGCAGTCGGTCGGCGCGCTGCTCGGACTGGCGCTGCGCCGTCCCGGTGGTCGTCGCTCGGTCTCGTTGTTCACCTTGTTGCTGCTGGTGGCGGGTGTCGGGATGTTCGCGTTCCCGGCCGTGACCGATCTCTATGGCAGCTACCAGCAGCGGCACGTGAAGGACCAGCTTGCCGATCCTTCGTTCAAGACGGACTACATCGAGCACCGCGTCAAGGTCGGTGAAGGTCTGACCCGCCTTGTCATCAACAACGACCGCGTACACGTCAACGTCATGGTGGTCGAAGGCACGACCCTCGCGGCGTTGCAGGCCGGCGCCGGTCACTACGAGACGACGCCGTTCCCCTGCGACCAGGGCAACGTCGGCATCGCCGGTCACCGCACGACCTACGGCCGCCCGTTCAACAAGATCGACGAGATGCGCCCCGGCGACACCGTCGAGCTGGTTACGCCGATCGGCACCTGCACCTACCAGGTCGTGCCGGGCTTCGCGGGCCACGCCAATCCCTTCGTCGTGTTGCCGAGTGACTTCGGAGTGGTCGGCCAGAACGGCGCGCTCGGCACCGGCCATTGGCTCACGTTGACCAGCTGTCACCCCAAGGGCAGCGACAGCCACCGGATCGTGCTGCGCCTGAAGATGACCAAGTTCACGCCGGTGACGACGTCGAAGCAGAACCGCCAGGGGGGCAAGTGATGAAGCGCGTCGTTCGCAACGCCGGACGCACCGCGGTCGGATTCGGCATCGTGGGCATGACGGTGGCGATGGCCGCTGCCCCGGCCTACGCCGCCTCCGGCAGCTTGAGCGTCTCCCCCAATGGCACGGTGACCAGCGCCAGCCACATCTCGATCTCCGGCCACTACGACAACCGCACGTCGATGGGCAGCGTTGCCCTCAAGCTCACCATCGATCGCCCTGACGGGGGCACCTACACGCTGTGGTCCGGATCGGGCCCGGCTCTTTCCAGCGGCAGCACACCGACACAGTCCTTCGACACGCAAAACGCGCCGTGGAGCTCGCAGCCCGCGGTCAACGGCACCTACACCGTCAACTTCGCCATCGGCTCGTCCAGTGCATCGCCGGTCTCGGTGACGCTGCGGATCCCGGCCGCTCCCGTGACGAACTTCGCGGCGAGCGCCTCGAGCACCGTCGCGCACTTCAGCTGGTCGGCCAACACCGAGCCCGACATCGCCGGCTACGACATCGTCGACGTCACCGGCGGCACCCGCCGCGACCTGACGCCCGGTGGAGTGGACAACAGCGTCTGCTCGCAGGGCAATTGTTCCGTCGACGTCGATTTCGGCTCGTCCGCTTCCGGCACCACCCGCAACTTCGTCATCGACGCGCTCCGCTGGACGTCCCCGTCGCAGAGCAGCACGATCGCCTCACCGGACGCTCCGGCGTCGGTCAGCTTCCCCGCCGCCTCGACGCCGACTCCGGACGGTTCAACGGGTGGCGCGGGTGGCGGAACCACAACCAGCGGTGGCGGCACCGTCGGCGGGTCGAGCGGCTCGACGACTGGCGGCACGACGTCCGGCACGACGACGAGCGGCGGTCGCGTGTCCGGGTCGAGCAAGGCTCCGGGCACGTTCAGCAGCGGACATGCGAGTGCCACTTTGCGCGCGTACCTTCCGGCCTCGAGTGCGGGCGCGGCCCCGAACCTTCCGTCCGTCGTGACCGAGGTCAGGCCGTTGCCCGAGGGCACCTATAAGCCGACGCTTGCCTACCCGGACCAGATCCAGAGCCAGGCGGTTCAGCACCGGGCCAACGGTCCGATCGCGACGGTTGGCACCGACCTGGTGCACGTGCTCAACGTGCAGGAGCTCTGGAAGTCACTCGCGGCGGCCGCGGTCGTCCTGCTCGTGGCGGCTCACTTGCGCGCATGGCTGCGCGCAGCCGACGCCCTGGACCGCTGAGCCTTGGACCGCTGAGCCGGCTACGCCCGGTGCCGGCCACCGTTCGCTGAGGTCGGCGTTTCGACGGTCTGACCTTCCGCCGGGTAGACGTCGTCGTCGGCGATGTTGCGCGCCTCGAGCTCGGCAGCCAAACGCTCGTTGTGCTCGCGAAGCGCCGTGGCTTCCGCCTGGGCTTCGCTGGCGGCGACTCGCCGCTGGCGGCGGCGACGACCGGCGCGCCCGATGCCTCCGGTGAGCATCACCAGGCCGAGGGCGAAGAGCAGCCCCAAGACGGTGCCGGCGATGAAAATCGCACCGAGGGACAGGTGCGTGATCGGCTGGTTGAACGCCGTTGCCGCCGCGAGGTGGCCGTTTTGGACGACCGCATCAACAGCCAGCGCGGCGCACCCCGCCATGAGCAACAACCCGAGCACGATCATGGGAGCCTCCTAGGTCCTTCCGGCTCCCTACCCGCCGCAGCAGGCGCTCACGCCGACGCGGCTCGCCGTCCGAGTCGTCCCAGGAGCACCTCGAGCAGCCGGATCGCACCGGCCTTGTCCAGGGGTTCGTTGCCGTTGCCGCACTTCGGGGACTGCACGCACGACGGGCAGCCGGCTTCGCACTCGCACGCCGTGATTGCGTCTCGGGTCGCCGACAGCCAGTCGTCGGCGCGGGTGAAGCCTCGCTCGGCGAAGCCGGCGCCACCCGGATGCCCGTCGTAGACGAACACCGTCAGCTCGCCGGTATCCGGATGAAGAGCAGTCGAGACGCCGCCGATGTCCCACCGGTCGCAGGTCGCGAACAGGGGCAGCAGCCCGATCGAGGCGTGCTCGGCGGCGTGAGCGGCACCCGGCAGGTCCGCGGCGGCAAGCTCGGTCGTGAGAAGCGACCGCCGGTCGAGGGTCCACCAGATCGCGCGGGTTCGAAGCTGGCGCGGCGGCAGATCCAACGGCTCCTCGCCGAGCACCTCACCGGTGGCGATGCGGCGGCGCTGGAACGACACCACCTGGTTCGTCACGTCCACGGTGCCGAAGTGCACCGCCGCTCCCTCGGCGGCGCGGCTCCGGGAGGTCTCGACGATCGCGATGTCGGTCAAATCACGCGCCGAGGTGGTCCAATCCGGCTTGTCCGGCTCCACCAACGCGGCCGATCCGTCGAGGTCGAGCGTTTGTACGACGTAGCTCTCGCCCTGGTGCAGGTAGACCGCACCGCGGTGCACGCTCGCATGCGCCGATGCAGCATCCACCGATCCGAGCAATCGCCCGGTCGACTGCTCGACGATCCGCACCGGCGGCCCGCCGGTGCCGCGCAGGTCGGCAAGGTCGGTGGCGCGCTCGCGCTTGGTCCAGAACCATCCGGCGGGGCGATGCCGCAGGAGACCGCGGCGAACCAAGTCGTCGACCGCCGCCCGGGCGCCGGCGCCGAAGAGGGCAAGGTCGGCCTCGGTGAGCGGCAGCTCAGCCGCGGCGGCGCAGAGGTGCGGGGCCAGAACGTAGGGGTTGTCCGGGTCGAGGACCGCAGCTTCCACCGGCTGGCCGAAGACGGACTCGGGATGGTGCACGACGTAGGTGTCGAGCGGATCGTCGCGAGCCACCAGCACCGCCAGCGCGTCCCGTCCCGCCCGGCCGGCCCGGCCGGCCTGCTGCCAGAGCGACGCGCGCGTGCCGGGCCAGCCCGCGATCAGCACCGCGTCTAGTCCGCTGACGTCGATGCCGAGCTCGAGGGCGTTGGTGCTCGCCAGGCCGAGGATCTGCCCGTCCTGAAGCGCGCGTTCCAGCGCCCGGCGCTCTTCGGCCAGGTAGCCGGCGCGGTAGGCCGCCACCCGCTTGGTCAGCGACGCATGCGCTTCACCAACCAAGCGACGGGCGGAAAGCGCCACCGTCTCGGCGGCCCGGCGGGACCGCACGAAGGCGACCGTTCGCACGCCCTCGACGACGAGATCGGCGAGCAGTTCCGCCGTTTCGGCGGTAGCCGTCCGGCGCACCGGCGCGCCGTGCTCGGCCGTCAGCTGCGACAGCGGCGGCTCCCAGAGAACGAACGACAACCCGGCTCGGGGCGAGCCGTCGTCGGTCACTGCCGTGACGTCGTGGCCGACGAGCCTGCCCGCGGTGAGACCCGGATCGCTCGCAGTTGCCGAGGCGAAGATGAAGACCGGCGCCTGTCCGTACTTCTGCGCCACCCGGCGCAAGCGGCGCAGCACCTGCGCGACGTGCGAGCCGAAGACGCCGCGGTAGCCATGGCATTCGTCGACGACCACATAGCGCAGGCGGCGGAAGAACGGAGCCCAACGGGCATGGCCCGGCAGCAGCGAGTGGTGGAGCATGTCCGGATTGGTCAGGACGACGTTGGCGTGGGCGCGCACCCAGTCGCGCTCGGCGGAGGGCGTGTCGCCGTCGTACGTCGCTGCGCGCACCTGCGTCAGCGTCATCGCTCGCACCGACCGCAGCTGGTCGGCGGCGAGCGCCTTGGTCGGCGAGAGATACAGGGTGGTGTCGTCGGCGTCGACCGCCGCGGAGATCACCGGGAGCAGGTAGGCGAGCGACTTGCCCGAGGCGGTTCCGGTGGCTACGACAACCGACTCGCCGCGGTGGGCGAGATCGGCGGTCTGCACCTGGTGCAGCCAGGGCGCCTCGATCCCGGCGGCCCCCAGGCGGCTTCGAACCACCTCGGGCACCCACTCGGGCCACTCGGCTGTGCGTCCGGCGCGCGGGGGCAGCACCTCCACGTGCGTGACCCGCGCCCGCCGGCCCGGCTCGCGGAGCAGCCGGTCGAGCAACGTGGTGACGGGAGCCATCGCCCGCTGAGTCTGTCAGGGCGGTTCCCCACCGGGGCGGCGCGGCGTGGTTGAATTCCCAGGCTGGCGGGTAGCGCCCATTCGGCGAACACCGCGACACTGGCGCCGCCCGGGGACGGACCCCCAAGCACCGACGAAATAGGCCTTCTGGAGGACACGTGGACCTGTCTCTGTCGACGAGGACAGAAGGCGACCGCACCGTCGTAACTGTCGGCGGGGAGATCGACGTATATACAGCACCCAAACTGCGCGAGCAGCTCATCGACCTCGTTTCGAGCGGAAACTACGACCTCGTCGTCGACATGGAGAACGTTGACTTTCTCGACTCGACCGGGCTCGGTGTTCTCGTCGGCGGACTGAAGCGGGTGCGCGCCCACGAAGGCTCTTTGCGCCTTGTGTGCACGCAGGAGCGGATTCTCAAGATCTTCCGGATCACCGGGCTCACCAAGGTCTTCCCGATCCACGCGTCGGTCGACGAGGCGCTCTCCGCGACCGACTGACCGGCTGTAATGGCGACCGTCGAGGTCAGCTTTACTGCGCTGCCGGCACACGTGCGCACGGCTCGCCTGGTTGCACTCGCCGTTGCGCGCCGGGCCGGTGTGGACGACGACCTTCTCGACGAGGTGCGGCTCGCAGTCGGTGAGGCGTGTTCGCGTGCCGTCGGCATCCACCAGTCGAAAGCCCCCGAAGATCCTGTCGTCATGCGGTTGATCGACGAGCAGGACCAGTTCACCGTCGAGGTGGTGGATATCGGCCCGCTGGAGGCGAGCGTGTCGCCCGGCGATCTCGATCTCGACGCCGACGCCTTGGCCGCACCGGCCCCCCGTGATGCCGGCAGCGACCCGCTGCCCGAGCTGTTGCCGCCGGGCTTCGGGCTCGCGGTCATCAGCGGCCTGGTCGAGCAGATGGGCGTGACGAGCGAGGTCGACGGCACGCACGTGCGCATGACCTGGCCTTCGCATGACGTGATGGCCCCGACCGCCGACTGATCCTCGGTTCCGGTTAGACTCCATCCCCGGCCGGGGCGCGCCGTCGTGCGCAGACCCCCCGATGCTCTACTTTCACTGCCCCGACCGGGAGGACGCTGATGTCCCCGCTTGCCCAACACCCGGCGCTCACGCGCGCTGTCGACGTCGCCAAGGTATCCGGCGGCGACTACGGAATCCTCGTGGTCGTCCTGGTCGTGGCGATCTTCGCCCTGCTCGTCGCGGGCGTCTTCGCTCGCGAGGTGCTCGCGTTCAGCGAAGGCACGCCGCGCATGCGCGAGATCTCCCGCGCGGTGCAGGAGGGTGCAGCGGCCTACCTCCGCCGGCAGTTCACGACGCTGGCGCCGTTCGCCGTCATCATCTTTGCGCTGTTGTTCATCCTTCCCGCCGACACGACAGGGGCGCGGATCGGGCGGTCCTTGTTCTTCCTCGTCGGTGCGACCTTCTCGGCCTTCGTCGGGTTCGCCGGCATGACGCTCGCGACCCGCGCCAACGTGCGCACCGCGGCAGCGGCCCAGAGCGACGGCGCGCGTCCGGCGATGCGCGTCGCATTCCGGTCCGGCGGCACCGTCGGCATGCTCACGGTCGGCCTGGGTCTCACCGGCGCGAGCGTCGTGACGCTCATCTTCAACCAGCACGCACCGCAGGTGCTCGAGGGCTTCGGCTTCGGCGCCGCACTGCTCGCGATGTTCATGCGTGTCGGTGGCGGCATTTTCACCAAGGCTGCCGACGTCGGCGCCGACCTCGTCGGCAAGGTCGAGCAGGGCATTCCCGAAGACGACCCACGCAACGCCGCGACGATCGCGGACAACGTCGGTGACAACGTCGGTGACTGCGCCGGCATGGCCGCCGACCTCTTCGAGTCCTACGCCGTGACGCTCGTGGCCTCGTTGATTCTCGGCCAGGTCGCCTTCGGCGCGCAGGGCCTTGTCTTCCCGCTCATCATCCCGGCGGTCGGTGTCATCACAGCCATCCTCGGTGTGCTCGTCACCGCCCCGCGCGAGGGGGACCGCACCGGCCTCACCGCGATCAACCGAGGCTTCTTCATCTCTGCGATCGTGTCCGCGATCCTCGTCTTCGTTGTCGCCTTCGTCTACCTGCCCTCGTCGTACAGCAAGCTCGGACACACGGGCCTCAGCCCGGCCGACCTCGCCAAGGTGGCCGGATCCGACCCCCGGGTGACCGCGTTCCTCGCCGTGCTCGTCGGTCTCATCCTCGCCAGCGCGATCCAGGTGCTCACCGGCTACTTCACCGAGACCGAGCGACGCCCGGTGCAGGACATCGGCCGCCAGTCGCTGACCGGCCCGGCGACCGTGATCCTCGGCGGGTTCTCCGTCGGTCTCGAGTCCGCTGTCTACTCCGCAGTGCTCATCGGCGGCGCCGTCTATGTCGCGTTCCTGCTCGGGCACGGCGTGACCGTGTTGGCGCTCTTCGCGGTCGCGATGGCGGGCACCGGCCTGCTGACCACGGTCGGTGTCATCGTCGCGATGGACACCTTCGGACCGATCTCGGACAACGCCCAAGGCATCGCGGAGATGTCGGGCGAGATCGAGGGCAAGGGTGCCGAGGTCTTGACGGCGCTCGATGCCGTCGGCAACACGACGAAGGCCATCACCAAGGGCATCGCGATCGCCACTGCTGTGCTCGCAGCAACGGCATTGTTCGGTTCGTTCGCGACCGACGTCGGTGCGGAGAAGTCCAAACAAACATCGACGTTCGTCTTCGCGCTGGCGGTGAACAAGCCGAATGTCTTGTTCGGTCTGATCATCGGTGCTGCCGTTGTCTTCCTGTTCTCCGGCCTTGCCATCAACGCCGTGTCGCGCGCGGCCGGCCAGGTCGTCTTCGAAGTGCGCGACCAGTTCCGCGACAACCCCGGAATCATGGACGGCACCGTGCGACCGGACTACGCACGCGTCGTCGACATCTGCACTCGTGACTCGTTGCGCGAGCTCGCTACGCCGGGTCTGCTGGCTGTGCTCGCGCCTATCGCCACCGGGTTCTGGCTCGGCTGGGAGCCGCTCGGTGCCTACCTTGCCGGTGCGATCGCGGCGGGTGTGCTCATGGCCATCCTGCTGGCCAACTCCGGTGGCGCCTGGGACAACGCGAAGAAGCTCGTCGAGGACGGCAACTACGGCGGCAAGGGCTCCGAGGCGCACGCCGCGACTGTCATCGGTGACACCGTCGGCGACCCGTTCAAGGACACCGCCGGCCCGGCTCTCAACCCGCTCATCAAGGTGATGAACCTGGTGGCGTTGCTGGTCGCACCGACCGTTGTGAAGTACGGCGTGCACGGCTCGCACCAGAACACCGCGGTGCGCGTCATCGTCGGGGTTGTCGCGCTCGGTCTCATCGTCGGCGCCGTCGTGGTCAGCAAGCGGCGGCAGGTCGGCTTCGGCAGCGAGAAGCCGGCCGTGGAGACGGCCGCAACACCCTGACCGGCCTGGCTCATCCTGCTCTGCTGACGCACGACGGGGCGCGGCGCATATCTGATGCGCTGCGCCGTTCGTCGTACACCGTCGACGGCATCGTCGAACGGATCGGCGCGACCGCCGTCACGGCCCTCGGACGGCACGAAACCGCGCCGGCGCACGTCGCCCTCGGGACAGCCCGGGACCAGCAGGCGCTGCTGATCCGACTGTTGCTCCTCGGCGACACGCTCGACACCGAACAGGTCGCTGCTGCGTTGCCCGTGTCGGACTGCGACGAGTTGCTGGTCCTGTCCGGAAGCGGCGTGCGTTGTCCGGTCGAAGTTGCTCCGCATGCCGACGACGACTGCGACTGGTGGGTCGTGTCGGATCGCACCGACGCCCGCGGCCGGCCGAAGCGAAGCGACCATGTGCTCGGTGTCGGAGGGGCGTCGGCGACTCTTGCCCAACTCACCGTTCGTCGCCTCGTGGGGCGCGCGCTCGACATCGGGACGGGTTGTGGCGTGCAGGCATTGCACTTGTCGCGTCACTCGAGTCACGTGACGGCGACGGACGTGATGCCACGTGCGCTGCGGTTGGCCGCGACAACGTTCGCTCTCTCCGGCGTCGAGGTGGACCTGGTCGAAGGCGACTTGGTCGCCGGGGTGCCGGACCGCAGCTTTGACCTCGTCGTCTGCAACCCGCCGTTCGTCGTAGGGCCGGCACCGCGCTTCGCCTACCGAGACGCCGGTCGTGACCTCGATGACATCTCCCGCGAGGTCGTGCAGTCGGCGGCGTCGGTCCTCGTCGACGGTGGTGTCGCGCAGCTTCTGGTCAACGTCGCGCAGGTGCGCGGCGAAGACTGGCGGGACCGGTTCGCTTCGTGGGTGGTCGACCTGGAGTGCGACGCGTGGTTGGTGCAGCGGGACGTGCAAGACCCGGTCGACTACGTCAGCACGTGGTCGACCGATGTGGGCGACTACGACGACGAGCGCGCCGACGAGTGGCTGCGTTGGATGCAGGAGCGCGACGTCGAGGCGATCGGATTCGGCTGGGTGCTGATGCGCAGATCAACTGCTCCCCACCATCTCGCCGCGGAAGAGGTGCTGCATCCGGTCGACCAGCCGCTGGGGCCGGACCTCGCCGAGTGGCTCGACCGGGTTGCGTGGCTCCGGACCCGGGACGACGACGAGTTGCTGGCAACGGCGCTGTCCGTCGCCCCCGACGTGCGGCACGACGTCGCCCGGGTTCGAACAGCTCACGGTTGGGATCCGGCCGGGCAGGCGCTGCGCCTGGATCGGGGGCTCCGCTTTCGGCTCCCGTGCGACGACGCGACCGCCGCACTGGTCGCCGGGTGCGATGGCGCGACCCCACTGGCCCGGCTCGCGAGCGTGCTCGCGGCCAGTCTCGGCGAGGCGCCGGCCGCTGTGGCAGCGGCGGTGGCTGCGACAGCACGGGGGCTGGTCGAGCGGGGCTTGTTGTTGCCACCGCCCGCGTAGTGTCGGCCCCGATGGGCCAGATGTCACTGTTCTCCGCCGGCGCGCGGGACCCCCGCGTCGCCGACCTCGAAGGGCTGCTCGCCGGCCCCGGTCAGGTCGTGCGCCGTGGTGGGCAGGCGCGTGTCAGCGTCGTGGTCAGCGACGACTGGCGCGTTCGGGCCCTGGCCAACGAGATGGCTGTGCTCGGTCTCCGCGCGGAGATCGACGACGCCGAACGCGTCGCGGCCGGCGGTGTCACGGTGGGGTCGCCCTGGCTCGAGGCGTTGCGTGAGTTGGCTGACGCCTGGACCCGCGGGGCGGTCAAGCTGCCGCCTCCGGGGTGGGCGATCGACGGTGGCCGCCTGCGCTGGTGGTGCCTCAGTGCGGGCACCGGCGAGCCGGGCATGTATACCCTGGCGCTCGGTGCGAGCGACGAGCCCGCCTGGACCGCCGTGGGCGCCGCGCTGGCGACCGCGGGTGTGCCTGGTGCGCTCGTCGGGCCTCGCGCCGCAGGGCCGGCGTACCGCATCGTCGGGCAGCGACGGCTGACCCGGCTGCGCGAACTCGTCGGTGAGCCACCGGTCGGCGTCCCTGACAACGGCTGGCCGGCCGACATCCGCGCCAGGATCTGACCGCGAGACCGAGGAGACACGTGGCACGCACGAGCGCCAGATCTGATGGCGCGACCGCTACCGACGGCGCCGAGCGCCGCCGGCTGGTCATCGTGGAGTCGCCGGCGAAGGCCCGGACCATCGCCGGCTACCTCGGTCCCAACTACGTCGTCGAGTCCTCGATCGGTCACATCCGCGACCTGCCGAGCAGCAGCGCGGAGATCCCGGCCGAGGTGAAGAAAGAGGCCTGGTCGCGCCTCGGCGTCGACGTCGATCACGGCTTCGAGCCGCTCTATGTCGTCAACCCCGACAAGAAACAGCAAGTCGCGAAGCTGAAGGCCGCACTCCGAGACGCCGACGAACTACTGCTCGCCACCGATGAGGACCGGGAAGGCGAGGCCATCGCATGGCACCTCATGGAGGTGCTCAAGCCCCGCGTGCCGGTGCGCCGGATGGTCTTCCACGAGATCACGCCGCAGGCGATCCGCGATGCGGTCGAGACGCCACGGGAGATCAACCGGTCACTCGTCGACGCGCAGGAGACGCGGCGGATCCTGGATCGGCTCTACGGCTACGAAGTCTCGCCGGTGCTGTGGAAGAAGGTCATGCCACGCCTGTCCGCGGGACGGGTGCAATCGGTCGCCACCCGTCTGCTGGTGGAGCGCGAACGCGCGCGGATGCGTTTCCGCAGCGCCGACTATTGGGACCTCGAAGCCACCTTCGACACCGGCCGGGACGAGACGCCGCACTCTTTCGAGGCGACTCTTGTCGGACTCGACGGCAAGCGTGTTGCGACCGGACGTGACTTCAACGAGTCCGGCGAGCTTTCCTCAGACGTCGTCCGGCTGGACGGCGAGGCTGCCGCCGCATTGGCCAGGCGCCTCACCGACAGCTCGTTCTCGGTCCGCAGCGTCGACGAGCGGCCTTATCGCAGGTCGCCGTACCCGCCGTTCATGACGAGCACGCTGCAGCAAGAAGGCAGCCGAAAGCTCCGCTTCCCGGCGAGTGTGACGATGCGGCTGGCGCAGCGGCTGTATGAGAACGGCTACATCACATACATGCGCACCGACTCGACCACGTTGTCCGAGACGGCCCTGACGGCAGCCCGGGCCCAGGCCCGGGAGCTGTACGGCGATTCCTACGTGCCGAACGCGCCCCGGCGCTACGAGCGCAAGGTCAAGAATGCGCAGGAAGCGCATGAGGCGATCCGCCCTGCCGGCGACCGCTTCCGCACTCCGCGGGAAGTGCGAGGCGAGCTAGGCGGAGACGAGTTCCGTTTGTATGAGCTGATCTGGCAACGCACTGTTGCCTCGCAGATGGCAGATGCAACCGGACAGTCCGTCAGTGTGCGTGTCGTCGGCACAGCGGCGGCAACGACCGACGCTGAGCAGACGGAAGCCGAATTCGGTGCGTCCGGAAAGGTCATCACCTTCCCCGGCTTCTTGCGCGCCTACGTTGAAGAAAGTGACGACGAGTCCGAACGCGAAGACGCTGAGCGCCGGTTGCCACCGCTGTCACAGGGCCAGGCCCTGCAGGCGGCAGGCATCGAGCCGCAGACACACTCGACGAACCCACCGGCACGCTTCACCGAAGCAAGCTTGGTGAAGACGTTGGAGGAACTCGGGATCGGACGGCCGTCGACCTACGCGTCGATCATCTCGACCATTCTTGACCGCGGCTATGTGTTCAAGCGTGGCACCGCGCTCGTTCCTTCCTTCACCGCCTTCGCCGTGACCGGACTGCTCGAGCAACACTTCTCCAGGTTGGTCGACTACGGGTTCACGGCCGAGATGGAGGACGACCTCGACGAGATCGCCAATGGCGAGCGCGAAGGTGTCGAGTGGTTGACCCGGTTCTACTTCGGCGCACCCGGTGACGGCGTCTCCGAAGGGCTGAAAGAGCTCGTCCATCACCGCCTCGGCGAGATCGATGCGCGTGAGGTCAACTCGATACCGATCGGCATTGCTCCGTCTGACACGGTGCCGGACGGAGAGCCGATTGTCGTGAGGGTCGGCCGCTACGGACCGTACGTGCAGAAAGGTGTGGACGGTTCGGAGTCGGCGCGGGCGAGCGTGCCCGAGGACCTTCCGCCGGACGAGCTCACCATCGAGAAAGCCTTGAACCTGCTCGAGAAGCAAAGCGACGAGCGGTTGCTCGGGCAGGACCCCGGCAGCGGCGAGCCGGTGCTCGTGCGCGCCGGCCGTTACGGGCCCTACGTCACCACGCAGCCACTTGATGGTGGCGACGCGCGAACGGCTTCCTTGTTCAAGGCGATGGACATCGAGACCGTCACCCTCGACGACGCGTTGCGGTTGTTGTCGTTGCCGCGCACCCTCGGGGTCGATCCGGCCAACGGGGAAGAGGTCACTGCGCAGAACGGCAGATACGGGCCATACGTGAAACGCGGAGCGGAGTCGCGCTCGCTCGAGTCGGAGGAGCAGCTGTTCACCGTCAGCCTGGCGGACGCGCTTGCGCTCTTGGCACAGCCGAAGACACGCGGCCGTCGAGCCGCCGCCGGACCGCTGCGCGAGCTGGGCAAGGATCCTGCCTCGGGTGCGACCGTGCAGGTCAAGGAGGGTCGCTTCGGCCCCTACGTCACCGATGGCGAGACCAACGCGAGCCTGCGCAAGGGAGACAGCGTCGAAGAGATCACGATCGACCGGGCGGCGGAGCTTCTCGCCGAGCGTCGAGCGAAGGGTCCTGCCACCCCGCGCAAACGAACGGCCAAGAAGACCGCGGCGAAGAAGAGCGCAGCCAAGAAGTCAGCGGCGAAAAAGACTGCGGCAAAGAAACGAACCTAGCCGGCGCGACTTCTCCCCACCTGTGCGCAACTGCGGGCTTCGACGCGGCTCGCATCTTAGAGTGAGGGCCGGATGAGTCCGAGGTCTTTGCGCCGGCCGACGGGCACGCATGTGCGTGAGCTCGGCGATGTCGCGTCCGCGCCTCCGCGCGAACACGAGATCCGCGACGTGCTCGCGATCGCACCGTTCCGGCGGCTTTGGATCTCGCTGTCGCTGTCCAGCCTCGGCGACTGGCTGGGTTTCCTGGCGACCACGTCGCTGGCACAACAACTCGTCGGCACCTACTCGGCGAAGCTCTACGCCATCGGCGGTGTGCTGTTCGTTCGGCTGCTTCCGGCGGTGGTCATCGGGCCTTTCGCCGGCGCTTGGGCGGACCGGTTCAACCGTCGTACGACGATGGTCGTCACCGACGGGATCAGGTTCGGGTTGTTCGTTTCGATTCCCCTGGTTCGCACGTTGCCGTGGCTGCTGATCGCGTCGTTCCTGATCGAGTGCGCGAGCTTGTTCTGGATCCCGGCAAAGGAAGCCTCGATCCCCAACCTTGTGCCGCGCGCGAAGCTGGAAGCGGCCAACCAGCTCAACCTCGTGACGACCTACGGGTTCGGAGCGATCGCGGCCGCGGTCTTCTCGGCGCTGTCGTTCGTCAACCGGGTGCTCGCACACGAGGTGACGTTCTTCCGAACGAATCCGGTCGACCTGGCGCTGTATCTCGATGCCCTGACCTTCCTGGTGTCGGGCCTGACCATCATCAATCTCCGGCAGATCAGCAGCGCACGGCCGAGTGATTCGCAGAGCACGGCACCGGTGGAGCAGGTCGGTCTGCTGCGCTCCATTGCCGAAGGTGTGCGCTTCCTGGCGCACGAACCTTGGCTGAAGGGCCTGGTCATCGGCATCTCCGGCGCGACCGGTGCGGGTGCGGCCGTCATCGGTCTGTCGCGCGTCTTCGCCAACGACCTCAACGGTGGTAACGCCGCCTACGGTGTGCTCTTCGGCACCGTCTTCGTCGGCCTCGCGTCCGGCATGTTCCTCGGCCCCAAAGCGGTCGGTGGTCTGTCCCGGCGCCGCGTGGTCGGCTTGGCCATCATCGGCTCGGGCGTGACTCTCGCCATCGACGCGGTGGTGCCCAACCTCGCACTTGCCGTCGTGCTGACCGGGATGCTGGGTTTCTTCGCCGGCGTCGTCTGGGTGGTTGCACTCACCCTGGTCGGCTCGGAGGTGGCCGACGAGATTCGCGGTCGCACGTTCGCGTTCATCTACAACCTGATGCGCATCGTGTTGCTGGTGATGGTGGCGGCGGCGCCTTTCATCGCCGGCGTCATCGGCCAGCACACCCTCAGCGTGCAACGCGCCCACGTGCGGCTCGATGGCGTCACGCTGACGCTGTTCGGCGCCGGTGTCATCGCGGTCATCGTCGGCGTCGTTTGCCTTCGCATGATGGATGACCGTCGTGACGTCACGCTTCGGGCCGACCTCGTCGCTGCATTGCGTCGTCGTGCGCCCGAGCAGGGGCGCGGCCAAGGCGGGCTATTCATCGCCTTCGAGGGCGGTGAGGGTGCAGGCAAGTCGACCCAGGCCGCGAGGCTCGTCTCGGCGCTGCGATCCCGCGGTTACGACGTCGTCGCCACCTTCGAACCCGGTGCGACAGCGGTAGGTCGCCAGATCCGAACCGTTTTGCTCGATCGGTCCAACACTGACATGTCGGCGCGCACCGAGGCGATGTTGTATGCCGCGGACCGCGCCCAGCACGTCAACGAGGTCATCCGCCCCGCACTGGAGCGCGGCGCCATCGTCGTCACGGACCGCTACGTCGACTCGTCGTTGGCCTACCAGGGAGCAGGCCGTGCCCTCGACCCGCATGAGGTGCGGCGGCTGTCCCGCTGGGCGAGTGACGGCCTGAGTCCCGATCTCACGGTGCTTCTCGACGTGGCGCCCGGCGTCGGGCTGGCGCGCGTGACCGGCCCGGGTGACCGCCTGGAGGCCGAGGCGGTGGCATTCCACGAGCGGGTCCGAGAGTCGTTCCTGGATCTTGCCCGTCGCGGTCGCGACCACTACCTCGTGATCGACGTGACCGAGGCCGGCGCCGATGACGTGCACGAGCGCATCCTGGACCGCGTGACGACCCGACTGCTCGACCTCCCGGTCCACCACACGACGCTGACGATGCCGCTCGCCCGGATGGACGCGCAGTGACGGTCTTCGACGCGCTGGTCGGCCAGGACGCGGTCGTGCACCTGCTGAAGTCCGCCGTCGCCGGCGCCGCATCGGGCAAGGGCATGACACACGCGTGGCTTTTCACGGGCCCGCCCGGCAGCGGTCGTTCCGTCGCCGCGCGTGCGTTCGCGGCGGCGTTGCAGTGTCCTGATGGCGGATGCGGCACCTGTCACGAGTGCCACACCGCGCTCAGTGGAGCGCACCCCGACGTCAACCTGGTCGTCCCGCAAGGTCTGCACCTGGTCATCGCGGATGCCCGCGAAATCGTCGCCGCGAGCTTTCGCGCACCGTCGCAAGGCCGTTGGCAGATCACCCTGATCGAAGACGCGGACCGCATGGAAGAGCGCACCAGCAACACCCTGCTCAAAGCCTTGGAAGAGCCGCCTCCGCGCGGCGTCTTCCTGCTGTGCGCGCCGACTCCCGAGGACCTGCTGCCCACGATTCGGTCGAGATGCCGGCAGGTGACGCTTCGCATTCCGCCGTACCCGGCTGTGGCAGCGCACCTGGAAAGGGAAGGTGTCGACGCCGCGGTTGCCAACTGGGCGGCTCGGGCCGCGCAAGGGCATGTCGGACGGGCGCGCCGCTTCGCCGTCAACGACGAGGCGAAGCGACGGCGGCGGGAAGTGCTCGAACTCCCCACGCATGTTTCGACCGTCGGCGGCTGCTTCACCGCGGCGGCAAATCTCGTCGAAGCGGCACGTGACGAGGCCCGCGCCATCACCGATGCACTCGACGAGGCGGAGACCGCCGCGATGCGTGAAGCAGTGGGGGACACCGTGCGCACGCGGGGCGCCGCCCGTCCTCGCGGCGCGGCCGCGGCGCTCTCAGAGCTGGAGAAACGACAGGGCTCGCGAGCGAAAAGGACTCAACGCGACGCCCTCGATCGCGCGCTGATCGACCTCGCCGCCTTCTACCGCGACGTCCTCGTCGTGCAGCTCGAAGCCGACGTCGACCTCGTCAACGTCGACCTGACGCGCACGATCGAGCGGATCGCCGGAGCCACGAGCGCCGAGTCGACGCTACGGCGGATCGACGCGATCCTCGCCTGCCGGGAAGCGATCGACACCAACGTCGCTCCGCTGCTCGCGGTTGAAGCGATGGCGGTGAGCCTGCACGCGGGCTGACCGGGACGTAGGCTTCGGTCGTGCCGATGGTCATGGCCGTGAGCTTCGAGCGTTACGGCCGGCTCTACTACCTGGACGCAGGTTCGGCGACCGCGCACGTCGGCGACAAGGTGCTGGTGCCTACCGACGACGGCACCGAGGTCGCCGAGTGCGTTTGGGCACCGCAGTGGGTCGATGACGAGATCGGCGGTCTGCCCAGCTTGGCCGGAGCAGCGACGGCGGACGACCTGAGTCGCGACGAAGACAATCGCCGCCGGCGTGCGCAAGCCCGGGTCGCCGCCAAGCGGCTGATCAAGCAGCACGACCTGCCGATGAAGGTCGTGGGTGTCGACTACCGCGACCGGTCCGATCCGCGGCGCTTCATCGTCTACTTCTCGGCGCCGCACCGGGTCGACTTCCGAGACCTTGTGCGGGACATGTCGCGGACGCTCGACACGAAGGTCGAGCTCCGACAGCTCGGCGCGCGAGACGAGGCGCGCGTCCAGGGCGGGATCGGGCCTTGCGGTCGCGACCTTTGCTGCGCGACCTTCCTCAAGGACTTCGAGCCGGTCAGCGTTCGGATGGCCAAGGACCAAGACCTTCCGGTCAACCCGCTGAAGATCTCCGGCGCCTGCGGCCGATTGTTGTGCTGCCTGAAATACGAACACCCCCTCTACCAGGAGTTCAAGGCGAGCGCGCCGCGAGTAGGCGCGACGGTGGAGACACCGGAGGGGGACGGGCGGGTCGTCGGGCACAACGTGCCCTCGGACTCCGTGGTCGTGCGGCTGTCCGCAAGCGGGCAGACGTGCCGCTGCTCTCGGGCGTCGGTGTGCGCACCGCGGCGGGCACACGACGATGCCGTGGCGTCCGGCGCGAGACCCAACGCCGAGGAAGCAACGGAGGACGAGCCATCCGACGCGTGACAGCTGCCTTCGCCTTGGTCGTTGCGCTCGCCGGTTGCTCGTCCGCAACACCGACGTCGTCGACGCAGCCGACCCAGGCGCCGGTCTCCGGCGCGTCGTCGTCGCCGGATGGCACCCCGTCGCCCAGTGCGAATGCGTCGGCGCTCGACCGGTTCTATCGGCAGAAGCTGGCCTGGCACGACTGCGGCAGCCCGTTCACGTGCACATCGCTGCTGGTGCCACTCGACTACAGCCACCCCGGGGCCGGCACCCTGCACATCGCCGTCATCCGCAAGAAGTCGACGGGATCTCATCACGGCTCGCTGATCCTCAACCCTGGCGGTCCGGGTGGATCCGGCGTGCAGTTCGAACGCCAGGCCGCGTTTGCCTACGCCGGGCTCAACGACCATTTCGACCTTGTCAGCTTCGACCCGCGCGGAGTGGGCCAGTCGCGGCCGATCCGGTGCCTGACCTCGGCGCAGCTGGACGCGTTCTTCGAGGCCGACCCGACACCGTCGACGGCTGCCTCTCGGGCGCACATCATCGCGATGAGCAAGGAGTTCGCCGACGGCTGCTGGAAGCGCAACGGCAGCTATCTCGCGCATGTCGGCACGCTCGACGCCGCGCGCGACATGGACGTCCTGCGGGCGGCGCTAGGGGACCGCAAGCTCACCTACTACGGGGCGTCCTACGGCACCTTCCTCGGCGCGAAGTATGCCCAGCTGTTCCCGACCCACATCCGCGCGCTCGTGCTCGATGGAGCGGTCAACCCAGCCGAGAACACCGTGGCCGCAGACATCGAGCAGTCCCGCGGGTTCGAGACCAACCTGCACGACTTCCTCGCCTGGTGCGTCAAGCAGGGCTCGTGCCCGCTGGGCTCCACGAACGCCGCGGCCGAGAGCGGACTCGACCGGCTCACGGCCCAGGTGCGGAGCCATCCCGAACCGGTCGGTAGCCGCAGCATGGACGCAGGAGAGTTCTTCATCGGACTCGCGTCGGGCTTCTACAGCACGAGCGAGTGGCCGAGCCTCCGGACTGCGCTCGCCGACGCGCAGCACGGCAGCGGCAACGGCATGCTTGCCTTCGCCGACGACCTCACCGAACGCAACCAGAACGGCTCCTACAGCAACTTGATGGAGTCGAACATGGCGATCAACTGCATCGATCGCGACTCGCCGCGAAGTGTCGCCGGGTTCGATGCCGCAGCCAAACAGGCGCAGCAGGCATCGCCCCATTTCGGGCTGGCAATTCTTTACAGCTCGCTTCCGTGTGCGTTCTGGCACGTCCCTCCAGTGGAGAACGCGCATCCGGTCAGCGCACCGGGGGCTCCGCCCATCCTCGTCGTCGGCACGACCCACGACGCGGCCACGCCGTACGTCGATGCCGTGGCCCTCGCCCGACAGCTCGGCCCAGCTGGTCGCCTGCTGACCCTGAACGGCGACGGTCACACCGCCTACCTGCGCGGCGACGCCTGCATCGTTTCCTACGTCAACACCTACATCGAGAGCGCGCGCGCCCCGACCGGGTCGCCGCGTTGCGGGTAGACTCCTCGACGGCCCGCGCGAGCGGGCGCGCCGCCTTAGCTCAGTCGGCAGAGCGATTCACTCGTAATGAATAGGTCGTCGGTTCGATTCCGACAGGCGGCTCTGTGCTGTAACCCGAAGGAGCTCTACCAGTCGGCGGACTCGTTGATCTTGACAAACCGCACGTTTGAAGCACCGCCGAAAGGTGCGCTTCGTCGATGTCAACGCCGGACGTCAAGCCGGGAGCGACTGGTCGCCCCGCAGAGGGTCGGGCAACTTCGGGGCAAAACGGAACATGCTGCTGGTGGTTGGCGGCCGGCGGTGTGGCGATCAGGTGAACATCTTGCGGCCTTGCTCCGCAACGGCGCCACATTTGGGTCACGAAACCGTCACAATGCGCGGCTTTGCGTTCCGTGAGTGGCAGCATCGTGCCGTGCAGCCGTCCGGCGGAGGGTGACCCTTGGTCAAGTTCCTGGCCCGGCGACTGCTGAACTACATCGTCCTCGTCTTCATCGCGACTTCGATGGCCTATTTCCTCGCTGCGTTGTCACTGAACCCACGCGCCAACTACGAGGGGCGCAACCCGCCGATTCCCAAGGCCTCGATCGACCGCACGCTGTCGTCGTACAACATCAACGACGAGACGCCGATCCTGACCCGCTACGGCCACTGGCTCGACGGTCTCGTCCACGGCGACTTCGGCCGCGACTGGGACGGCGGTTCGGTCAACGGCAACCTGGGCCGGAAGATGTGGGTGAGCGGCCAGCTGTTGTTGATCGGCACGGTGCTCGGCGGGCTCGTCGGCATCGCGGCCGGCGCGTATGCGGCGGTGAAGCAATACCGAATACCTGACAATTTGCTCAGCACGGGCGCCTTCGTGCTGCTCGCGATGCCGGTGTTCGTGCTGGCAATCCTGTTGCAGGTCATCGCGTCGAAGCTCAATGACAACGTCTTCGGGCATCGCGTGTTCCAGTTTTCCGGGCAATACAACCCGGCGCTGTCGGGTGGGTTCTTCTCGCACATCGGCGACCGGCTCAACCACCTGCTGCTGCCGACCATCACGTTGCTTCTGGCGGGCGCGTCCTACCTCATGCTCTACCAGCGCAACGCGATGCTCGACGTGCTCGGCAGCGACTATGTGCGTACGGCGAGGGCGAAAGGCCTGCGTCGCGGCACTGCGCTTCGCCGACACGCTCTGCGCACCGCGCTGATCCCCTCGATCACCCTCTTCACCTACGCCTTCGCGACGATCTTCGTCGGAGCGACGTTCACCGAGATCATCTACGGCTGGCACGGCATGGGCGAGTGGTTCGTGACGTCGATCCAGTCGAGCGACACCAACGCCGTCGCCGCGATCACGATGATCGTCGCGATCCTGGTTCTGTTCGCGTCGATGCTGCAGGACATCGTCGTCGGCATCCTCGACCCGCGGGTGAGGGTGGGCTGATGACGGTCGATCCGCAGGAGCTCCTCGGGACGGTCACCGCCGAGTCCGGCATAGCCGGCACGGCACCCATCGACGACACGCAGGTGCCGTCCCGCGCCCGCATCGTTTTCCGCCGTTTCCTGCATCACAAGCTCGCTGTTGTCGGTCTCGTCTTCGTCGTGCTCCTCGTGCTCATGGCGTTCGTCGGGATCCACTTGACCAAGTGGAAGTACACCGACCACGACTTCAACGCGTTGCAGGTCTCACCGAACTCCGATCACTGGTTCGGCACGGACCTGACCGGCAAGGACATGTTCGCCGCAACGATGCGGGGTGCGCAGAAGTCGATCATCATCGGGTTGCTGGTCGCGCTGATGGCTACCGGCATCGCCGCGATCGTCGGCTCGTTCTCGGGCTACTTCGGGCGTTGGGTCGACCGCGTGCTCATGTGGCTCGTCAACATGCTGCTGATCGTCCCGTCGTTCCTCATCATCGCGATCTTGTCGCCGCAGTTCCACAACTTCTGGCTCTTCGTCGTGCTGCTGGGCATGTTCATCTGGCAGATCACCGCGCGCATCGTGCGCGGCCAAACGCTCTCGCTGCGTGAGCGGGAGTATGTCCTCGCGGCCAAGTACATGGGGCTGTCCGGGCCGCGCATCATCGCCCGGCACATCCTGCCCAACTTGGCGTCGTTGCTGATCATCGACGCCACCGTGAACATCAGCGTCGCCGTTTTGACCGAGACCGGTCTGTCGTTCTTCGGTTTCGGTGTTCAACCGCCGGACATCTCGCTGGGCACGTTGATCTCCGATGCGCAGACCTCGGCCACGACCTTCCCCTGGCTGTTCCTCTTCCCGGCCGGCTTCCTCACCCTGTTCGTGCTGTCGGTGAACCTCGTGGGCAACGGACTCCGCGACGCACTCGACCCCACGTCGGGTCAGGCTCGATGACGGCGAGCACCGAGGGACTCGTCGAGCCGATCGTCCCCGACGACGGCGACGCCGTGCTGGTCGTCGACGATCTGCATGTCACGTTTCCGGTCGTAGGTGGCGCGCCGGTCAATGCGGTGCGCGGCTTGTCCTACCAAGTTCGACGGGGAGAAGCGCTCGGCATCGTCGGCGAGTCGGGGTCCGGCAAGTCGGTGTCGTCCCTCGCGGTCATGGGGCTGTTGCCAACCAGCGCCCGAATCCGCGGTTCGATTCGGCTGTCCGGTCGCGAGCTCGTCGGCATGTCCGACCGTGAAGCCTCGACCTTGCGCGGCAAGAAGGTCGCGATGGTCTTCCAGGAGCCGCTCTCGGCACTGACGCCGGTCTACACCATCGGCGACCAGATCGCCGAAGCGGTTCTGATCCACAACGACGTCTCCAAGGACCGTGCGCACAAGCGCGCCGTCGAGCTGCTCGACCTGGTCGGCATTCCCAACCCCTCGGATCGGGCCCGGAGCTTTCCGCACGAGTTCTCCGGAGGGATGCGCCAGCGGGCAATGATCGCTATGGCGATCGCCAACGATCCCGACGTCATCATCGCCGACGAACCGACGACCGCTCTGGACGTCACCATCCAGGCTCAGATCCTCGACGTGCTGCAAACGGCGCGCGCCGAGACGGGTGCCGCCATCGTGCTGATCACCCACGACCTCGGGGTGGTTGCCGGCATCGCCGACCGGGTGCTCGTGATGTACGCCGGTCGCCCGGTGGAGGTCGGCACGACCGACGAGCTCTACTACGCGCCGCGAATGCCCTACACGATGGGCCTGCTCGGCTCCATCCCGAGAGTCGATGCAACGGGACGCTCGGCACTGGTGCCGATCGAAGGAAATCCGCCGTCGCTTGCCAACCTGCCGCCCGGCTGCCCGTTCGAGCCGCGTTGCCCGCTCGCCATCGATGTCTGCCGAGAGACCGAGCCGCCGCTCGAACCGGTGCGGCAGTCCTCCCACGTCGCCGCATGTCACCGGGCCGGCGAGATCGAGGACAACGGCTGGGTGGTCGGTGACGTGTTCCCCGTGCCCGAGATCGGGCGGGCGCCGCTGCAGCGCGTGCCTCGCGAGGAGCGGCCGGAAGCGATCCGGCTGGAAGGACTCGTGAAGCACTACCCGCTGCTCAAAGGTGCAGTGCTCAAGCGTCAGGTCGGCACGGTCAAGGCGGTCGACGGCATCGACTTCGACATCCGCGAGGGCGAGACGCTCGGGTTGGTCGGCGAGTCCGGCTGCGGGAAGACGACGACGATCCTGCAGATCCTCGAGCTGGTGAAGCCACAGGACGGCCGGATCGTCATCGCCAGCAAAGACACGCGCGAATTGGAGCGGCACAGCCGCAAGGCGCTCCGCCGAGACCTTCAGGTGGTCTTCCAGGACCCGCAGGCCTCGCTGGATCCGAGGCTGCCGATCGGCGACATCTTGGCGGAGCCGCTTCGGACGCATCGCTACTCGAGGGGCGCGGTCGACAAGCGGGTGCGCGAGCTGTTGCGGCTCGTCGGCTTGGACACCGGCTACGCGTCGCGCTACCCGCAGGAGATGTCCGGCGGTCAGCGACAGCGGGTCGGAATTGCGCGGGCCCTGGCGCTCGAGCCCAAGCTCATCGTGCTCGACGAGCCTGTGTCCGCTCTCGACGTCTCGATTCGCGCCGGCGTCATCAACCTGCTGATGGAGCTTCGGGCCGAGCTGTCGCTTTCCTATCTCTTCGTGGCTCACGACCTGTCGGTCGTGCGCGCCATCGCAGATCGCATCGCGGTCATGTATCTCGGCCGGATCGTTGAGATCGGTGAGGTGCACTCGGTCTACGAGCGCCCGTCGATGCCGTATACCCAAGCACTGCTGTCAGCGATCCCGATCCCGGATCCCGACAAGGAGCGCTCGCGCACCCGCATCATCCTGCAAGGCGACCTCCCCAGTCCGGCCAACCCTCCCTCGGGCTGCCGGTTCCGCACGCGCTGCCAGAAGTTCGCCGGTGAGCTGACCGCCGAACAACAGCAGCTCTGCATCAACGAATCCCCCGCCCTGACCCAGATGGGTCCGGACCATGAAGCCGCGTGCCACTACGCCGAGCCATTGGCTGTCGTGTAGTCGCGGCAACTACCCACCACGCATATCCATCCGACAGGAGGAAGAGGAGTGAGGATGCATCGAGGAAGTGCATTGCTCGCGTTGCCGTTGGCAGGTGTGCTCGCGCTCACCGCTTGCGGCGGCTCGAGTGGCGGTAACAAACCGTCCAGCCAGAAAACGCCAGCCAGCACGGGGCTTCCGCCGATCAACATCAACGCCCATCCGGCCAGCGACCTGAAGCAGGGCGGCACCGTCATCTGGGCAATGGACCAGTTCGGGCCGCAGTGGAACGTCAACCAGATCAACGGCAACGAGACATCGATGGCGGACACGATGGGCTCGCTCATGCCGGAGCCGACGATCACCAACGCCAAGGGCGACGTGAGCTTCGACCCCAACTACTGGTCATCGGTCAAGGTGGTCAGCACGAGCCCGCAAAAGGTCGAGTACAAGCTCAACCCGAGCGCTAAGTGGTCCAACGGCACGCCGATCACGGTCAAGGACTTCCAAGCGCAGTGGAAGGCGCTCAACGGATCCAACTCGAAGTTCGACCCGGCCAGCACCTCCGGCTACGACCAGATCGCGAGCGTCGACCAGGGCACCGACCAGTTCGACGTGCTGGTGACCTTCAAGAGCGTCTACGCCGAGTGGCAGCCGCTGTTCAACCCGCTCTACCCGGCGAGCACCAACTCGACGCCGAAGCACTTCGACAACGACTACCTGAGCAAGATCCCGGTCACCGCCGGCCCGTTCAAGTTCGCCGGCTTCGACAAGTCCGCCCAGACGGCGACCGTCGTTCCCGACCCGAACTGGTGGGGCAGCAACAAGCCGCACCTGGACAAGATCGTCTTCAAGACGCTCGAGTCCACGGCCGCCAACCAGGCCTTCGCCAACGGCGAGATCAACTACGACTCGCGCATCACGCCGGACGCCCAGGACTACAAGCTCGCGGCCAGCAACCCCAACGGCAAGGTCCTGCTCGCCACCGGTCCTGACCAGCGGCAGTTCACCTTCCACAACGGCGGCGTCCTGGCCGACGTCAACGTCCGTCGGGCGATTGCGATGGGCACCAACCGCCTCGCGATTGCGAAGAGCGCGTTGACGGGCTTGCCGATCGGCACCCCGACAACGCTCGACAACCACATCTTCGTGCAGGGTCAGACCGGCTACCAGAACAACTCGGGGACGGTCGGCAAGTATGACGCCGCAGCCGCGAACAAGGCGCTCGACGCCGACGGCTGGGCGAAGGGCTCCAACGGTTACCGCTCGAAGGGCGGCAAGGAACTCGACGTCCGGTTCACCATCCCGGCCGGCGTCGCGTCCAGCAAGCAGGCCGGCGAGCTGATGCAGTCGATGATGCAGGCGATCGGTGTCAAGCTCAACATCGTCACCGTGCCGTCGCAGGACTTCTTCGACAAGTACATCATTCCGGGCAACTTCGACATCACGATCTTCTCGTGGATCGGGACGCCGTTCCCGGCTGGTGGTAACCGCGACATCTACATCTGCAAGAAGGGCTCTGCCGGTCAGAGCAACTTCACCGGGATGTGTGACCCCGCGATCGACCAGGACTTCACCGATGCACTGACGTCGCTGGACCACAACGTCTACGTGCAGAAGATGGAGGACGCGGACACCCACATCTGGAACGAGGTGCACTCGCTGATGCTCTTCCAGCGTCCGCAGCTCAACGGTGTGACGAACGGCATTGCGAATCTCGGTTCGTTCGGCCTGGCCACGGTCGACTACACGGCCATCGGCTACGTGAAGTAACAGGGTCCGAACCCACGAGGGCCCGGTCGGCGTGAGCCGGCCGGGCCCTCGGCTTTCCGACTCGTAGGCTTGGTCGTGATGCGCGAGACATCTCAGCTGGGGCCGCAGGCCCGCGCCGATGCGTGGTCAGCGCTCGACGGCGGACAGGTCGACGTCCTCGTGGTCGGCGGCGGCGTCACCGGCGCCGGTGTCGCGCTCGACGCAGTGACGCGCGGGTTGTCCACCGCCCTGGTCGAGGCGCGCGACTTCGGCAGCGGTACGTCGTCCCGCTCGAGCAAACTGTTCCATGGCGGGCTGCGCTATCTCGAGCAGATGGACTTCCAGCTCGTGCGCGAGGCGCTGCGCGAACGCGACCTCAGCTTTACCCGACTCGCACCGCACCTCGTGCGCCCGGTCTCGTTTCTCTACCCGCTGACGCACTACGGCTGGGAGCGGGCCTACGTCGGCGCCGGGCTCGCGCTCTACGACTTCCTCGGTGGCGCAAGGGCACTGCCCCGCCATCGCCATCTGTCCCGCCGCGGCGCACGCGCGATCGCGCCGGCGCTCAAGCGCGGCGCTCTGGTCGGCGGCGTTCGTTATTACGACGCACAGGCCGACGACGCTCGGCACACGCTGACACTGGTCCGGACAGCAGCGGCGTACGGCGCGATCGTTCGTTCGTCGACGGAAGTCGTGGCCTTCACCCGCGAGGGCGGCCGTGTCGTCGGCGCCGAGTTCCGTGACACGGAGACCGGCGACCACATCCAGGTCCGCGCCGGTGTCGTGGTGAACGCCACCGGAGTCTGGACCGACGATGTGCAGCGGCTCGCCGACAGCCGCGGCGAGTTCAAAGTGCGTGCCTCCAAGGGCATTCACATCGTGGTGCCGCGTGATCGCATCTCGTCCGAGACCGGCATCATCCTGCGTACGGAGAAGTCCGTCCTGTTCGTGATCCCGTGGGGCGATCACTGGATCATCGGTACGACGGACAACGACTGGCACTACGACAAGGCGCATCCGGCCGCGAGCAGCGTTGACATCGACTACGTGCTCGAAAGGGTCAACGAGGTGTTGGCCGTGCCGCTCTCTCGACAGGACATCAGCGGCGTGTACGCCGGCCTCCGGCCGTTGCTGTCCGGCGAACAGGAAGACACGTCGCAGCTCTCCCGCGAGCACGCGATCAGCCACGCACCTCGTGGCATGGTGTCGGTCGCCGGCGGCAAGTACACGACCTACCGCGTCATGGCCAAGGACGCCGTCGATGCCGCCGTACGCGACCTCGGCCGGCACACCCCGCCCTGCGTCACCGACCAGATCCCGCTGCTCGGTGCCGACGGCTATCACGCACTGGCCAACCAGGCCGAGCGCCTGGCCGACGATCTCGGCCTGCCGCGATGGCGGGTCGACCACCTGCTCGGCCGCTATGGGGCGCTGCTCGACGAGGTGCTGGCCTGCGCCGCCGACGATCCACTGCTGCTCGAACCGGTGCCGGGCGCGGGTGAGTACTTGCTGGCCGAAATCCGTTACGCCGCAACGCACGAAGGTGCACTGCATCTCGACGACGTGCTTGCCCGCCGCACAAGAATCTCGATCGAGACCTCACATCGCGGCGTCGAAAGCATGAAGCCGGTCGCCGCATTGCTCGCCGATGTGCTCGGCTGGGACGATGAGCAGCTCACCCGAGAGATCGCGGCGTACGACGCGCGCGTCGCGGCCGAGCGCGCTTCGCAGGAGCAGACCGATGACGAGAATGCGGACGCGCGTCGACTGGTCGCGCCGGACAACCGGCGCACGATCGTCGACACCCGTCCGGAGTCAGCTTGAGCGACGGCGGGACAGCGCCCAGCGAGCACCGCGGTAGACGGCGTAGCCCACACCGGTCGAGGCAGCCGCGCCGACGGTGAGGAAGGCGACCGACATCGCCGGTCGAGCGCCACTCACTGCGCCTCGCGCCGGCACGGCGGCGCGTTCGCGCAGACCTCCGCCGCGGGCGCGATGCAGGAGGTCGTCGAGCAAGCCCGGCGGTGGCTCGAGCCGTGACTCGCGCATTGAAGCGAGCGCGCTCGAGAGCTGTTCCTGGCGACTGAGCTCGGCGCTGCAGTCGGCGCAGCGTCGGACGTGTGCGCGCACTACGCGCGCACCCCAGCCGGTCAGCTCTCCGCTGACGAGGAAGGGGAGCTGGGCCTGGGTTTCGCGGCAGAAGCGCGGTCCCTCGTTGGTGTGGTCGTCGCTCATGTCGCGACCTGTCCCGAGGGCGGCGCCGCGAGCGCAGCGCGGAGCCGTGCGTGCGCGCGATGCAGGCGCACCTTGACGACGTTCTCCGTCACTCCGAGCAGGTCGGCCACCTCTTTCGTGCTCAGTCCCTCGATGTCTCGCAACACCACGACCGCCCTGGCGTCTTCCGGCAGCGCGGCCAGGGCTACTTCGGACCTGGCGAGCAGATCGGCGGTCTCCGCGGCTTCCAGCGGCGACGCCGACTCAGACGGCACCTGCCACTCCTCGCCCGGAAGGGCGAACGCGGTGCCGCCGGCGACCATTCCTGCGGCGCGCGCCTTCGAACGTTTGCGGAGCGCCGTCAGGCACACGTTGACGCTGACCTTGTGCAACCACGTGCCGAACGCGGCCTCGCCGCGAAAACCCACGACCGATCGCATGACCCGCACGAACACCTCCTGCGTGGCGTCCGCCGCCTCGTCCCGATCGGCCAGCATGCGCCGGCAGAGCGCGTAGACGTCGGTGTACGTCGCGCGGATCAACTCGTCGAGCGCCCCCTGCTCGCCGCGTTGACAGGCCCGGACGAGGGCCGGGTCGACGTACACCTCGTTGGACCTCCCGTCGGTCCCGGACGTTACGCCCCAGAAGAAGGCGCAGAAAAAGTTTCTGAACTGCTGTAACCAAGCGTCGTACGCCGAGTCGAACTTGGTGTGAGCGGCGCGCCGTGCGCCGCAGAGGAGGCAACAAGATGTACGCGTTCGTCGTGTTCGTGGGCCTGGCGCTCGCGCTCGCGGTGGTCGGAGAGGTCCTCAACGAGGTGCTGCCGGTCAAGATGCCGCGCGCGCTTTCGACGACCATGACCGTCGGCATCGCGATCCTCGCCAGCTGGGCCATCGACTACTCGGTGTTCCGGGCTTTCGGCCAGCCGCTTCGCGCGAGCTGGATGAACCCGGTCGCCACCGGTGTGGTCCTCGTGGGTGCGGGTGAGTTCCTCCGCGCGCTCGCCAACAGCCTCGGCGTTTCGATCAGCATCGGCGGTCGTGACCGCGCCAAGACGGCGTAACACAGCTAGCAACGCGCTGCCCGCCGCGGGGACCCGCCCTGCGGCGGGCAGTCGCATGTGCCGGGAGAGCTCAGTGCTCGCCGGGGTTGGCTTGCTCCAGCCGCTTGCGAGACGCCTCGATCTCGGCTTCCGCTTCTTGCCGGCCGGCCCAGTGCGCACCTTCCACGCTCTTGCCGGGCTCGAGGTCCTTGTAGACCTCGAAGAAATGCTGGATCTCCAACTTGTCGAACTCGGGCAGGTGCCGGATGTCCTGGAGGTGCTCGAGCCGCGGGTCGTGCGACGGAACGCAGAGCACCTTGTCGTCACCGCCCGCCTCGTCCTGCATCCGGAACATCCCGATCGCGCGGCAGAGGATCAGGCAGCCGGGAAACGTGGGCTCTTGCAACAGCACCAGTGCGTCGAGCGGGTCGCCGTCCTCGCCGAGCGTGCCGTCGATGAACCCGTAGTCGGCGGGGTACTGCGTCGCCGTGAACAACGTGCGGTCGAGGCGGATCCGCCCGGTCGCGTGATCCATCTCGTACTTGTTGCGTTGCCCTTTCGGGATCTCGATGGTGACGTCGAACTCCACGTCGTTAGTGTCCCGTACGGTGATCGGCAAGTCGCGCTGGGTTGTGGTCGCGGTCGTCATCGCGGTCGCCGCGGGCGCGGGCACCGCCTATCTGCTCATCCGGCCGAAACATCGACACGTGGCGTCGCCGGCTTCGGCGGCCGCGCCCACCCGGCCGGCTCTGCTGCAGGCGCTCCCCACGACGGCGCCCGCACCGAGCGCTGCTGCAGTGCAGACAGCGCTCGGATCGGGTTTGCGCAGCCCCGCTTTCGGCGGCTCGATCGTCGGTGAAGTGGTCGATGCGGCGACCGGCGATGTGCTCTTCGACCGTGACGCGACAACATCGCTGCCGCCGGCGTCGACGGCGAAGCTGCTCACCGCGGCTGCGGCGTTGACCACGTTGGGACCCACCGCCACCTTGAGCACAAAGGTGGTGAGGGCAGGCGACACCGTCTACCTCGTGGGTGGAGGCGACGTCACGCTGCGCGCCAGAGCCCGCCCGGCGTATCCGCCGGTTGCCGATATCGCCACGCTCGCGACACGGACCGTCGCGGCGCTGCGCGCGGCCCCGACTGGTGCGACTCCGAGCGGTGCGACTCCAGGCCCGCTGCGGCTCTGTGCCGACACGAGCGCCTGGGACGGGCCGGCGCGGGCTCCCGGCTGGTCGCAGTCCTACTTCAACGACGGGGACATCGCACCGCTGTCGGCACTCGAGGTCGACGAGGGCGTTGCGACCATCGGCCAGAACGCCAGGGTCGCTGACCCAGCGGGCGCGGCCGCGGCGGCCTTCGCCGAGGATGTCGCGGCCGACGGCGTGCGGCTGCGCACCAGCGGATGCCGGGCGGTCGCGCCGGCGACGGCAACTGTCATCGCGTCAGTTTCGTCACCGCCCGTCGCTGCGCTGGTGCAGCGCATGCTGACCGTGAGCGACAACGACCTCGCGGAGGCACTGGGTCGCACGGTCGCGGGACACGAGGGCGCCAGCCGTGACTTCTCCGGTGAAGCGGCGGCGGTCGCCAGCGCGCTCACCCGCTTGGGGGTGCCCACCACCAGCCTGCGTCTTGTCGACGCCAGCGGGCTGTCCCGGCTCGATCGCGTGCCGCCGACGCTTCTCATCGACGTGCTTCGGCTGGCGATCTCGCCGACGCACCCGGAACTTCGTCCGCTCCTCGATGGTCTCCCGATCGCCGGACTGACCGGCACCCTTGCCGACCGCTACCGCCGGCGCGATGTTTCTGCCGCGGCCGGGCTTGCGCGGGCCAAGACCGGCACGTTGCTCGGCGTCAACACGATCGCCGGGTATGTCGTCGACACGGACGGTCGGTTGCTCGTCTTCGCTTTTCTCACCGGGCATGCGGTGTCGCCGGACACCGCCGAACCCGCGCTGGATCGGCTGGTTGCCGCACTCGCCGGTGTTTGACCGCTCCCGGCGTTAGCGTTGGTCGATGCAGCTCGTCGATTGGGACCTCGCCACCGCGACCGCGACACGGCTGGTCCCGCCGGGCCCTCGGCTCGAGCTCGCCGAGGCGGTGGCCACGGTGGAGGACCTGCGCCGGCGCGCGGCCGAGGCGGAGGGGCACGTCTCGGCGTACACCGGGTTGCCCGCCTGTGCCGACGGCGTCGGCTTCGCGGTCGTCGACCGACCCGGCTGGATCCGCAGCAACGCCGCGTCGTTCGCCGAGCTCGTCGACCCGTTGCTCGACACCGTGCTGGCCAAGCGCGCTGAGGCGCTGGGTCCGGTGATGACTGCGGTGGGGCCGCGCGCGACGGGTCTGGAGGTCGGCGCGTTGCTCGCTTACCTGTCCTCGCGGGTGCTCGGCCAGTTCGAGCTCTTCGGCCCGGCGCCCACCGAGGGTGCGCCCGGCGGCCGCCTGACGTTGGTCGCGCCCAACATCGTCGCCGCGGAGCGCTCGCTCGGAGTCGATGCACCGGACTTCCGGCTGTGGGTCTGTTTGCACGAGGTGACGCACCGCACGCAGTTTGCGGCCGCTCCTTGGCTGCACGAGCACGTTCGGACGCTGCTGCGTGACTACCTCGGCGCTTCCGATCTCGATCCGGCCGCCTTGGTGTCGCGGTTTCGCCATGCCGTGCGGGGGCTCAGCGACAGCGTCCGCGGACGATCACAGCTCTCGCTGCTGGAGCTCGTGCAAACCCCGGAGCAGCGAGTCGTGCTCGACAAGGTGACCGGGCTGATGAGCCTGCTCGAGGGACATGCCGACGTCGTCATGGACGGTGTAGGTCCGCAGGTCGTCCCCTCCGTCGCCACGATCCGCGCCCGTTTCGAGCAGCGTCGCCGGTCCGGCGGCCCGGTCGATCGGGCTGTGCGCCGCCTGCTCGGACTCGACATGAAGATGCGGCAATACGCGGAGGGTGCCGAGTTCGTCCGCGGCGTGGTTGCCGCTGTGGGCATGGAAGGGCTCAACAAGATCTGGCAGAGCGCGGACTTGCTGCCGGACGTGGCGGAGATTCGCGACCCGGCCGCGTGGCTTGCCCGCACCGGCTCCCCGCCGGCGATCACGGCGTGAGGCACGATCCCGCGGTGCTCCGCACGCGGGCTGCAATGCGGGCGGCGCTCGCTGACCTGCCGCCCGGGACGAGGGTCACCGCGGCCGTGTCCGGCGGCGCGGACTCGCTTGCCCTTGCCGCCGCGCTCGCCCATGCCGCGCCGAGGCGGAGGTTGTGCCCGGGTGCCGCGGTCATCGACCACGGTCTGCAGGCCGGGAGCGACCAGCAGGCGGCCGTTGCCGCCGACCAGTGCCGAGAGCTCGGGTTGGATCCCGTCGTACGGCGGGTACGCGTCGGTCGCCGCGGCGGTCCGGAAGCGGCGGCCCGCTCGGCTCGCTATCGCGCCCTGGACCGACTCGACGCGGAGGTCCTGCTGCTCGGGCACACGCTCGACGACCAGGCCGAGACGGTGTTGCTGGGGCTGGCGCGCGGCTCCGGGGCGCGCTCGCTGGCCGGCATGGCGGCGGTGAGCGGCCACTACCGGCGGCCATTCCTCGGCCTGCGTCGCGCCGACACGGCCGCGGCCTGCGCCGCGCTGGGCCTCGAACCGTGGGTGGACCCGCACAACGGCGACCGGCGGTTCCTGCGCAGCGCGGTCCGGCTCGATCTCATGCCCGTTCTCGAAGCGGTGCTGGGCGCCGGCGCGGTTGCAGCGCTCGGCCGCAGCGCCGAGATGTTGCGCGAGGACGCGGATGCACTGGACGAGTGGGCTGACAAGGCGTGGCCCGATGTGTGTGCTGCCGACGGCCTCGATGTCGCGGCGCTGGCCGCCTTGCCGGCAGCGGTCCGAACGCGGGTGCTGCGCCGCGCCGCTGTGCTCGCCGGATCGCCCGCAGGGGCGCTCAGCGGCCGGCAGGTGACGGCGATGGAGCGTCTCGTCACGGACTGGCGGGGGCAGGGCCCGGTGGCGCTGCCCGGGGGGTTGGTGGCCGAGCGCCGGTGTGACAGGCTCTCGGTGAGATGACAGCGCCACTGTTGCCCATGGCAACCGACGCCGAACAACCCGCCGACCTGCATCCGGACATCGAGGGTGTGCTGGTTTCCGAGCAACAGATCGCGGACAAGATCGCCGAGCTCGCCAAGCAGGTCGAGACCGACTACGAGGGCCGCGAGATCATGCTCGTCGGTGTTCTCAAGGGCGCTGTCATGGTCATGGCGGACCTGGCCCGGGCGCTCACACTGCCCGTCTCGATGGAGTTCATGGCCGTCTCCTCCTACGGCTCGGGCACGTCGACCAGCGGCGTCGTCCGCATCCTCAAGGACCTCGACCGGGACATCGCCGGCCGGGACGTGCTCGTCGTCGAGGACATCATCGACTCCGGGCTGACGCTGTCGTGGCTGCTGCGCAACCTGAAGTCCCGCCAGCCCGCCTCGGTGGAGGTGCTGGCGCTGCTGCGCAAGCCGGAGGCGGCGCAGGTGCAGGTGCCGGTCCGCTACAAGGGGTTCGACATCCCGAGCGTGTTCGTCGTCGGCTACGGGCTGGACTACGCGGAGCGCTACCGGGAACTGCCCTACGTGGGCACCCTTCGGCCCGAGGTCTACGCCCAGTAGCCGTGCGGTCGCTCGCATGAGGAACTGCGCAAGCCCCCGGCCGGCGGCGGCCCGGCGTAGCATTTCCAGGGAACGAACATTCCCCGCGAGCAGGAGGGACGGGCCTTTGCGCGGCCCGAGCCGATGAATCTTCGCCGAACCGTCAGAGGCCCGATCACCTGGCTGGTGGTCGCGGTCGTCGTCGTGCTGGCGCTGTTGACGTTCACGTCCGGCAGCGGCGGTTACAAGAGCGTGCCGCTGTCCAAGATCGAGAACGCGGTCGCGTTGCACGACGTCAAGTCGGCGACGCTGAAGGACAAAGAGCAGCAGATCCAGATCACCACCAACGACGGATCGAAGTGGGAGTCGTCGTACACGACCAACTACGACGTATCCCTTTACAACGAGCTGAAGAGCAACGGGATCGACACCCGCAAGGTGAGCGTGACCCACGAGAACGTCTTCGTGGGCTTCCTGTTCAGCCTGATCCCGTTCGCGCTGATCTTGTTGGTGATGTTCTTCATCCTCAACCAGATGCAAGGCGGCGGCGGCCGGGTCATGCAGTTCGGCAAGGCACGCGCCAAACTGGTGAGCAAGGACACACCGAAAACGACGTTCGCCGACGTTGCCGGTGCGGACGAGGCGATCGAGGAGCTCCAGGAGATCAAGGAGTTCCTCGAGAACCCGGCCAAGTTCCAAGCCATCGGCGCGAAGATCCCCAAGGGCGTGCTGCTCTACGGCCCGCCCGGCACCGGTAAGACCTTGCTCGCTCGCGCGGTCGCCGGCGAGGCGGGCGTGCCGTTCTACTCGATCAGCGGCTCCGACTTCGTCGAGATGTTCGTCGGTGTCGGTGCATCGCGGGTGCGCGACCTGTTCGAGCAGGCGAAGGCCAACGCGCCGGCAATCATCTTCGTCGACGAGATCGATGCAGTCGGCCGGCACCGCGGCGCAGGTCTGGGCGGTGGCCACGACGAACGCGAGCAGACCCTCAACCAGCTGCTCGTCGAGATGGACGGATTCGACACCAACCGTGGCGTGATCCTCATCGCCGCCACCAACCGTCCGGACATCCTCGACCCGGCGCTGCTGCGCCCAGGCCGGTTCGACCGGCAGATCGTTGTCGACCGGCCCGATCTCGAGGGCCGCAAGGCGATCCTGCGCGTGCACTCCAAGGGCAAGCCGTTTGCCCCCGACGTGGACCTCGACGTCATCGCCCGGCGCACTCCCGGCTTCACCGGCGCCGACCTGGCCAACGTCATCAACGAAGCGGCGTTGCTGACCGCGCGCACCGACGCGAAGCAGATCACGACGACGATGCTCGAGGAATCCATCGACCGCGTCATCGCCGGTCCGATGCGCAAGACCAGGGCGATGAGCGACAAGGAAAAGAAGGTCACCGCCTATCACGAGGGCGGCCATGCTCTCGTCGCCTACGCATTGCCGCACACCGACCCGGTGCACAAGGTGACGATCCTGCCGCGAGGTCGTTCGCTCGGGCACACGCTGGTGCTACCGGAGGAAGACAAGTACACCCAGACCCGCAGCGAGATGATGGACATGCTCGCCTACGCACTCGGCGGCCGCGCCGCCGAAGAGCTGGTCTTCCACGAGCCGACCACCGGTGCGGCCAACGACATCGAGAAGGCGTCGCAAATCGCGCGGGCGATGGTGATGCAGTACGGCATGAGCAACTCGCTCGGAGCAGTGCGTTACGGCCAGGGTGAGGGCGAGGTCTTTCTCGGTCGCGACATGGGTCACCAGCGCGACTACTCCGAGGAGATCGCCGGCCAGATCGACGACGAGATCCGCACGCTCATCGAGCGAGCGCATGACGAGGCGTGGGAGATCCTCGTAGAGCACCGCGACGTGCTCGACGATCTGGTGCTGCGCCTGTTCGACAAGGAGACCGTCGGCAAGGAAGAGCTGGCCGAGATCTTTGCGTCGGTGCCGAAGCGACCGGCACGAGTGTTCGAAAGCGCCCGGCGACGGCCGAAGAAAGAGATCCCACCGGTGCTCACGCCGAACGAGCTCGCATTGCTCGGGCCGCAGGATGTCAACGGCCTGCGCGGGCGCTCCAACGGCAGCGCGAACGGGAGCAACGGCAGCACGCGGTCGCGCACGACGCGGGCGGCCAACGGCGCAGCGGCCAAGAAGACGACGCCTCGACGCACCACCAAGCGCACGAGCGGCTAGCGCCCGTGGTCGACACCGACCGCATCGCGCGCGCCGTTCGCGAGATCCTGCTGGCCATCGGCGAGGATCCCGATCGAGACGGGCTGCGCGAGACGCCGGCACGCGTCGCGAGGATGTACGACGAGATCTTCGCCGGCATCGGCGACCACCCCGCGTCGGCCCTCACCACCGTGTTCGACGCCGACCATGACGAGATGGTCGTGGTCCGTGACATCAATCTGGCCAGCACTTGCGAGCACCATCTGGTGCCCTGGATCGGGCTGGCTCACATCGGCTACATCCCGAACGACAGCGGCCAGATCACCGGGCTTTCCAAGCTCGCCCGGTTGGTCGATCTCTATGCGAAGCGCCCGCAGGTGCAGGAGCGCTTGACCTCGCAGATAGCGGACGCGCTCGAGGACAACCTCAAGCCGCGTGGGGTGATCGTCGTCGTCGAGGCGGAACACCTCTGCATGACCATTCGCGGGGTGAAGAAGCCGGGAGCGCGCACGGTCACATCCGCGGTGCGCGGTCAGTTCCGTGACGATGCCTCGACCCGCAGTGAGGCCATGAGCCTGATCCTGGGCCGCTGAATGTCTGCTGTTGTCGAAGGCTTACCGAGCCCCGGCCGCTGTTTGGTGATGGGTGTCATCAACGTGACCCCGGACTCGTTCAGCGACGGCGGCGCCTTCGCCGACGCGGACAGCGCGATCAAGCACGGCCGGCAGCTGCTGGCCGCCGGCGCCGACCTGATCGACATCGGTGGCGAGTCGACCCGCCCCGGTGCACATCGGGTCGACGCCGCCGAAGAGATGCGCCGCGTGCTGCCGGTGATCGCCGCCCTCGCGGCCGCCGGCGCCGTCGTGAGCATCGACACGATGCGCGCAGAGACGGCGGAGGCTGCGCTTGCTGCCGGTGCTCGCATGGTCAACGACGTGTCCGGTGGCCTTGCCGACCCGGAGCTGCCACCGCTCGTGGCTCGGGCTCGGGTCCCCTACGTCGTCATGCACTGGCGTGGGCACAGTGACGAGATGCAGGGCCGCGCGTCGTACGACGATGTGGTGGTGGACGTCTGCACGGAGCTGGCCGCTCGGCTGGAGGCGGTGACCGCGGCGGGTGTCACGCCGGAGCACGTCATCCTTGATCCCGGCCTCGGCTTCGCGAAGATGCCCGAACACAACTGGGCGTTGCTCGCGCGGCTGTCGGAGCTGCATGCGCTCGGCCGGCCGCTCTTGGTCGGCGCCAGCCGCAAGTCGTTCCTCGGTGCATTGCTCGACGATGGTCGGCCGCGTCCGGTCAGCGACCGTGACGACGCGACTGCTGCGATCACTGCCGTCGCGGCTCTCGCGGGTGCGTGGGCTGTGCGGGTGCATGACGCGCGGGCCAACGCCGACGCGGTGCGGGTCGCGGCGGCCGTGCTTGCCGCCCGGAGGCAGCCGACGTGACGACTGATGTCGACGCCGTCACCGCCGTCAATCAGGAGCTCTACGCGTCGTTCGAAGTTGCCGACCTCGACCGCATGGACGCTGTCTGGGACACGACTGATGACGTGCAGTGCGTGCATCCGGGCTGGCCGTTGCTGACCGGTCGGGCTCAGGTGATGCGCTCTTGGTCGGTGCTCATGGCCAACACGTCGTACATCCAGTTCTTTCTCACCGACGTCAACGCCTCCGTGCACGGAGACGTCGCGATCGTCACGTGCCAAGAGAACATCCTGACCGGCATCGAAGACCCGGATGCGGGTTTGGCGGGCGGTCAGACCGTGGTGACAACCAACGTGTTCCGGCGGCGCGACGATCGGTGGCGGTTGTGGATGCATCACGCATCGCCGGTGATTGCGGCCAGCGAGGATGCGGCCGAATGATCGACGGTTCGCAACCGGCGCGCATCGTTCTGACCGGATTGCGTGTGCGTGGCCATCACGGCGTGCTCGCGCATGAGCGGCGCGACGGCCAGGACTTCGTCATCGACGTCGCTCTTGACGTCGAGATCTCGGCCGCGGCGGCAAGCGACGAACTCGGTGCGACGGTCGACTACTCCGCTGTCGCGCACGCCGTCGCAGCCGTGGTCTCCGGCGAACCATTCGACCTGATCGAGAAGCTGGCGGTCGAGATCGCCGATGCATGCCTGCGTTTTGCTTCCGCCAGTGCCGTTGAGGTCACCGTGCACAAACCGCAGGCACCGATCGACGTGCCCTTCGACGATGTCGCTGTGCACTTGCGGCGCAGCCGATCGTGAGGGCGGTGCTGTCGCTGGGTTCGAACCTCGGCGATCGTCGGGCGCACCTTGCCGCTGGGCTGTCGGTCCTCGGCCGGCACGTGCCGGTGCGCGCCGTGTCACCCGTGTATGAGACGGCGCCCGTCGGCGGGCCGCGCCAATCGCCTTACCTCAACTGCGTCGCGTTTGCCGACGTCGACGATGCCATGGTCGCACTTCAGGCAGCGCACGCGGCGGAGGCGACGCGAGGTCGGCTGCGAAGCACTCGCTGGGGACCGCGCACGCTCGATGTCGATGTCATCTGCGTCGACAACGTCGTGCGGCAGGACGCCGACTTCACCCTGCCGCATCCGCGAGCGTACGAGCGCGCCTTCGTTCTCGTGCCGTGGCTCGATCTGGACCCGGATGCTTATCTGCCGGGTCGCGGACCGGTCTGGTGGCTCGTGCGCAAACTCGACCGAACCGGCGTGCGACGGGTCGTCGCATGAGGCCGACTCGATACCGCTTGCTGATCGCTGTCGCGGTCGTCGCCGGCGCCGCGGCCTACTTGTTGACCGCGAGCTATTACAGCGACCTGCCACCGGTGCCGCTCTACGGGCCTGTCTTCCTCATCATCCTCGCGGCCGCCGAGGGCTACACCGCCGCCACGACCTCGGCCCGTCGCGCCGGCAAGCCCGGCACCCAGCCCATCCACCCGATCACCGTCGCGCGCATCGCCGCACTCGCCAAGGCCACATCGCCGATCGGCGCCCTCGCTGCTGGGGCTTATGCAGGGTTTCTGGGCCACGTCACGGGGATCGACTCGAGCCAGGCGACGTCTGACGTGCGGGCTGCCGCAGTCGGAGTCGCCGCAGGGCTCGCGCTCACCGGGGCGGCGCTTGCAATGGAGCACGTGTGCCGCATCAAGGACGACCACCGGGACGAGTGAAGCGGCCGGCGGGCGTGCAATTATCGGCGGCACTATGACGCGACCCACTGCCATGGACGAGATGTTCGTTCACCAGACCGCCGACCTGTTGCCGCGCGTCGCCGTACACCATCCGCATTGGCGGGAGAGCTACTTTTTCGACCTGCACGGACCAGGCGCGAGTGGTGACGTCATCTTCTTCACCATGGCGAGCTTCCCGGCGATGCAGATCCTCGACTCGCTGCAGATGGGGAAGGTCAACGGCCAGCCGGTCATCGGGCGGGTCGACCGGCCGTATGGCGACGACCCGCACACCACGTCGATGCCGGGCGCACGCGTGGAGGTCGTGAAGCCGTGGCAGGAAGTGCGCATCACCGCAGACCCTGGCGAAGGTGCGGCGCTCGGGCTCGACGTGACCTTTCGCGCGCGCACCAAGCCCTACGGCCTTCGTCGAGGCACCATGCGCGCCGGCAGCGACGTCGTGTGGGACCAGAGTCACATCTTGCAGTCGGGCATCTACACGGGCACCTACACCGTCGACGGCACGTCATACGACGTCGACGGCTGGGTGGGCCAGCGAGACCACTCGTGGGGCATTCGTGACCATGGCCGGTGCCCGCTGTGGCTGTGGTTCCAGGTGCAGCTCGAGGACGGATTCCTCGGTGTGTGGCACTGGGAGTATCCCGACGGCGCGCGCGTTTACACCGACGGATGCTGGGCGGGCACCGACCAGTCCGAACCGATTCCTGTGATCGACTTCCGGCACGACATGACGTGGCGCGATGCTGCCGGCGACGTGGCGGCGTACGGCGAGGACGGCAGCAAGGTCGCCGGGTTGTCCGGCACCTGCACTTTCGTTCTGCGTGGCGGCCGCCAGATCGTGGTGGAGGCGGAAGGCACGTTCGACCGGCCGTACGAGCCGTTTCGCCGCGGTGGCCTTTCGCAGATGCGGGTCCGCACCGATGACGGTCGCGAGGGCACGGCGATCTACGAGGTGACCGGTGCGCGACACCACCACTTCTTCCCGGACACCGTCGTGGACGGCATATTGCCGTCATGACAACGACGGCGGCGGACCTCACGCCGAGCCGGCTGAACGACCAGCTCGCCGACCACCTCGACGGAGCGAAAATCATCGACGTCGGCATCGACGTCGTCGGCACCGGGCAGATGGCGGAGTGCCTGCGGCTGACGCTCGGCTACGACCGGGAGGAATCCCGCGCGCCGCGCACGCTGATCGCCAAGCTTCCGTCCGAGGATCCCAACAGTCGGGCGGCAGCGGCCGCAGTGCGTTGCTACGAGATCGAGGTCAACTTCTATCTGCAGCTGCAGCCGGATCTCGCGATTCGCACCCCCCGGTGCTACTTCGCGAGCGTCGACGTCGAGACGACGGACTTCACCTTGCTGCTCGAAGACGTCGCCGACGCTCGTCAAGGCGACCAGCTGACCGGTTGTTCGCCGGACGAAGCGGCGGCTGCCGCTGCGGAGCTCCCCGGGTTGCACGCCCCGAGGTGGGGTGACGACAAGCTCACGCGTTACGACTGGCTGCATCGCAGCAGCGACGACGGGCCAGGCTTCCTGGGGATGCTGCTGCGCGGGCTCTATCCGGGATTCGTCGAGCGCTATGCCGACCGTCTGTCGCCGGACGTTCTCGCTTTCTCCGAACGCGTTGTCGAGTCGTTGGACTCGATCGACGCCGACCGGCCAAAACCGTGGACCGTCACGCACGGCGACTTCCGCTTGGACAACTTGCTCTTCGCGCCGGAGCGCGGACAACGGGTCGCGGTGGTCGACTGGCAGACCGCGGTGCACGGACCCGGCGTGTCCGACCTCGCCTATTTCATCGGCGGCAGCCTGTCCGCCGCAGATCGCCGCGCGCACGAACGCGACCTCGTGCAGGACTATGCAGACCGGATGAAGTCGGCCGGTGTCGTGCTCGGGTGGGACGAGCTGTGGAAGCAGTACCGCCGCTACACCATCAGCGGTTTGATCATGGCGATCGCCGCGTCGATGATGGTCAAGCGCACCGATCGCGGCGACGACATGTTCGTCGCGATGGCCGAGCGAGCCGGCCGTCATGCGCTCGACCTCGACGCACCTCAGTTGCTCTTCGCCTGATGTCGCTGCATGATCCGAGTTCGTGACCACTGCTGACCTTGCCCATCTCGACGCGACTGCCCAGGCCGAACTCGTACGTCGGGGCGACGTGCATCCGAAGGAGCTCGTCGAGGCGGCGATCAGCCGCATCGAGGCCCTCGACCCCAGCCTCAACGCGCTGGTGTTCCGTGACTTCGACCGGGCTCGCGACCAGGCCGCGCGAGGATCGAGCGGCCCGTTTGCCGGGGTCCCCTTCCTGCTGAAGGATCTCGGCCCGGAGCAGGAGGGCCTGCCGCAGTATCAAGGCAACCGGGTGTTGCGCGATCTGGACCGGCGCGCGCAGCAGGATGACGCCCTCGGCGCAAAGTTCCGCGCAGCCGGGTTCATCACTCTCGGCAAGACCAATGTGCCTGAGTTCGGCCCGCACCCGACCACGCAGCCGGCCGCCTTCGGTCCGGCGCGCAACCCCTGGAACCTCGACCACACCCCGGGCGGATCGAGCGGAGGCACCGCAGCCGCGGTCGCAGCCGGCCTGGTGCCGCTTGCGCACGGCAATGACGGAGGCGGTTCGATCCGCATCCCGGCTAGCTTCTGCGGCCTGGTCGGGCTGAAGCCGAGCCGCGGGCGCGTGCCTGCCCCGGACCAGCTGAGCCGTTACGGCGTCGACTTCGCCTTGACTCGCACAGTGCGCGACGCCGCCGCTCTTCTCGACGCCGTGCACGGCAACGAGCCGGGGGAGATGTTCACCGCACCATCGCCCACCCGTCCCTACGTCGAAGAGCTGCGGGCCGAGCCCGGCAAGCTGCGCATCGGCGTGATCGCCGACCCGACCGTGTTCGCCGGGGCGGCTGCGCTCGACCCCGAGTGCGTCGCGGCCACCCGCAAGACCGCCGACCTGCTCACCTCTTTAGGTCACACGGTCGAGGAAGCCTGGCCGGCCAAGCTGCTCGATCTCGAAGCGCGTCGCGCCACCGGCGCGACCTGGGCCGCCGGCGGCGCGAGCAGCTACAACGCGTTCGTCGCGCAGATCGGTCGCGAACCGGAGCCGGACGACGTCGAGCCTTACACCTGGGCGCGCTGGCAACGGGCGCAGACCATTTCGCTGCGTGACTACCTCGCCGCTGCGGTGGCCCAGCAGGAGTGGGCCCTCGAGGTGTCGAGCTGGTGGTCCGACTACGACCTGCTGCTCACGCCGACGACCGGCGAGCCGGCCCCGCCCATCGCGGAGATGGAGCCGGATCCGGACGAACCGTGGCGGATCGATCGACGCTATGCCCGGATCGCGACCTTCACGATCCCGTTCAACGTCACCGGCCATCCGGCGATCTCGCTGCCACTGGCGACGTCGAGCGGGGGCCTCCCGATCGGACTCCAGCTGGTCGCCGATCACTTCCGCGAGGACGTGTTGCTGCGTGTTGCCGCGCAGTTGGAGCAAGCGGCTCCATGGGCCGACCGGCAGCCCCCGACGCACGCGTAGGCGGCTTGGTGCCGCCCGTCCCGCTAGGCTCGCCTGCCGTGAGCGAGACGCCGTCCGTCGAAGAGCTCGACGCCTTGCCGACCGAGCAGCTTCGCAAGCGCGCGTTCGCGCGTGCGGAGCAACACCGCGACATCGGGTTCTTCTGGGATCTGCTCAAGCACCTGCGGCCCACGGCGGACGTCGCTGCTGAGGACGGGTCGGCCGGGCACATCACCGGCGGCATCACCGAGGCAATCGAGGCAGTCCGCGAGATCGTGACCGGTCATCTCGGCGACGACGAGCCCTTCGTCCGCGCCCGTTTCATCGACTACCTGCGCAAGGCCGACTGACAGATCGATTACTTGTCGATGTCTCCGACGACGAAGAACATCGAGCCGAGGATCGCCACCATGTCGGCGACCAGGCAGCCGGGCAGCAGCTGGCCCAGCACCTGCACGTTGTTGAACGAGGCGGTTCGCAGCTTCATCCGCCACGGTGTCTTCTCGCCCCGGCTGACGAGGTAGTAGCCGTTGATGCCGAGCGGGTTCTCCGTCCAGGCATACGTCGCACCTTCGGGCGCTTTGACCACCTTCGGCAAGCGCACGTTGATCGGCCCGACCGGCAACGTCTCCAGCACGTCGAGGCAGTGCTCGGCGATGTCGAGCGACACATAGACCTGATCGAGGAGGCACTCGAAGCGGGCCAGGCAGTCGCCGTCAGCCCGCGTGACGACGCGGAGCACGTCGGACGGCAGTTCGCGATAGGCCAGGTAGGGCTCGTCCCGACGCAAGTCGAAGTCCACCCCGGAAGCGCGCGCGATCGGTCCGGAAACGCCGTAGGACACCGCCAGCTCCGGCGACAACACTCCGACACCTTTGGTGCGCGCCCGAAAGATCTCGTTGCCGCGCACCAACGTGTCGATGTCATCGCGCACGCGGCGTCGAACGAGGCGCACGACGGATCGCGCACGATCGGGCCAACCGGCCGGGATGTCCTCCTTGAGCCCTCCGACGCGGTTGAACATGTAGTGCATGCGGCCGCCGGAGATCTCCTCCATCACCGCCTGCAGTTCTTCGCGCTCGCGAAACGCGTAGAACATCGGCGTGATCGCGCCCAGCTCGATCGGATAGGACCCGAGAAACATCAGATGGTTGAGCACGCGGGTCATTTCGGCGAGACAAGTCCTGGCCCAGACCGCGCGGACCGGCACCTCCATGCCGAGCATGCGTTCGACCGCGAGGACGATGCCGAGCTCGTTGGCGAACGACGACAACCAGTCGTGCCGGTTGGCGAGCACCAGGATCTGCCGGTAGTCGCGCGCCTCGAACAGCTTTTCCGCACCGCGATGCATGTAGCCGATCACCGGATCCGCGCGCACGATCCGCTCGCCATCAAGAGTGAGCGCGAGCCGGAGCACGCCGTGCGTCGCCGGATGTTGCGGTCCGATGTTGAGGACCATGTCCGCGGTCGCGAGGTCGCCGGTGGCGACGGTGAGCTCCCGCGTCATGGCGTGCAGTCTCGCTTCAGAGCGGGAGCGGCACGCCCTTCGCCTGAACCAGCCAAGTGAAAGCACCGAGGCCACCACGATCGAGCAGTTCGGCTGCCTCACCGCTGCTCTGCAGCGCGGAAAGGTAGGCAGCGACGTCGCCGCCGTACGACGGACGAGCTCCGGAGACGCCGAGTGCGAGAAGAGCCTCTCGCTGTGACAGCAGCACCGTCGCGTCGACGGTGGCCGCGTCGGCGCACGATGCCATCAGCACATGCGCGGTGATGTCGCACGAGCCGTCCGGCACCGGTGCCACCTGCCGACCGGCGCGATATCCGGTCAACGTCCCGGCAACGTCGCGCAAGGGGTCGACTGCGTAGTCGATGGCGACGGCGATCCCGCGTCGCAGCGACGAGACGGCCTGCGCCCACCCGTCGTCTCGGCCGGTGCCGATCTCGGCCCGGTCGGCGATCTCCTGTGGTGGCCACCAACGTCCGAGCCAAGAGGCGCCGCGGCGGTCGACGGCTGCGCCGAGTCGCTCGCTGCCGTCCCTTGACACCTCGACCAGCCTCAGCCCGTCCGGAGTCAGCTCGACCACGTCGACCGGGACCACGTCGAGCCACTCGACCGCGATCAGCGCACCATCGAACGCGGGGGGAATCTCGTGCTGCCAGCCGACCCGAGGCGGCAGCGTCGGCGGGCGGTCGGCGATGTCGACGCCGATCAGCGACCACGTGGCCGGCGCGACCGCGGCGAGGCCGGCGAGCAGTTCCCCGCCTCCGGCGCCGACTTCGACCACGGTGAAGTCCTCGATGGCCGCGCCGGCGACCGGTGCGAGCAGGCGGAGCACCGCCGACGCCCAAAGCGCAGAGGCATGCGCCGCGGTCCGGAAGTGACCACCGGGGGCGCCGACCCGGCGGTAGAACCCGTTCTCGCCGTAGAGCGCGTCGTGCATGGCTAGCGACCACGGTCGCCACTCGTCGGGGCCGGTATGCATTGCGCTTGATTGTCCCCGCCGGCCGGTGGAGTCCCGGTAGCGTGGATGGCGTCCGGTACCCCGCTCGTTGGACTGGAACAGCTGTGACCCACGCCTCCCCGGCCAGCCGGCCGGCGCGCTTGGCAGTCGGCGCCGTCGGCGCCGGCCGCGTCGGCGCTGTGCTGCTTGCTGCCCTCGCGCGAGCAGGGCATCGTCCGGTCGCGGTGACGGCCGTGTCCCGGGCGAGCCAGCGCCGGGCCGAGGAGCTCGTTCCGGCGGCAAAGATCCTGCCGGTCGACGAGGTCGCGGCACAGGTCGACTTGCTGCTGCTCGCGGTGCCCGATGACGAACTCACCGGCCTGATCGGCGGGCTCGCCACCGCCGGCGTGGTGCGCGCCGGGACCCTCGTGGCGCACACCTCCGGCGCCCACGGCGCGGCGTTGCTGGAGCCGCTCACGCGACATGGTGCTCTGCCGATGGCGCTGCATCCGGTGATGACGTTCACCGGCACGGAAGTCGATCTGCAGCGCCTGGCGGGCGCCTGCTTCGGAGTCACCGCGCCCGAGGAGCTGCGGCTCGCCGCCGAGGCTCTTGTCATCGAGATGGGTGCCGAGCCGGTCTGGATCGATGAGGCGGCCCGTCCGCTCTACCACGCCGCTCTCGCCAT
>DASSEQ010000053.1:0-11243 GCA_035695245.1 Mycobacteriales bacterium | reverse complement strand
GCTCAGCAGCGTGTATGGCCGATCAACTGCTGCGCGTGTCATCGCCCCGACGCTCCCTTCTGGCCGCTACACGTCCGTTGCCGGCCGGTGGTTCGACCCGGCTCGTGCGGGCCGAACGCGAGCAGGTCGGCGTGCCCGACGGTGACACGTAGCTGCCCGGCGGCGGCCTCCGCGAGCCGCTGCCGGAGGTAGGCGCGGGCCGGATCGGCGAGCTCAGGCCGTTGCTCGCATGCCGCGCCGACCCAGCCGGCGAGCCATTCGACCACGAGGCCGAGGTCATCGGCGCCGAGCTGCCACGGGCTCACACGGGTGAGCACGGTGGCGCCGAGCCGGTCGAAAGCCTCGGCGGTGCGCTCGACGGCATCGGGCCCGAGCAGGCGCCTCCCGGCGACAGTGCGGCGCTGGTGCGCATCGAACGCGGCGCCGATCGCGTCGTCCAACCAGTGAGCGGGGGTCAAAACGACCTTGCCGGTCACGCTCAAGGTGAACAGCGCGGAGCAGCTGCCATTGACGCAGGCGACCGCGAGGCGCTTGACCTCGTCCGCCGTCAGCAGGTCCAGCAACGCAGATGTCGTCACCAAGTCGGCGCCGGCCAGGTCAGTCGCCCTCAGCGTGGTGACGTCGCCGAGCCGAGTCGCCAGGTTGACGCGCGCACCGTCGGCCGTCTGAAGCGGCGCGACGGCAGCGGCGCGTGCAAGCAGGTCGGCATCACGATCGTGCAGCACCCAGCGTTGCGGCCCGGGCAGCTGCGGGGCGAGCCAGCGGGTCATGGAACCGGTGCCGCTGCCCAGATCGTGGACCACGAGTCCGCCGTCCGGGAGCACCTGCCGAAAGGCATCGACGAGGTCGCGGGAACGTGCTGCGTGGTCGGCCGGTTCGCGGAGCGACAACCATTCCGGGCTGACGGTTGCGGCGAGGTGCGTCATGCCGCCACCTCGGCAAGCACTTGCCCGACACGATCGCTGGTCGACTGCCATGACGGCAGCGTCCGGCGACGATGGGCTGCTGCGGCGCGCAGCCCGTCGCGCAGCGACTCGTCCGTGAGCCAGTTGCGCAGCACTGCCGCGAGTGACACCGGCTCGTCGGCGGCGACCAGCAGGCCCGCGGGACCGACTGCGGTCTCGCCGAGTGCCTCGGACACGCCACCCACGTCCGTCGCCAGGACAGGAAGACCGTGGGCAAGCGCCTCGGTGACGACCATGCCGTAGGTCTCCCCACGCGACGGGTGCACGAGCAGGTCTGATCGTGCATACGCCTCGGACAGCTCGGTGCCGGTGCGGGCGCCGCAGAACGTCACTCGCCCGGCCAACCCCACCGCAACGACCAGCCGGCGGAGATCTGCCACAAAGTGCGGATCCCGTTCCAACGAACCGACGAGACGGCATCGCCACGGCAGGTCGCGCAAGGCGGCGAGCGCCGTCACCAAGACGTCGTGACCTTTGTGTGCGCTCACTGCTGCGACGCACAACAGCTCGCCGCCCTGCGCCGTGCCTCTGGCCGGCGCCGCTCTTTCCGCGCCAGGCTCGGCGACGTGCACCAGGCCGGGATCGAGCGCATACCGCGAGAGCAGCTCGGCACGAGACCACGCACTCGTGGTGACGAGAGCGCGAGCCCCGGTCAGCACCTCGCCCTCGCCCGGAAGAGCGAGTGGGAGATGGACGAGGACGACCATACGCAGCCGGCGCGCCGCTGCCACGAGGACGTCGTACGCCGCTGACGCGATGAGCCCGTCGACCAGCAGTAGCTCGTCGTTCGGCACGAGATCGACGGCCTTGGCGAGCTCGGCGAGTGCGACTTGGTCGGGGTCGGGCCAGGAGCCCGCGACGTGATGCTCGACGACTCGCCAGCCGCGCTCGACGAGCCCATTGCAGACCCGACGGTCGTAGACGTTGCCGCCGCTCGGTCGCTGCGGGTCGTCCAGGCCCGCCGGCACCACGACGTGCACTGTCATCACAACGAGCGCTCGTAACCTGCGGAGGCGACATGCGACTCGTGCAACGTCACCGCGATCGAGGCGAGCTCTCGTCCGCCTGCGCCCAGCGCACCCTCGTGGACTCGCGACGCGAGACGGTCGGCAACCACCTTCGCCAACATCTCCGTCGACGTGTTGACGCCGGCGAACTCCGGCAACTCGTCCAGGTTGCGATAGGTCAGCTGCGCCAAGATGTCGCGCAACAACTCCGTCGCGCGACCGATGTCGACAACGATGTTGTCGGCGTCGAGGGAGTGGCCGCGAAACGTTGCGTCGACGACGTACGTCGCGCCGTGCAAACGCTGCGCCGGGCCGAACACGTCGCCCCGAAAGCTGTGCGCGACCATCATGTGGTCGCGCACAGTCACGCTGAACATGCCGCTCCCCCGTCATAGCTGATGAGATGGCATCCGCCGGACGTGCCCGGAGACGTGAGCCGCGTCATCAGCTGCGGCAGATCGGCAAACGGCGTCGGCGCAGTCAACACCTCGTCGAACGCCTCGTCGCGCAACAGCTCCAACGCGAGCGCAAGCCGCTCCGCTGTCGTGCGAGACGACCGTCGCGACGGCGAGATCAATCCGACCTGGCTCGAGCGGACGGACAGACGCCGCGAGTGGAACGCCCCACCGAGATGCAGCGACACCGGGGTGTCGCCGTACCAGCTGAGATCGAGTGCCGTTCCTTCCGTGCGCAGCAGGTCCAGCGCGAGCTGGAGGCCCGACGCGGTCGCGCTCGCATGCACCACGAGGTCCCGGTCGCGCGGCGCCTCGTGCGGCTCGGCAAAGTCGACTCCGAGCACGTGCGCGATCTTGGCACGGTCGGGGTCGATGTCGACGAGCGTCACGTCGCATGCCGGGAAGCGCGCGAGCAGGCGTGCTACGCAGCATCCGACCATGCCGGCGCCGACGACGGCGATGCGATCGCCCAGGAGCGGTGCAGCGTCCCAGAGGGCGTTGACTGCCGTCTCGACGGTGCCGGCGAGGACGGCCCGCGCCGGGGGGACGCCGTCGGGCACGACCGTCACCGCCGTGGCGGGCACGACGTAGCGGGTCTGGTGGGGGTAGAGGCAGAACACTGTGCGCCCGATGAGAGGCGCCGGCCCGCTCTCGACGACGCCCACGTTGAGATAGCCGTACTTGACCGGGCCGGGGAACTCGCCGTCCTGAAACGGCGCGCGCATAGCGCCGTATTGGCTGGACGGGACCCGGCCGTCGAAGACGATCGACTCGGTGCCCCGGCTCACGCCTGAGTGGAGCGTGCGGACGAGCACGTCCTCCGGACCGGGTTCAGGCACGATCGCGCGACGGATCTCACCGGCGCCGGGAGCGCGCACCCAGAAGGCCTCTGCCTCTCGCTGCACCCGTGTCCCTTTCTGACGGTGCGGGTGCCCTGAACCTCAGCACCGCTCCCCCCGTGTCGTCCACTGGTAACCAAAACGGAGGTGGGATGCGCACGGTTCGAACCGCGCTGGTCGGGGTCGCCGCGCAAGCGGCGCTTCTGGGCGTGGTGGCCGCGGCGGTCGGCCTCGGCGGCCGCGGTTGGGCCGTCGGCCTTGCCACCGGGATGGTGACCAACGCGTGGCTGGCACGGGGGCTGCAGGCTGCAGGAGCAGCCGCCCCGGGCCCGGCGAACCTGGTGACGCTCGGCCGCGCGACCGTCGTAGGGGCGGTTGCGGCCCTCGTAGCCGACGCCGGCGCCCACTCGTTGCCGATGCCGGCCACGGTCACGCTTGCCGCGATCGCCCTGTCGCTGGACGCGGTCGACGGCCGCGTGGCCCGACGCACCGGGAGCACGTCGTCGCTGGGCGCGCGCTTCGACGGCGAAGTCGACGCGTATCTCATCCTCGTGTTGAGCGTCGCTGTCGCGCGCACGACCGGTTGGTGGGTGCTTGCCATCGGCGCATGGCGCTATGCCTTCGCGGTCGCCAGCTGGTTGCTCCCGCGCCTTCGCGGGCCGCTGCCCCCGCGTTACTGGCGCAAGACCGTTGCCGCCATTCAAGGCATCACACTGACCGTCGCGGTGTCCGGCGTGATTCCGCACGCTGTTGTCGTCGTTGCTCTGGTCATTGCGCTGGTCCTGCTCACCGAGTCGTTCACCCACGACATCTGGTGGCTGTGGACACAACGCGCAACTGCAGCCAGCGCGCCGACCCGACTGCGGCTCATCGTCAGCCGGATCGCGACGAGCCTGGCAGTGATCGTCGTCTGGTCAGCGCTGGTCTCGCCGGACCGGCCACACGACCTCACGGCGACGACGTTCCTGCGGATCCCGATCGAAGGCGTGGTGCTGGTCGCGGCTGCCCTGGTGCTGCCCGGACGTGCACGTCGGTTCGTCGGGTTGGCCGCAGGAGTCGCGCTCGCCGTGCTCGCACTCGCGCGAATCCTCGACATCGGTTTCATCTCGGTGTTGGACCGGCAGTTCAACCCGGTCACCGACATGGGCAGTCTGACTCCGGCGGTGGGCGTGCTCATCGACTCGATCGGTCGGACTCGAGCGATCCTGCTGACGGTGGGCGTCATCGCGCTGGTCGTGGTCGCCGTGGTCGCGGTCACCGTGTCGACGATGCGATTGACACGCGTCGCCGTACGCCATCGCCGCGAGACAGCGCAAGTGGTCTTCGCTCTCGCCCTCGCCTGGACGTTGTGCGCCACGCTCGGCGTGACGACAACCAGCGGAGCGCCGGCAGCGGCGGCCAGCACCGCGCGGGCGGCCTCCGACGAGGTTCATCTCGTTGACGTGGGGATGCGAGAGCAGCACACGTTCAACTCCCAGCTTGCTGCGGTTGACCGGTTCGCGCTCACGCCTGGGTCGGCGTTGCTCAGCGGCTTGCACGGCGAGGACGTGCTGCTGGTGTTCATCGAGAGCTACGGCCAAGTCGCGGTGCAGGGATCGTCTTTTTCCCCGCCGATCGACGCGTTGTTGAAATCGGGTACGAAGAGCCTGGCCGCCGCAGGGTTCTCTACCCAAAGCGCGTTTTTGACCTCGCCGACTTTTGGCGGGGGAAGCTGGTTTGCCCACTCCACAACTGAGTCCGGGCTCTGGGTCGACAACGAAGCGCGGTATGAGCAGCTCGCGGCAAGCAATCGCTTCACCTTGAGCCAAGCCTTCAAAAAGGCGGGCTGGCGCACCGTCTTCGACCTGCCCGCCACTCAGGGTCCGTGGCCGCTCGGCCAGCGGCTCTACCACTTCGACAAGTTCTACGGCGCTACCGATGTGGGATACACGGGGCCACGCTTCAGCTTCGCGCGGATCCCGGACCAATACACCCTGCAGGCGCTCGACCAGCGCGAGCTGGATGTGAAGAACCGTCAGCCGATCTTCGCTGAGGTCGTCCTCGACTCGAGCCACGCTCCGTGGACTCCACTACCGCACATGGTGCCGTGGCAGGACCTCGGCAACGGCGCGATCTTCGGCCCCATGACCTACAACGCGGCCTCCGTCCCGTCGGTGCTGGGCAGCTCGAAGAAGGCCCGTGCGGCGTACGGTCAGTCGATCCAGTACACCCTGACCGCGCTGATCTCCTACCTGAAACGGTCCGACGACCGGCACCTCGTCGTGATCGCGCTCGGCGACCATCAACCGGCGACGTTGGTCAGCGGCGAGAACGCAACTCACAACGTGCCGGTGACGATCTTCGCCCGCGACCCGAGTGTCATGGACCGGATCGCGTCGTGGGGTTGGCAGGCCGGCATGCTGCCCGGGCCAGACGCTCCGGTGTGGCAGATGGACTCCTTCCGCGACCGCTTGCTGACCACCTTCGGCCCCCGGTCGGCGCAAACCGTCCACGCACGTGGTTCCGGACCGTGACCGAGGCACCACGACACGACTCGGGCGTCGTCGCTCTCAACCACGACGCCCGCGAGACCTACGACCGGGCACTGCGCCAGGCCCGCGAAGCCGCGTTCGCGCGCGACGAGTTCGTCGGCCAGGAGAGCTTCATGCCGGCGAGCGACATCCTGCGTCTCGCCGAACACGCCGGCATCACGGCACACTCGACAGTGCTCGATGTCTGTTGCGGCGTGGGTGGTCCTGGATTGCTGCTCGCGCGTCGATTCGGTTGCCGCTACCACGGCATCGACGCCAGTGCGGCCGCCGTACGCATCGCACGTGCACGGGCGGGCGACCTCGACTGTCGCTTCGACGTCCACAAGGTGCCGCCGCTGCCGATCGGACGCTATGACATCGTCGTCCTGTTGGAGACGCTGTTGGCTTTCGAGAACAAGGACGGCCTCTTGCGGGCTGCCTACGACGCCCTGCCGGCTGGTGGGCGGTTCGCCTTCACGGTAGAGGTTGGACGATCTCTGTCAGCAGCGGAACGCAACCTGATGCCCGAGCCGGACACGGTCTGGCCGGTGCCGATGGTGGAGCTGCTCTCCCAGCTGGACAGTGTCGGGTTCCAGGTGACGTGGCAGGAGGATTGCAGCGCGACCCATGCGGCGATGGCTCGGCGCCTGTACGACGAGTTCGTTGCCGACGCAGACGACATCGTGCAACAGATCGGCCGGACGGCGCACGACTCACTGCTGACGTCCCATCGACTGTGGGCCGATTGGCTGGAGACCGGCCGCGTGCGAAAGCTCGCCGTTGTGGCCGCGAAGGTGCCAGAGCTCAGGCCGAACCAGCCGGCAGGCCCAACCGTGGTGTCCTGATATGGCGACAACCATGAGCGTGGACGCGATGGAGTTCAGGACCGAGAGCCGCATCACGATCGCCGGAAGCATCGGCGACGTCTGGTCATATCTGTGTGACGTTGCACGGTGGCCGGAGTGGGCGCCGACAGTGCTCGAGTGTCGAATTCGCGACGGGGCACCGTTGCAGCCAGGCGCGCGGGTCGATCAACGTGCCAAGGGCATTCTCGGGACGAGTCGCGGTCGATCACAGGTCGTGACCTCCGTCGAGGCCCCCCGGTCGGTAGCGTTCGCCGGGCCGCTCGGCACGTCCGCGGCACGCTGGGGAATGGAACTGGAACCGCTCGACGACAAGCAGACCGATGCGCAAATGTGGATCGAGGTCGACCTGAAAGGCATCATGCGGGCGATCCCGAGCGGGATGTTCCAGCGCAGGATTCAGCGAGTGAGCGACTGGGAGATGGTGGCGATCAAAGCGGCCGTCGAGTCCGGCTCGGCGGGGAGCAAACAGTGAGCCAGGTCGACTACGCACGTGAGCATTTGATCGAGACGTACCGCAAGAAAGCCAAGCACTACGACTTCACCTCGCGGCTGTATCCGGCGCCTGGCTACCCGCAACGAGCGCAACGGCTTCGCGCCGTGCGTGCACTCAGGCTCCGCCCCGGTGCCACCGTCGTCGACATGGCTTGTGGCACGGGTCTGAACTTCGGCCTGCTGCAAGACGCCATCGGGCGCAGCGGTCGGATCATCGGCGTCGACATGACCGACGCGATGCTGGCGCGCGCCGAGCAGCGAGTGGCGACCAACGGTTGGCACAACGTCACACTCGTGCAGGCTGACGCCACCGCGTTCGAGTTCCCGCGCGATGTCGACGCGATCCTGTCGACGTATGCACTGTCCCAGGTGCCTGAGTGCGCGCAGGTCATCGCTCGTGGCGCCGCGGCTCTGGCGGGTGGCGGACGTTGGGCGGTGCTCGATCTCAAGATTCCCGGCAGCACCCCTCGTTGGCTGTCGCGGATTGGAACCGCCGCCGTGCGGCCATTCGCCTCCATCGATGAATGGATCATGCGCCGGCCGTGGGAGGCGATTCGGTCGGCCATGCAGGAGGACCTCGTCGACGTCTCCTGGAACGAGTTGTTCTTCGGGACGGCATTTCTCGGCGCGGGGTCGCGAAGCCCAACATGAAACTCGTCCGTCGATGGGCCAGTCCAGTCGGTGCGCTGGTCGTGCTCGTCGTCGTTTTCTGGCGGCTCGGCACGGGCCCGTTTCTGGACGGGCTCGAGGCTGTCGATGCGCGCGCCCTCGTCGCCGCCGCAGTCATCGTGTTCGGCACGACCTTCTGCTCGGCGTGGCGGTGGACGATCGTTGCGCGCGGCCTCGGCGTGCGCCTGGCACTGCCTGCTGCGGTCGCCGCCTACTACCGGGCCGTCTTCCTCAACCTGACGCTCCCCGGCGGTGTAGCCGGGGACGTCCACCGCGGCGTTGTTCACGGCCGCGAGGTGCAAGACCTTGCCGGCGCGCTGAAGGCCGTGGTCTGGGAGCGCGCCGCCGGGCAAGTCGTGCAGGCCGTGTTGACGGTCGCGGTCCTGCTGGTCCTGCCGTCGCCGGTGCGCTCGTCCATGCCCTTCGTCGCTCTTGCCTTGGTCGCCACAGTCGTCGTGGTGATGCTCGTCGGCCGGTTGCGCATCGGAGGTGCGCTCTCACGCTGGAGCAGGCTCCGGAACACGGTCGTAGCGGACATCCGCAACGGTGTGCTGCGGCCCAGTGCACTGCCGGCGGTGCTGCTCACATCGGTCCTGGTCGTGGTTGGCCACACGTTGACGTTCTTCATCGCGGCGCACAGTGCCGGAGTCAGGGCGCCGATCTCGCGTCTTCTGCCGCTCGCCCTCCTGGCATTGCTGGCGATGGTGCTGCCGAGCATCGCCGGCTGGGGACCGCGTGAGGGGGCGACCGCATGGGTGTTCGCCGCAGCGGGCCTCGGCGCCGGTCGTGGCGCAGCCAGTGCCGTCACGTACGGCGTGCTGGTCCTTGCCGCCAGCCTCCCGGGCGCGATCATTCTGTGCGTGGGCTGGCTCCCTCGACGTCGGTCCTCGAGGACACGCCAAGGGAAAAGTGAACCGACCGCACCAGCCGCAACGTAATGTGACGCGAGCGCGACGTTCAACAAGGACTACGGCGTTCAACTGCTCGCCAACGTCGACGTCAGCGCGCCAACCAGAGCGACAAGTGCTGCGGCTGAAGTGCGACAGCGACGACGCCCATGAGGTCGCGATCCACTCCGCCGAGGTCCGCGGTCGCCCGTAACCGATCGGCGAAAGCGCCGGCTGTCGCCTCGGCGTTGTAGCGCGCACGATTGAAACGCCGGTCGACCGTGTGCTGAATGCGATGCCGTAGCGGGTTGAACAACGCCGCCGCTGCCAACGTCGACGCGGCGACGCCAACGCTCGAGCTGAAGGGCAGCACGCCGTTGGTCAACGCGATCATGCCCACATAGACGCCGACGAGGACTCCGGTGACGACCGCGTAGGAAACGGTTCGACTGACGATTCTGTCGAGGTCATACAGCCGGTAGCGCAACACCGCGGCGCCGATCGCGACGGCGATGAGGTTGGACCCGACAGTCCAGCCCACGTTGCTCCAAGCGCTCTCGCTGGGGATGGCGCTGCCGCAGGCCAAGATGACGAACCACGCGACCACTGAGTAGCCGAACACCTTCATCTGCTGGCGTTCCACCCCTTGAGAGCGCAACCAGCGTCGTACGGCGTCGACCGCGAAGACAAGGACGAAGGTCAGGAACGGCAGCCCGATGCCGCCGGTCCCGACCGACTGGATGAATCCGGCTCCTTGTAGGCCTATCGGGTTCGGGTAGCTGCGGCCGGATCCGGCAGTGAGGTGCGGAGCCAGAAGCAGCGGCACCGTGAAGACAGCCAGGGCGAACCAGAAGAACGTCAGGAGGATCCGCTGCGACCGCTCCACGACCCGGCCACTCGGAAACAGTGCCACCACCAAGACGAACGTCACCAAGATGCCCTCCGCCGCGACGCTCGAGACCACGAGAGCGACTTGCGCGAGGAGCGATGGGTGCCCCGTCCTGTAACCGGCCTCGGCGATCGCTCCGGCACCGGTGATCAGGTCGGTCGACGCGCCGAAGCCGAGGAGCGACCAGCCGATCGGGTTCCGCGGCAGCCGGCTGGCCAACACCGTGCCGACGAGGATCTCCCCGAGACCGTCGCCGAGGACACCGACGAGCGCGTTCGGGACGTCATTGTGCGCGGCAAAAAGGCCAGGTCGCAGGACCGCGACGATGCACTGCACGACGACGCCGCCGAGGAGAAAAAGGCCCAAACCGACCGCGAACACAGCGGACCACCGCGTGCCCTTCCCCTTCGACTGATCCACAGCCGATCGCACGGGTTGAGCGTAAGGCGGCTGCGTCCGCAAAACGTTACGAACTGCAAAGCGCGACGAGGACGCCGTCACCCCCGGTGCGTGTGTGACCCTGGACGGGTGCCCGACGACCCTCGCCCGGAGTTCGCGTCGCCCGCCGCGCGGAATCAGTCAAGGCCGTTCCCTCGACAGGCCTATGTGCTGGGCTGGCTGGCTATCTGCCTGGTCACCGCCGAGGGAGTCAACAGTCTCGTCTCCGGGGTGTTCGGCACGGGGATCATCCTCATCTGCCTGGTGCCATTCATGATCTGGCTCATGCACATCCGCCCGCGCCGCCTTGCGGCGAGAAACCGACGCAACTAACCGTCGCCGAGCCGACGCAGGTCGCGGAGAACCCCGATCTGGGTCGCGTGGTGACTAACCTCGTTGACGACTGAAGCCAGGACCTGGTGCGCGGCCGCCGGCGGCCCCGGCTGCCCGTAGCCCCAGAACCGCGTCGGTGTCTCCAACTGCTCATCGGACGCTTCGCGAAGCGCGTCGCCCAACGCTCGCCACCCCTCGCGCAATGTCTGGACGGCCTCATCAGCGCTGCTGAAGATCGGATGGTCGCAGACGTACGGCGACGTCCAGCCACTGTCCGCGGTCTGGGTGCCCCCGAGAAACTCGAGTTGCGCTGCTCGTCCCGGCATTGAGCCGATGTGCCACATCAGCCACGCCACCGTCGTCAGCGGCTCGGTCCATCTCACTGCCGCAACGTTTGCATCGAAATCGACAACCCAGTCGCCGGATCCGAAGGGCATCGACGTCTGACAATCGCTGCGACGACGAACGCTCCAGGAGCCGGGGAATGGCTCCCAGAAGAACTCCTCGTCCGTCAACTCGGTCCAGGCGCGGCTCAACGTGAACCGTTCGATGAAGTACATCCAGCTCAACAGCGAGTCTGCCCGCCTGCTGCTCACACGCCGCAGCGTAGGGCTCCGCAGCGGGTCGTGTGACGATGACCTGGTGGCGCCGGCCCCGACGGTCGATACCGACCGATTGGCTCTGTGGTGCACCGAGCACCTGGGGAGCGCGCCGGTGACCGAGCTGTTCCGATCCGGGCACCTGTCCGCGGTGGTTGGGCTGGCCTTGACTGACGGTCGTCAGGTCGTCGTCAAGATCCGCTCCGACTCTCCGCGGATCGCGGCTTGCGTCGACGTGCAGCGGCGATTGTTCGAGGCCGGCTATCCATGCCCGGAACCCCTCACGGATGCGGC
>DASSEQ010000052.1:0-15766 GCA_035695245.1 Mycobacteriales bacterium | reverse complement strand
CTCGTCCGCGTTCGGCGCCATCACGCTGTCGGACTCGCTTGCCCGCGCGCTGCGGCATGCAGGTCTTGGCCACGACTGGGCCGGTGTACTCGGCTTTCTCGTCGTCACCCTCCTCATCGCCTACGTGACGCTCGTCGTCGGCGAGCTGGCGCCGAAGCGTGTCGCCCTGCAACGTGCCGAGCGGACCGCCACGACTGTCGGCCCGACGCTCGACCGGTTCGCCCGGCTCATGCGACCGGTGATCTGGATGCTCTCCGCATCGACCGACGTCGCGGTCCGTCTCCTCGGCGGCGACCCCAACGTCAACCGGGAGGCCATCACCGAGGATGAGCTGCGCGATCTCGTCACCGCGCACGAGGCCCTGTCCCGCGACGAGCGTGCCCTCATCGACGAAGTCTTCGAAGCGGGCGAGCGGCAGCTGCGCGAGGTGATGGTGCCCCGCACCGAGGTCGAGTTTCTCGACGCGACATGGAGTGTGAGCCGTGCGGTGAAGCTCGCCTCCGAGCTGCCGCACTCGCGCTATCCCGTCGTACGCGGGTCACACGACGAAGTGGTCGGCTTCGTGCACGTGCGGGACCTCTACGGACCTACCGGGGTCGCGCGTCGCGGCATGAAGGTCGGGGACCTCGCACGCGAGGTGTTACAGCTGCCCGCGACCAAGCGCGTGCTCCCAGCGATGTCGGAGATGCGCCGCTCCGGGGACCATCTCGCCGTTGTCGTCGACGAGTACGGCGGCACTGCCGGCATCGTCACGCTGGAGGACTTGATCGAGGAGCTCATCGGCGAGATCCGCGATGAGTACGACGTCGAGGACGACGACGCGAAGAGACTCCGGGGCGGCGACCTGGAGGTCGAAGGACTGCTCAACCTGGACGACTTCGCCGAGGCCACCGGCCACGAGCTCCCCGAGGGTCCCTATGAGACGGTCGCCGGTTGTGTCATGGCGACGCTGAGCCGGCTCCCGCGGCAAGGCGACGCGGTCGAGGTGGACGGGCTGCGCCTCAAGGTGAGCAAGATGGATGGCCGCCGCGTCGCTCGCGTCCGGGTGACCGTGCTCGACGCTGCTCCGCCCGACACCGATGCAGCGGAAACCGCTGGGCCTCCGGATCCGGCGTCATAGACAATGGCGACCGTGGCTGCAACCGACGCCTCCGACCGCCCGCGGGTGCTCTCCGGCATCCAGCCGACTGCGGACTCCTTCCACCTCGGCAACTACCTGGGCGCGGTTCGGCAGTGGGTGCAGCTTCAAGACACGCATGACGCGTTCTACTGCGTCGTCGACCTGCACGCGATCACGGTGCCGTTCGAACCGGCGGAGCTGCGTCGCCGTACCAGGGTCGCGGCGGCACAACTGCTTGCCGCCGGGCTCGACCCGGATCGCTGCACACTGTTCGTGCAGAGCCACATCGAGGAGCACGCGCAACTCGCGTGGGTGATGAGCTGTCTCACCGGCTTCGGCGAGGCCAGCCGGATGACGCAGTTCAAGGACAAGTCGGCTCGGCAGCAGGACTTCACCGTCGGGTTGTTCACCTACCCGATGCTGATGGCCGCCGACATCCTGCTCTACCGCGCGGCGCAGGTGCCGGTCGGCGAGGATCAGCGTCAGCACCTGGAGCTGACCCGCGACCTCGCGCACAGGTTCAACACGAGGTTCGGCGAGACCTTCGTCGTACCGGAGCCGTTCATCCTCAAGGAGACCGGCAAGATCTACGACCTCCAGGTCGTCGACAAGCAGATGTCGAAGAGCATCGGTGGAGCGGGATGTCTGTGGTTGCTGGACGAACCCGCCGTGAATGAGAAGAAGATCAAGCGGGCGGTCACCGACACCGACACCGTCATCCGCTACGACCCCGCCGCCAAGCCGGGTGTCTCCAACCTGCTGGCGATTCTCAGCGCCCTCACCGACCGGCCGGTGGCTGCGCTCCTTGGCGACTACGAAGGCAAGGGTTACGGGGCGCTGAAGGCGGATGTCGCCGCCGCGATGACCGCATTCGCCGCCCCGTTTCGCGACCGCGCCCAGGCATGGCTCGCCGATGAGGCCGCTCTCGACCAGATTCTTGCCGAGGGTGCAGCTCGGGCAAGGAAGGTCGCTGACGACATGCTTGCCCGCACTTACGACGCAGTCGGTTTCCTGCCCGTCAGGGGGTGACCACAGGCATGCACGACGAAGGGCTCCGCGACATCGGTGTCGCGATCGGCATTCCCGAGCCCTACGGCCGCGAGCTGCAAGGGTGGCGTGAGCGCCTTGGCGATCCCAACGCGAAACGGATCGTGCCGCACGTCACCTTGCTGCCGCCGACCCCGATGCCGGACGCCCAGCTGCCGGCGATCGAAGAACACTTGCGGCGCATCGCCGCAGACGAGGTGATCTTCGAGATCCGCCTACGTGGATCGGCGACGTTCCTGCCCGTTTCGCCAGTGGTCTTTGTGCCGCTCGTGCAAGGCATCAGCGAGTGCGAACGACTCGAGGCGCGAGTGCGCAGTGGACCGCTCGCCCGCGAGCTCCGGTTCCCCTACCACCCGCACGTGACCGTCGCGCACGATCTGCCACTTGATGCGCTCGCTCGCGCGATCGACTCGGTGCGCCACTACGAAGCGACGTTCCGCGTGTGGGGTTTCACGATGTTCGAGGCGGACGTCGACGGCACTTGGCGCCCTCAACGCGACTTCGTCTTCGGTGGCGGTGGCATGCCAGGACCCGAGACGGGGCCCCGCCAGTACGACGACGGCTGGTAATTCGACCGCCTCCGGGGGTAACACGCTGCTGTGGGAAAACTCCTGAAGCGGCTCGATCGATGGCAGCAGCAGCGTCGTTGGGCCTCGTTCGGGTTCGCCGTCGTCAAGAAGTTCGGTGAGGACCAAGCCGGCAACCTGGCCGCGCTGATCGCCTACTACGCGATCTTCTCGATCTTCCCTCTGCTGCTCGTTCTCTCCACGCTCGCTGGCTTCGTGCTGCACGGACATCCGCAGTGGCAAGCCGACGTCACCGACTCAGCGGTGAAGAACCTGCCGTTGGTGCACATCCAGACCAACAACGCGCCCGGCGGCAGCGTCGCCGCGCTGATCGTCGGCTTGGTCCTTGCGCTGTGGAGCGGTCTCGGGGTTGCGAAGTCTGCGCAGACGGCGTTCAACAGCGTGTATCTGGTGGCGCAGACCGACCGTCCCAACTTCTTGCACTCGACCCTGCGCGCCGTGGGCATCGTCACCGTGGGCGGCGTCGGGCTGATTGTCACGACCGTGCTGTCGAGCGCAGTGACCAGCGTGCACTCGATCGGCGGCCTTCAAGTCGGCATCGGCCTGCGCGTCGTCGGCACTGCGCTCGCCGTCTTGCTCAACGCCGCCTTGTTCCTCGTGCTGTTCCGCTGGCTGACGGTGCGGCACATCCGATGGCGTGAGGCCGCCCCGGGAGCCGTCATCTCAGCGGTTGCCCTACAGGCGTTGCAGCTCGGCGCTTCGGCCTTGATCTCGCACAAGCTGAAGGGCGCCAGCACGACGTACGGCAAAGACGTGGCCGGCGTCGTCGTGCTGCTGTCGTGGTTCTACCTGCAGGCGCAGGTAGTGCTCATCGCGGCAGAGGTCAACGTCGTACGCCACTACAAGCTCTGGCCGCGCGCGCTGACGGATCCGCCGGCGACGGAAGCCGACTTCAGGGCCTACGAGGCCTACGCAGAGCGCGAGCGATACCAGCCGCAGGAAGAGGTGGACACCGCCTTCGACGGCGTGGACAACCCCGCGGTCGGGCAGCAAGCGGCGGGTCAGCAAAAGGCCGCCACCTGAAGGGGTGGCGGCCCCTTACTTGATGTGCCGGCTCAGACCGCGCGTACTTGGTCGGCCTGCGGGCCTTTCTGGCCCTGCGTGACCTCGAACTCGACGCGCTGACCCTCTTCGAGGCTCTTGTAGCCGTCCGACTGGATGGCGCTGTAGTGAACGAAGACGTCACTGCCGCCGTCAACGGCGATGAAGCCGTAGCCCTTCTCGGCGTTGAACCACTTGACCGTGCCTTGTGCCACAACTACCCCAGGTTGCTCGATCCTCGCCCCGGCCCCGCGCCGGTGCGCCCCCACCCCGGGGAGGGGCGGTTGCGCGGAACTGTACACGCCGGAACGGGACGCGGCGGACCATTCGGCCCATTGAGGTGATGGCGCGGGGTGGGACGGCGGTGCCGTCTAGGGTCGGCACAGGCCACGTGTCGAAAGGTCGTCAGTCAGCACCCCTTGTCAAACGGAAGTCCACAAGACGCCCGGCTCACCCGTGATCTTCGCGGCCGCGACCACCTCGACGGCGTGTCGCGGCCGAAAGCGGTCACGGCGGCGAAGATCAGCGTCCCGGCCCCAGATCAGCGTCTTGGCCGGTCAGAGGGGTGGCAGCGTCAACCGAGCCTTGCGCCGCCGCCAACGGCGCGTCGAGACGAGCACGAGCACGGCTGCGGACGCGGCGAGGAGGGCGATCTCCCACGCCGGCACGGGCGAGCTGCTGTGGTCGACCGACAGCGTGCTGACGACCGGGCGCGCGTGGACGTCGTCGTGGTGCGCGACCGTCACCACCGGGCCCACCAGTGTGCCCACCTGCGTGACCCGGCCTTCCGCAGCGAAGCCCCAGTTGAGCAGCGCGCGTGCCTCCGGCCAGAAGTCCGGCGGCGCTTTCATCAACGTGATGATGATCGTGTGGCCGCCACGGGTGGCGGCGCCGACGTAGGTCGCCCCGGCCGCCACCGTGTAGCCGTTCTTGACGCCGATGTCGCCCCGGTAGGTCGTCAGCAGGTGGTTGTGCGTGTAGATCTGGAAGTGCTTGTGGTGCGGCGCCGGGACCTCGCTTCGCACCACGCCGATGTAGTGACGGAAGGCCGGCATTGCGAGGCCCGCCCGGGCGATGAGTGCAAGGTCGTACGCCGACGTCGACTCGCCGGCAGCGTCGAGCCCGCTCGGTGTGCGCGCGACGGTGTCGTAGGCCTGCAGATGGCGGGCCTCGTCGTTCATCAGCGCAACGGTGTGGGGCAGGCCGCCGGCCGCCTCCGCAAGCGCGTCAGCCGCGTCGTTGCCGGAGACGACGAGCATCGCCGTGAACAGCGTGTCGATCGTGTAGCGCATGCCCGGGACCAGGCCGACCTTGCTGCCGTCGACGGCAGCATCGGCGGGGCTCGCGACGGCCGTCGAGGACGGATCCAGCAGCGGAAGCAACGTGACAGCCGTCAGCGTCTTCAGCGTGCTGGCCGGCAGGAACTTCTCGTGCGGTGCTTTCGCCGCGAGCACGGCGCCGGTGTCGGCGTCCGCGACGAGCCAGGAACCCATCGCCGGCAGCTTCGGGAGCGGGGGAGCCGTGGAACCGGTGTCGACCACGACCCCGGTGGAAGCCAAGGCGTCGCCGCCGATGACCTCGTGCGGCGAGGCCGACGCGGGAGCCGCCACCAGGGCGCAGGCGGCAGCGAGGACGGCGATGAGGGGAGAACGCATGAGCAACCGCGAGGGTACCGGCGGGGCCAGTTCGAAGCGACCCTCGTCCCCGGCGGGTCGCTAGCATCGGCTCATGTCGCGGGAGTCCGAGTCCGGGTTCCCGATCGAGCCGGTCTACGGCGCGGAAGCGCTTGCCGGCTGGGACCCGGCCAGCCAGCTGGGGGAGCCCGGCAGCTTCCCGTTCACCCGCGGCGTCTACCCGACGATGTACACCGGCCGCCCGTGGACGATCCGCCAGTACGCCGGGTTCGGGACGGCCCGGGAGTCGAACGAGCGCTACCACCGCCTGGTCGAAGCCGGGAGCACCGGTCTCTCGGTCGCCTTCGACCTCCCGACCCAGATGGGCTACGACTCCGACGACGTCATCGCCCACGGCGAGGTCGGCAAGGTTGGCGTGGCGATCGACTCCCTCGACGACATGCGCACGCTGTTCGACGGGATCCCGCTCGACCGCGTGTCGACGTCGATGACGATCAACGCGCCGGCGTCACTGCTGCTGCTCCTCTACCAATTGGTGGGCGAGGATCAAGGCGTCGCGCCCACGGCGCTCACGGGCACGATCCAGAACGACATCCTGAAGGAGTACATCGCGCGGGGGACCTACATCTTTCCGCCGCAGCCGTCGCTCCGGCTCGTCACCGACGTCTTCAGCTATTGCCGGGCCGAGATTCCGAAGTGGAACACGATCTCGATCTCCGGCTACCACATGGCCGAGGCCGGTGCCACGCCTGCGCAGGAGATCGGGTTCACCCTCGCCAACGGCATCGAATACGTCCGGGCGGCGATCGCGTCCGGCCAGGACGTCGACGAGTTCGCTCCCCGGTTGGCGTTCTTCTTCGTTGCGCGCACGACGCTCCTGGAAGAGGTGGCCAAGTTCCGCGCGGCAAGGCGAATCTGGGCTCGGGTCATGCGCGACGAGTTCGGTGCTCGGGACCCCAAGTCGCAGATGCTGCGCTTCCACACGCAGACGGCCGGAGTGCAGCTGACCGCTCAGCAACCGGAGGTCAACCTCATCCGCGTGACCGCGCAGGCGATTGCCGCGGTTCTGGGCGGCACCCAGTCGCTGCACACCAACTCCTTCGACGAGGCGATCGCACTGCCGACCGAGAAGGCGGCCCGGCTCGCCGTGCGGACGCAGCAGGTGCTCGCGCACGAGACGGATCTGACCGCCACTGTCGACCCCTTCGCCGGGTCCTATGTCGTGGAGTCGATGACCGACGAGGTCGAGGAGCACGCCCGCCTGCTGATGGGGAAGGTCGAAGGGCTCGGCGGCGCCGTCGCCGCGATCGAGGCCGGCTTCCAGAAGAACGAGATCGAGCAGACCGCCTATCGCACGGCGCAGCAGATCGACGGCGGCGACCGCGTCGTTGTGGGCGTCAACCGTTACGTCGTGGCTGACGACGAGCGCTACGAGCCGATGCGGGTCGATCCCGCCATCGAGGAGGAGCAGGCCAAGCGGCTCACCACGCTCCGCGCGGACCGCTCCTCCGCAGATGTCACTCGCGCCCTCGACGAGCTCCGCCGTGCCGCGACCGGCACGGATAACGTGCTTTACCCGATGCGGGCGGCGCTCGCTGCGCGCGCCACCGTCGGCGAGGTGTGCAACGCGCTACGAGAGGTCTGGGGCACCTACGCACCGCGATCGGCCTTCTGACGCAACTGCGACACCGTGTGACGTTGCTGCTGCGCTGTGTCGCGCGGTTTGACTCGTTCGCCCGATTGCGCTGTCGTGGTTGTGTTCGTCCGTACCTCGACAGCGCGGGAGTTCCCGAGTGCTCGTCTTCGTTCTCCTTCTCGCCGTAGCCGCCGTCGTCCTCGGCTTCGGGTCGCTGCTCTTCGGCGCCCGCCGCGGGTTCGACGACGTCGAACGGTTCCACCGGGCGCGGGGGATCACGACCGGCTGGGCCCGAGATGCAACAACCCGACCGATCATCGCCTCGCCACGACAAGGGCGGGACCACGAGTCCCGAGACCACGAATCCGAAGAGGAGCGGGCCACCAACTGACGCAAGGCGGCCGACACAGTAGCGTCAACTACGATGTACTACGTCGACTTCCTCGCCGGCGTCCACGCCCGGCTGCGCCCGCCGACCTATCTCGAGATCGGCATCCGCGACGGCAAGAGCCTCGCTCTGTCGCGGGCCCGAAGCGTCGGCATCGACCCGGCCTTCGCCGTACGCCGTGAGCTGCGCTGCGATGTGTCGCTGCACCGAACGACCAGTGACGACTACTTCGCCGGACCGCAGGCCTGCGCACACTTCGGTGGTGTGCCACCGGCGTTGTCCTTCATCGACGGCATGCACCTGTTCGAGTTCGCCCTGCGCGACTTCATCAACGTCGAGCGCCGCTCGGCCTGGCACAGCGTGGTCGTCTTCGACGACGTGATGCCCCGCTACGTCGACGAGGCTGCGCGTGACCGGCGCACTGTCAACTGGACCGGTGACGTCTACAAGGTGTGGCTGGCCCTCGCCGAGCGACGGCCGGATCTGTTGCTGGTGCCGGTCCATACGCGCCCGACAGGTCTGCTCCTCGTCCTGAGCTTGGATCCGGCCAACGAGGTGCTGTCCGCGGCGCTGCCCGAAACGCTCGCCCATTACGGCGTTGACGACCGCCCGGTGCCGGAGAGCGTGTTGGCTCGCGCCGGTGCGGTTGAGCCGCAGGCGCTGCTGGACTCCGGCCTTTTCACGTTGCTCTCCGATGCACGTGAACGTGACGAGGCGGCGGAGAGCGGGCGGGCGTCGCTCCGCAGCTTCCTCGATCAGCGCCTCGCCGACCTGCGCGTCGACTGGGCGACGACGGCGCTGCCCCGTCCGGGCCTCACGGCTTGGGCGCCGCCGGGTCAAGCGCCGACGGTCGCGCCCTCGCTGCGTGGCCGCGTGCGCCGACGCGTTGCGGGCCTGGTCGGCCGCTGAGCCGTGCAGATCCCCTTCACGTCCTCGCCTCGTTCGAGCCTTGGTGTGGAGTGGGAGCTCGAGCTCGTCGACCTGCAAACTCGAGAGCTGGCAAGCGGTGACGCGGCCAGCGACATCCTCCGCGAGCTCGCCGCGCCGCACGGTGGTGAGCACCCCAAGGCCAAGCACGAGCTGCTCGAGTCGTGCATCGAGGTGATCACCGGCGTTTGTCTCACCGTGGCGGAAGCCGAGAAGGACCTGCTCGAGACGCTCGGCGAGGTGAGCGCTGCTGCCGAACGCCGCGGGCTCGGCGTCATGTGTTCGGGCACCCACCCCTTCACCGACTGGGCGACTCAGCAGATCAGCCCGAACCCGCGCTATGCCAAGTTGATCCAGGACATGCAATGGCTCGCTCGCCGGCTGCAGATCTTCGGCGTCCACGTGCATGTGGGGGTGCGCTCGCCGGACAAGGCGATTCCGATAGTGAACGCTTTGACCGCCTACATCCCGCACTTCCTGGCGCTCTCGGCCTCCTCGCCGTACTGGATGGGCACGGACACCGGTCTGGCGAGCGCACGCAGCAAGGTGTTCGAGGGTCTGCCGACAGCCGGCCTGCCGTATCAGCTCTCCGGATGGGACGACTTCGAACGGTTCATGGAAACGCTCATCTCGGCTCAGACCATCAGCACCATCCGAGAGGTCTGGTGGGACGTGCGACCCCACCCCAACTTCGGCACCGTCGAGCTCCGGATCTGTGACGGTCTGCCGACGTTGCACGAGATCGGCTGGGTGGCGGCGCTGTCGCAATGTCTGGTCGAGATGCTCAACGCCCAGCTGGACAAGGGCTACACGCTGCCCATGCCCAAGGGCTGGACGGTGCGCGAGAACAAGTGGCGCGCCGCGCGCTACGGCGTCGACGCCGACATCATCGTCGACGAGACGGGGCGCACGACGCCGCTGCGGGAGGCGTTCGAAGAGCTTGTGCATGACCTCGCGCCGATCGCGGATCGGCTCGGCTGTGCCGATGAGCTGGGGCGGGCGAAGCAGATGCTCGACGTCGGACCCAGCTATCTGCGCCAGCGGGCTGTCGCCGAAGCGGCGGGTGGCGACCTCACCGCCGTTGTCGACTCGCTGGTCGCGGAGATGCGCGACAACGCGCCTGCGCGCGCGGGCAGCAGATGACGGCAATTGACGACTTCGTCCGCGAGCAGACCGCGATGCTCGTCGGGTTTCGCCGCGACCTCCATGCGCATCCGGAGCTCGGCCGGATGGAGACGCGTACGACGGCAAAGATCGACGCGGCGCTGACAGCAGCCGGCCTGACCCCGCGACCTTTGCCTTGCGGCACCGGGCTGATCTGCGACGTCGGCGCGGCGGCGCCGACGGTGGCGCTGCGGGCGGACATCGACGCGCTGCCGGTCAGCGACGTCAAGGATGTGGCGTACCGCTCGACCGTCGAGGGCAGCTGCCACGCCTGCGGTCACGATGTGCACACGACGGTCGTGCTCGGAGCGGGACTGTTCCTCGCATCCGAGGCGCTCAGCGGACGGCTCGACCGCGGTGTCCGGCTCATCTTCCAGCCGGCCGAGGAGCAGATGCCGGGCGGCGCGCTCGACGTCATCGCGGCCGGCGGGCTCGACGGCATCGAGCGGCTCTACGCGGTGCACTGCGATCCCGCTCTCGAGGTCGGGACCGTCGGTCTGCGCACCGGCGCCATCACCTCGGCAACGGACTCGGTGACCGTCCGCGTCTCCGGCCCTGGTGGTCATACGGCCAGGCCGCAGCTCACCGCCGATCTGCTCGCCGCGCTCGGCGACGTCATGGCGCGGGTGCCCGCCATCCTGGCGCGGCGGGTCGACCCACGCGCTGGCGTCAACCTCGTCTGGGGCGAGGTGCATGCGGGCACGGCTGCGAATGTCATTCCGCGGTCGGGCGTCGTCCACGGCACGCTTCGGATGCTCGACCGCGAGCTGTGGGAGGCGGTGCCTGCGCTCATCACCGAGGTCGTGAGCGGCGTGGTCGCGGCGTACGGCGTGGACGCCGAAGTGACGCACGTGCGGGGCGTGCCGCCAGTCGTCAATGACGCCGCCGCGGTGGCGTCGCTGCGAGCAGCGGCGCTGGCGACGCTCGGCGAGCACAGTGTGACCAGCACTGCGCAGAGCCTCGGCGGTGAGGACTTCGGCTGGATGCTCGAGAAGGTGCCCGGCGCGCTGGCGCGGCTAGGAGTGCGTCCCGTCGGCCAAAGCAGCGCCCCGGACCTTCACCACGGGGCTTTCGACATCGACGAGCAGTGCCTCGGCGTCGGAGTCCGCCTCCTGGCAGCGGCGGCGAGCAGCTGAAACCGGATCAGCCTGGTTACGGGCGGCGGGCCGGGTGCTCCGTGTGCGCAGGGTCGGCGGCTTCGTGCTCCTGCTTGAGGTGCGCCAACTCGGCCTCGCGCCGCTGATACGGGTCGTCCGGCAGCGTGCGCTCCATCGTGGCCTGGTCGCGCACCCGCTTCGCTCCGAACGCGAACCACAGCAGCAGCAACACGATGATCGCGATGACCGGCCAGATGAATGCAGCCATACGCGAGGTCTACCCGCCGGAAGGCAGACCTATCCGGTCAGCCGCCGACGGTCCGGCAGGGCCTGCGTCGCAGTTCTCCGACGTAGTCGTCCGGCGCGCCGGCCGCCTCGGCTGCGTCGGCCATCAGCCCGAGGTAGCGCGCCGAGGGGAGGCCACCTTCGTAGCCGTCGAGAACGTAGAGCCAGCACAGCTCGTCCCCGATCATGGTCTGCACCCGCACGCGGATCTTGCTGTAGAGCCCAGTGTCGGCGCCCTCCCAGGAGTCCAGCGCCTGCTCGTCGTGCGGGGAGACGTCGTAGACCATGACGAACACTTGTGCGCCCGGGTCCTCGACGACGGTGGCGATCGAGCCCTCCCAGCCGAGATCCTCGCCGCCGAAGGTGAGCCGCCAGCCGACAAGCCATCCGGCCCCCCGCGAGGGGGAATGCGGGCAACGCTCGCGCATCTGCTCCGGATCCAGGTTTGACCCGTAAGCGGCATAGAGCGCCACGAAACGACAGGGTATGCGCCCGAGTGGGGACAATGGCGGGGTGACGCGCATCGCCATCCTCGGCGGCGGACCCGGCGGCTACGAGTCGGCGCTCGTCGCCGCTCAGCTCGGCGCCGAGGTCCTCGTCGTCGACCGCGACGGCCTCGGCGGCGCCTGCGTGCTCACCGACTGCGTGCCGAGCAAGACGCTCATCGCGACCAGCGAAGCGATGACGGCGTTTGCCGGCAGTGAAGGCCTCGGCGTGCGGCTGCGGTCCGGTGCGGAGGCGGAGCAGCAGGTGACGGTCGACCTCCCGGCGGTCAACGCAAGGGTGAAGGCGCTGGCGCTGGCCCAGTCGCTCGATATCGCTCGCCGTCTCGGGCGCGAAGGCGTCGAGGTGGTCCGCGGGTCCGCGCGCCTGGTCGGCGCCAACCGGCTCGTCGTGCGCACCGAGGATGGCGAAGAGGGCTACGGCGCCGACGTCGTACTGATCGCGACCGGGGCAAGCCCGCGACGGCTCGGAGATGCGGAGCCCGACGGCGAGCGCATCCTGACCTGGCAGCAGCTGTACGACCTCCCGACCTTGCCCGAGCATCTCGTCGTCGTGGGGTCAGGGGTGACAGGTGCGGAGTTCGCGTCCGCGTACGTCGCACTCGGCTCACGGGTCACCCTCGTGTCGTCACGTGATCGCGTCATGCCGAGCGAGGACGCCGATGCCGCGCTTCTGCTCGAAGACGTCTTCACCCGGCGCGGCATGCAGATCGTCAAGCGGTCCCGAGCGGCCGGCGTCACTCGCACATCCGACGGCATCGTGGTCAAGCTCGACGACGGTCGCGACGTCGAGGGCAGTCACTGCCTGGTCGCCGTCGGCTCGGTGCCGAACACCGCCGGGATCGGCCTCGAGCACGTCGGTGTCGCAACCGACGAGCGCGGCTACATCCGCGTCGACCGTGTCTCGCGCACGAGTGCTCCTGGTGTGTATGCGGCGGGCGACTGCACGGGAGTCTTGCTGCTTGCGTCGGTGGCGGCGATGCAAGGGCGGATCGCCATGTGGCACGCCCTCGGTGACGCTGTCGAGCCGTTGCGTCTTTCCAACGTTGCCGCCAACGTCTTCACCGATCCCGAGATTGCAACCGTGGGATTGGGGTTGGCCGCCGCAGAAGGCGAACGCGGCGGCGTGCAAGAGGTGAAGCTTCTGTTGGGCACCAACGCGCGCGCCAAGATGCAGGGCATCGCAGATGGCTTCGTCAAGCTCTACTGTCGGCCCGGCGCCGGCACGGTGCTCGGTGGTGTGGTCGTGGCACCGCGGGCGAGCGAGCTGATCCTGCCGGTTTCCTTGGCAGTGCAGAATGCGCTGACAGTGGATCAGCTGGCGCACACGTTCACCATCTATCCATCGCTGTCCGGCAGCGTCACCGAAGCGGCCCGGCAGCTGCATCTGGCCGAACGAGGTTGAGAGTCCGAGGAGCCATCCGTGCCGACTGATCGTCCCGCCGACACTCGCGACGCCGCCTATACCGACCGGCTGACGCGGCTTTCCGGCGTCTGGTGGAAACGCATGCTCGACGTGCAAGCGCCCTATCGATGGAACCTGCGTCGCCTGGGTCTCGGGTTCACTCTCGACGTCGGATGCGGGCTCGGTCGCAACCTCGTCAACCTCGGCGGCAATGGCGTCGGCGTCGACCACAACGCGGAATCGATCCGCACCGCACGCGCGAGCGGGCTGATCGCGTTCACACCGGAAGAGTTCCGGCAGAGCGACTATGCGACGAGCGGTCGGTTCGACTCGCTGCTCCTTGCACACGTCGCTGAGCATCTGCCCGAAGAGGACGGCGTCGCCTTGCTCGATGAGTACGCGGGCTTCGTGCGTCCCGGTGGCCGCATCGTGGTGATCTGCCCACAGGAGAAGGGCTACACCACCGATGCCAGTCACGTAAGGTTCCTCGACTTCGACGAGATGCACCGTTTGTGCGAGAAGGTCGGCGGCGTCGTCGAGCGAAGCTTCTCGTTCCCGTTCCCGCGGCCCGTCGGCAAGGTCTTCGCTTACAACGAGTTCGTTGTTGTCGCGCGAACCGAGGTAGCCGCCGCGTAACGTGCGCTCATGCGTAAGCGCATCTGGGTATCCTTAGCTGCAATTTTCGTCGTACTCGGTGGCGGTGCCGTCGTCACTGCGACGCCGGCGTCAGCTGCACCTGCGGCGACGACAACGACGCCGATGACCAACACGGGCAGTTCCGTCTTCGGGCAATCGGTCACGTTCTCGGCGACGGTCAACTCGACATCGCCAGGCACGCCGAGCGGCAGCGTCACCTTCACGGTGGGTGCGACGACCCTTTGCGTGGCCACGTTGAGTTCGGCCGCTGGATCGTGCTCGGCGGCCAACGCCCCCGTCGGGAGTGACACGGTGACGGCGACTTATAGCGGCGACACCTCGTTCAGTGGCTCGTCCGGCACGACGCCACTCACGGTGTCGAAGGCTTCGACATCGACCACCGTCACCGCCGCTCCCGGCTCGGTGGCGAGTGGTCAGACCGTCACGTATTCGGTGACGGTCAGCGACACGACGCCGAGCTCGACCGGCACGCCAACGGGCAACGTGCAGTTCACCATCGGTTCGACGATGTTGTGCGCGGGGATTCTCGCCAACGGTCACACCTCGTGCAACGCGAGCAACGCGCCCGTCGGCAGCGACAGCGTGACCGGCACCTACTCCGGCGACTCCAGCTTCAACACATCGGTCGGCAGCACATCGGTGACGGTGGCTCAGGCGCCGGCGGGTTACGTTGCCCAGTCGCCGGTCCGTGTTCTCGACACTCGCGACGGCACGGGCGGCACGACCGGACCGGTCAGCGGCGGTCAGACGGTGACCTTGGACCTCTCACATGCCGTGCCGAGCACTGCGACGGCTGTCGCGATCAACGTGACCGCCGTGGCGGCGAGCACGTCCACCTTCGTCACGGTGTGGCCCGACGGCCAGACCCGGCCGACCGCGAGCAATCTCAACGTCGCGTCCGGCCAGACGATCGCGAACATGGTGATCGTGCAGTTGGGCGCCGGTCAGATGCTCGACCTCTACAACCAACGAGGCACGGTGAACCTGGTTGCAGACCTCGACGGCTACTTCGACCCGGGCAGCTCGACCGGTTATACGGCGCGGACTCCGGTGCGCGCCCTTGATACGCGCAATGGCACCGGCGGCACGACCGGGCCGGTGCGCGCCGGTCAAACCGTGCAGCTCGACTTGTCGCGGACGGTGCCGGCAACGGCGACCGCGGTAGTGCTCAACGTGACCGCAGTCGGGCCGACGGCGTCGACGTTCGTGACGGTGTGGCCGGACGGCAGCACGCGTCCAACGGCGAGCAACCTCAACGCCGTCACGGGGCAGACGATCCCCAACCTCGTCGTCGTGCAGCTGGGACCGGGACGCAAGGTCGATCTCTACAACCACACCGGCAATGTGCAGCTTCTCGCCGACCTGGAAGGCGTGTTCGACTCGACCCAGAACCCTGGCCTGCTGCCGAGATCCCCGGCTCGAGTGGTCGACACCCGCGACGGCACCGGTGGCACCATCGGGTCGCTTCCGGGTGGCGCGACGATGGAAATCGACTTCACCGGAACGTTGCCGGCGGGAACGACCGCCGTCGTGCTCAACGTGACTGCGGTCGGTGCAACTGCGGACACCTTCGTCACGGTCTGGCCGCACGGCTCGACCCGGCCCAACGCCAGCAATCTCAACGTTCCCAAAGGCGGGACCCTGCCCAATCTCGTCGTCGTGCAACTGGGTGCCGGAGATGTGGTCGACCTCTACAACCACTCCGGAAATGTGAACATCGTTGCGGACCTCGAAGGTGTGTTCACCTAGCCACTTGTCGCCCAGCCGCTTGGTGGCGGTGGACGGCCGATTTTTCTTTGCACAGCAACGGTTTTCGGCTTGAACTTGTCGGAGCCCTCTGCCATACTCGAACGTATGTTCGACACCCAGGTGGACGACCCCTCATGGGACGAGGACGCCTGGATCGACCAGGCCATCGCCAACGATCCCGGTGACGACCGGCCCGCCGAGGTCCTGGCGGCGCTCGCGCCGGTCGAGGACCTGCCGGTGCCGCGCACGGTCGGGCAGGTGCTCGCCGAGGTGGAGCACGGGCCGGTCACCCCGGCGTTGTTCACCGAGCTGACCCGGGTCAGTTCCCTGCCGCTGGATGATGACGAGCGGGTCGCGGTGATGATCGGCTGGCAGCGCTACGAAGCGCACTGCGTCGGCCAGAAACTCACCGCGATCGCCCGGTTCGCCGGACCGACCCCGACCGCCGCCGGTGACACGGGTGCGGCGGCGTTCGCCTGGACCGAGATCGGCGCCGCCCTGTCGGTCGGGGAAGGTTCGGCCCGGG
>DASSEQ010000051.1:0-2102 GCA_035695245.1 Mycobacteriales bacterium | reverse complement strand
AGGTGACGTGACGGCCGGTTTCGGCGTGCCACAGCTCCTCCTCGTGGTCGCCGCCGGCCCACACGCAGTCGCCGGCCGCGTCGTTGCCGAGCATCCCCCAGCCGTCAGCGGGCAGCAGCGTCCAGTGGCCGAGCGGCCCGGCTGGCAGGGCAGGCAGAGTCGTATAGGTGACCATCTGCAGGTCACGCGGGTCCGCGACGTGGTCAGTCTTGCCGAGGTAGAGACTGCCGACCTTCGGTGCGGTCACCGCAGGACGCCGACCAAGGCGAGGATCACCAGGACGACCAGCACGACGACAAGCAGCTCGACCGCGCCGTATCCCGCCTGGCCGCGCGTAGCGTTCGGAGCGGGCGGGACAGGCAGGATGAGCCGCAGGAACGCCTTGGCGGCGACGATCCCGGCGGCGACCGCCGCACCCCATGTGAGGGAGTGGCCGGCGGCGTCCCACGCCGCGTAGCCCATGCCGAGCGCGATCGCCCCGTCGTGGAGGACGAGACGGCCGGTGCGGGACGCGAAGAACGCGCGGAGAGACTTCACGATGGCTCCTGTCCGAAGTGGAGTTCGAAGACGGGCGTGCCTGGCTTGCCGGCGGCGATCCAGGCGTCGTAGCCCTGTTTCGCGAGTGCTCGTTCTTTGCGGGTGCCGCCGGTCGGTGTCGCGCCGTGCAGGAGGACATCGAGGAGGCGGTGGATGTTGTAGTGGCCGGTGTCGCAGACCGCGACGCGGTTCGCTGGGACGTCCTGGCCGCCCATGGCGAGCGGCTGGACGTGATGAACGACCGTGCGGAGCGGCTTCGGGTAGTGGTAGGCGTGGACTTGGCAGGTCATCCGAGGCGCCGCGCTGTGGTCGGGCCGCACGCCCCGTCCGGTGTGATCTTCTGCGCCGTCTGGAACGCGCGCAGCGCCTTGTCCGCGCCACGACCGAAGAACGGGTTGAGCACCATGCCCCGGTAGCCATGCGCGGCCAGCCGGCGTTTCATCGCCGTCACGTCCGACCCGACCGACCCCTTGCGGAGCACCCGGTGATACCAGGGCGGGACGGGCGGCGGGCCGTACTTGCCACGCAGCCAGTGGAACCGGGCCATCACCTCAGCGCCGTAACCGACCCCTTGCGAATGAGTCGTCCAGTAGTCCGGGTCGCCGTGGTACTTGATCCCGGCGTCGACGTTCCCGACCCCAGCGTTGTACGCGCAGACAGCGGGGTAGAGCTGCCCGTTGTAGTGCTTGATGAGGCTCGACAGCATCGACGCCGCCGCCTTCGCCTGCAACGCGACGTCAGTGTCGAACCCGGCGGGGATGGTGTGCCAGCGGTCATCGAGCTGGAACACGCCGTGGCCGTGGCCGCCGTCGCCGCGCTCATTGGTGAGGTTGGTCTCGCGCGACCCGACCGCATGGAGCAGGAAGCGGGGGACTCCGGCGGCGCGGGCGATCTGGTCGAAGAACGGCCACGCCTTCACTGCACGCTGGTATTGAGCGTCGAGGTCGGACGGGAAGATCAGCATGGTTACCTCGCTGGGGGTTGATCGTCCGTTCGGACGACAGATCAGGGCCGACCGTCCGTCGCGTCTCCATGACGACCGCCCAAACCGGGCGTACCGTCCGAGCCATGAACACGAGGAAACGCCTGCTGGGCGTTGCTGTCTTGACCGCCGCACCGTTGCTGAGCGCCCTACCGGCGCAGGCGATGTTGCCCGGAACCGTCGAGTGCATCCGCGCGCCATGTCCGGTGATGCCGGTGACGGTGGAGACCACCGCAGCGCATGTCTTCGGGCCGAACGGCTACAAGGCGCATGGGTGGACGTGCTCGCACATCAAGGGGCGGCACTGGGAGTGCGTGGAGCCGACCCGGACACACCGTCGTCCCTGAGTCCGCAGCCGCAGGAGCACCACGCCATAACGTCGCACCGCTCGTGGCGGCCGTCGAAACACATTGGGCAGGGCCACACGGGACGGAGGCCGTCCGGGTGGTCATGCGGCTGGATACGACGAACACAGAGCGTGCACGCCGAGTCGAAGAGGGGCGGCTGCCAGTCACTCCCCATCGCCGTCCTCAACGGGCAGCAAGTCGATGTCGTACTGGTGCTTCAGGACGCCGAGAAGGAA
>DASSEQ010000050.1:0-11107 GCA_035695245.1 Mycobacteriales bacterium | reverse complement strand
GTCGGCCACCCGACGATGACAGGTCTTTGCGTGACGATCCTGATTGCGTTCGCGCTGATCCTGTTGGGTCGGGCAGAGGCGATCTGGCCGATCCGTTTGTTGCTGTTGGCACCGGTGGGAGTCGAGGTGGTGCAAGTCGTCCCGTGGTGGCGCGCCGGACTCTGGCTTTACGCGCTGCTGGTCGGCGCCGTCGCTGTTGCGGGAGCTGCCGTCGCAACCATGATTGGCGTGCGGTCACCGCGACTGGCGATGTTGTTCGCACCTGGGCTCACAGCTGCGGTGTTGCTTGCCGACCAACTCGCCGGAGCACCTCTGCAGATCGCCGGGGCCTTCGGCGACAACCCGCTGGTCGCCGGGCGGTTCAGCGGCATGGGCAACATCGACTTCGGGCTCACGATGGCCTGCGTCCTGCTCGTCGCCGCGGTCGTCGCCGATCTGCAACGCTCCGGTCGTCGTGCTGCCGTCGTCGCGGCCATCTTCGTCGTTGTGGCGCTCGCCATCGACGCCCTCCCCGTATTCGGCGACGACCTCGGGGGAGCCGTGTCGCTGCTCCCGGCGGGAGCGCTGCTTGTCGCATTGGCCGCGCGCGTGCGAGTGACTGCGATGCGCGTCGTCGCGGTTGTCGTCGCTGCGCTCGCCGCCGGCGTCGGCGTCGCCACGCTCGACTACACCCGACCGGCGAGCAAGCAGACCCATGTGGGGCGATTCGTCGGCCAGGTCCTGCACGGCGACGCCTGGCAGGTAGTGCACCGCAAGATCGACGCGGTGCTCGCGTCGTTCGACAATCCGGTCGTGACCGCGGCCGTCGTGGTCGCCGTCGTCGTCGCGATCGTGCTGCACCGCCGCTACGCGACACCGCACAGCGTGGCCGCCGCTGTCCTCGGGGTCGCGGTGCTCGCCGTGCTCGGAAGCGCGCTCAACGACTCCGGCGTCTTCGTCGCGGCGGCAGCAATGCTCGGTCTTGCTCCACCGGTCCTTGCGGCTGCGCTCGATGCCGATCGTGAGGGGGATACTGGGAGTTCGTGAGCACGACAGTCGCGGCGGCACGCGTCCCGGTCCCCACCGGGCTGCGCCGCTTCGGCACCCGCGGGCTCGACGTGCTGCGCAAGCGTCCCGAGATCCTCGCCGCCGTGCTCAGCGCGCTGGTGCTCGCCGCCGGCGTGCGCGGCCCGGACCTCCCAGCCCAGAACTACCGCGTCTGGCTCCTGCGGACGCACGGCCTGATCATCTTCGACAGTCACTGGTACGCCGGTCACACGCTGCCCGGCTACTCCTTACTTTTCCCGCCTCTCGCGGCGTTGGTCGGGCCACGCCTGCTGGGGGCTCTGTCCTGTGTCGCGGCCACGGCGGCGTTCACGCGCCTGCTCCGAGGGCGAAGCTCCACCGGCTACGACCTCACGGTCTTGTGGTTCGCAGCCGTCTCTGTCGTTGACCTCGTGGTCGGGCGGCTGCCGTTCGCCTTGGGTTTGGCGTTCGGCGTCGGTGCACTCGTTGCCGTGCAGGAACGGCGCAGGTGGTGGTGGACCGTGCTGCTCGCTTTGCTCGCGAGTGCTGCCAGCCCGTTGGCGGGTGCCTTCCTGCTCCTCGCCGGTGCCAGCTGGCTGCCCACCATCGGCTGGCGCCGCACGTTGCCGTTGACCGGCGCCGTCGTCGGTATCGGCGCCGCCGAATTGTTCGGCGAAGGTGGGTTCTTCCCGTTCCCGTTGTGGTCGCTGCTCGCGATCCTGGGCTTCTGCGCTCTGAGCATCGCGCTCGCTCCGCGTTCAGAACGTCTCGTGCGGCATGGCTTCTTGCTCTATGCGGCGGCCGCCGTCGCGTTGTACGCCGTGCCGAACCCGATCGGCGGCAACATCATCCGCTACGGCGCCGTGCTGGCCGGCCCGGTCGCGGCCGCGGTGTGCACGCGGCACCACATGCGATTCGTGCTGGCCGCCGTCGGTGTGCCGCTGGCGCTTTGGCAGTTCTGGCAGGTGCCCGGCGCGATCGCGGGCGGCACGGACAGCATCGCTGCGCATTCTGGCTACTACTCGGGGCTGATCCAGTACGTCGACGACCACGGTGGCACGAGCGGTCGGGTAGAGGTGCCGCTGACCGCCGGGCGGTGGGAGAGCGACTACCTCGCCACCTCGGTGTTGCTCGCGCGAGGGTGGGAGCGACAGGTCGACCTCGCCTACAACTCGGTGCTCTACAACCCGAAGCTGTCCGCTGCGGCCTATCACCGCTGGTTGCTCGACAATGCTGTGCAGTGGGTGGCCCTCCCCGACGTGCCGCTGGACTCCTCGGAGGCCGGCGAGGCGGCGTTGCTCAGCGGGCCGGAGCTGTCGTACTTGAAGCCGGTGTGGCACGACCAGCACTGGCAGCTCTGGCGGGTGCGAGACGCAACCCCGCTCGTGCACGGGCCGGCCCGGCTGCTCGACATCGGCGTGTCCCAAGTGCGTCTGGACGCACAGGGTCCAGGAACGGTGACGGTGCTGCTGCGTTGGACGCGGTTCTGGCGCGTGTCGCTCGGTGCTGCCTGTGTCGCGCCGACATCGGACGGCTGGACTTCCGTACACGTGTTCCAGCCCGGGCCGGTGACCATCAGCGCCCAGGTCGGTCTGGGTGCGTTGACCGGTGGCGGCTCTCGCGGCAGCTGCAGCGAATCCGCCGAGTCGAAGTGACGCCTCTACGCTCAGGTGTCGCGGGCCGGCGGTCGCCACTGCCGGCGCCACCACGAGCGACGCTCACGCCGTAGGAAGGCGAACCGCTCCTCGCGGAGTGCTTCCTCTTCGTTGTCGTCGAGTGGCGCGAGGTCAACGCCCACCACGCGGGTGAGCAGGAAGTCGGCGAGGCGGGGGTTGCGGGCCAGTGCCGGACCGTGCAGGTAGGTCGCGACGATCCCAGCTTGCATCGCGCCGTCGACCCCGGCGGTGCCGTTGCCGATGCCGCGGCGCACAGCGGCAAAAGCCCGCGCAGCCGGGCCAAGCGTGGTCTTGCCGCCGTGGTTCTCGTAGCCGGTAAGCAGTCCGATGCCCAGCTCCGGTTCGGCCTCGTCCAGGAGCTCGCCGACCGCGCGGGCGCCCGGGAGCCGTTCGGTGCGGCAGTCGAGCACACCGAGGCCAGGGTGCGAGGCGCCCTGACCGACGACGAAGGACTCACCCAGAATCTGGAATCCGGCGCACACGGCGAACACGGTCTTGCCGGCGTCGACCACGCGTCGCATCGACCCGTCGCCCAGCTTGGTCACCGCGAGCGTTTGCGCAGCGTCTTCGCCGCCACCGAGCACGTAGAGGTCGGCTTGTTCGGGCAAGGGCGCGTCGATTTCCACGTCGATGACGTCGGCGTCGATGCCTCGCCACCGCAACCGTTGCGCGAGGACGCTCGCGTTGCCGCCGTCGCCGTACGTGCCGAGCAGTGACGGGAAGACGAGCGCGATCCGAACGGCACTGTCAGGCATCGCCGACGACCTTGCGATAGCCCTGGAACGCGGTGTAGTTGGCGAGCACTTCGACCGGCCCGCTGCCGTGCGCCGCTCTGACGGCAGGCGCGAGGTTGTCGACCCGCACGTGTTCCACGCCCGCGTAACGCAGCCGCACGGCGACATCGCGCGAGCGCTCTCCGGTCGCGACGGCATGCCGTCCGCGCAGGACCTCGAACGGCACGTCCCACAGCCACGACGGGTCGCGTCCATCCGCCGCACGCGCGTTGACCGCTATGACGAGGCCGGTCTCGGGGCGCACCATTCGCAGCGCTTCGGACCAGCCAGCTGGATTCTTTGCCAACAGCAGGCGCAGCGGTCTTCCGTCGTACGACGTTTCGAGGTAGCGGCCCTCGACCGAGGGGATCTGTTCGATCGCCGACAACGCCGCGACGGTGTCAACGCCCCAGACAGCCGCGCCTGCGGCAGCCAGCGCGGCATTGCCGATGTTGACCTGACCGGGCAGCGCGAGCGAGACCGCATGGCGGGCACCGGCCGCGTCGATCACTGCCTCGCCATCGACGCGCCAGTGCGGCTGCGGTCGCTCGAGGCCACAGCCGGCGCTCCGCCAGCCGTCAGCATCACGCTGCAACACGTCGCCGCAAGCCGGGCAGGAAGTCGAGTCGTAGGTCCATGCCTGACCGGCGGCCACCCACGTCACGGCCTTGGCAGCGCCGGCGGCGTAGACCACGAGCGGGTCATCGGCGTTCGCCACGACGTGGGGGCCATCAGCCGAGGTGAGCGCCTCCCGCCAGATGCCGGCCAGGCGTCGCACCTCGGCGTAGCGGTCGAGCTGGTCGCGGCTCAGGTTGAGGAGCACGACCGCGCGAGGATGCACCGCGGCCGCCACTCGCGGCAGGAAGGGCTCGTCGACCTCCAGCACGCCGACGTGGCTCGTCGGGTCGGCGGTCAGGGCGGCGGTCAGGCCGGTGGGCAGGTTGGCGCCGCCACCGTTGGACACCACCGGTCCGAGCGTGCGCAAGGCGGCGACCAGCATCGTCCGCGTGGTCGTCTTGCCGTTCGTGCCGGTGACCAGCGCCAGCTCACGGCCGGCCGCCGCTCGTTGCAGCGCATTGGGGTCGACCAGCAGCGTGACCCGTCCGCCGATGGTCGTGCCGCCGCCGCGGCCGGTGAGCCGGGAGGCAGCGGAAGCAGTGCGGCCGGCGGCCCGAGCGAGGGAGTAGCGAAGCGCCGTCGTCACCCTTTGACGTGCGCGCGGGCGATCCAGACGATCGTGGCGTAGGAGGCCAGCGTGGCCAGTGCGGCGATCGGGAAGACGATGCGGACGATGCGCGGCGGAGCGGTGCGGAAGTAGCGGCCGACCCCGACTCCGACGATCAGCAAAATCACCGAAAGGACGGCGAGTGCGACGGCGTACTTCTCCTCGAGGTCCACGGCGGTAACTGTAGTTGACCTACGCTGCATGGAGTGACGCGGCTGCTGCTCCTCGGTGTGGTCGGGATGCTGGCCGTCGCACTGACCGGCTGCAACGCGACCAAGCGCGAGCTGACCGTCGTCTTCGCGGCCGGCGCGACGGCGGCCCAACACACAGCGGCGCTGAAGGCGTGCACCGGGGCGGCCCCGCGCACGACGCCGGAGCCTCAGCCGACGAGCACGCGCTTCACCGGCTCCGACGTGCGCTTTCGGATCGACTCGGCCAACGACGCGGACATCTCCAAGCTGGAGGCGTGCCTGGCGAAGCAACCGGGGGTGCAGGGCTTCCAGGACTCCGCTGATTCGACCTGAGCGACCGGCGTTATGGCGAGAGCCGTTGCCCCCCGGCGTAGACGTTGAACGACTGCCCGCGCACGAAGCCGATCAGCGTGAGACCGGTCTCGTCGGCCAGCTGAACGGCTAGCGATGAGGGCGCCGACACCGCCGCAAGGACGGAGATGCCGGCCATCACGGCCTTCTGAACGAGCTCGAACGATGCTCGGCCGCTGACCTGGAGCACATGACCGCGCAGCGGCAACATCTTCTGCTGGACCGCCCACCCGACCAGCTTGTCGACCGCGTTGTGCCGACCGACGTCCTCGCGCAGGCAGACGAGGTCGCCGCTGTTGTCGAACAGCCCGGCGGCGTGCAGACCACCGGTGCGGTCGAAGACTCGCTGTTCAGCGCGGAGCCGGTCCGGCAACCCGGTGATGAAGCTCGACGACACGGCGATCGGGTCGCTCGCCACGTCGTACGCCGACGTCGTGCGCACCGCATCGATGCTCGACTTGCCACAGATGCCACACGACGAGCTGGTGTAGAAGTTGCGCGGCGTCAGACCGGCTTCGCCCCGCAATGTGACGTCGACGACGTTGTCGGCGCAACTGATCGCGGCCGCGACGTCCTCCGGGTCGTGAACGACGCCTTCGGTGACGAGGAATCCGAGCGCCAAGTCGAGGTCGTGACCCGGCGTGCGCATCGTGATGCTGACGGGCTGACTGTTGACGCGGATCTCCATCGGCTCCTCGACGGCAAGTGTGTCCGGGCGGGCGAGTGGGACACCGCCGTCGACACGGGTGACCTGTCGGCGTTGTGTCATCCGCGTCACCGCTCCAGCCTCCCACCAGGATTGCTGCACGAGCCGGGGGGTAGCGTCCGGCTCGTGGCGAGAGGCGTCGTCGGATGGCTCGGCCAGTGGCCGGTCTATCGGCAGGTGCGTGAAGGTGACCTTCTCGGGCGGGGCCACTCGGTCAAGTCGCCGACCACGGAGCGGCTCACCCCGCGCACTCGCACCGCGGACAAGGTGGTCAAGTCGATCTGCCCCTATTGCGCCGTCGGGTGCGGACAGAACGTCTATGTCAAAGACGAGAAGGTCGTGCAGATCGAAGGCGACCCGGACTCGCCGATCAGCCGGGGTCGGCTCTGCCCGAAGGGCAGCGCGAGCCTTCAGCTGACGACAGGGGCCGCTCGCGAGCGGCACGTGCTCTATCGGCGGCCGCACGGCACCGACTGGGAGCGCATCCCCCTCGACCAGGCGATGGACATGGTCGCCGATCGCGTCATCAAGACGCGAGAGGAGACCTGGGAGTGGGAGCACGAAGGCAAGCGCACCCGGCGCACGATGGGCATCGCGAGCCTCGGCGGTGCGACGCTCGACAACGAAGAGAACTACCTCATCAAGAAGCTCTTCACCGCGCTCGGCGCTCTTCAGATCGAGAACCAGGCGCGCATATGACACAGCAGCACGGTTCCCGGTCTGGGCACCAGCTTCGGTCGCGGCGGCGCGACGGACTTCCAGCAGGACCTGCAAAACGCTGACTGCATCGTTATCCAGGGCTCCAACATGGCCGAGGCGCATCCGGTCGGCTTCCAGTGGGTGGTCGAAGCCAAGGCGCGCGGCGCGACGGTCATCCACGTCGACCCGCGCTACACCCGGACCAGTGCGCTCGCTGACATACACGTGCCGCTTCGGGCCGGCTCCGACATCGCTTTCCTGGGCGGCCTGGTCAACTACGTGCTGCAGCACGACCTGTGGTTCCGCGATTACGTGCTCGCCTACACCAACGCGTCCTTCGTCGTGCGTGAACAGTTCCGCGACACCGAGGACCTCGACGGGTTGTTCAGCGGCTACGACCCGGAGGAACGCAAATACGAATCCGAGTCGTGGCAGTACGACGGGATCAAGGTCGGTGCGGACGAACAGGACCCGGAAGAGCGGGTGACGAAATACGAGCAGAAGGGCAGTGGGCATCAGTTCGGCTCTGGCGGCGCTGCGCTCGATCCCGGTGAGCCGGTCAAGGACCTCACCCTGCAACACCCGCGTTGCGTGCTCAACGTCCTGAAGCGGCACTTCGCCCGCTACACGCCGGAGCTGGTGCAAGAGATCTGTGGTGTGCCGCCGGCGCTGTTCGACAAAGTTGCCCGGGCGTTGACGTCAGCAAGTGGCCGGGACAAGACGGCTGCCTTCGTCTACAGCGTCGGGTGGACACAGCACACGGTCGGTGTGCAGTACATCCGCAGCGCGGCGATCCTGCAGCTGCTGCTGGGCAACATGGGTCGCCCAGGTGGCGGCATCGTCGCGCTGCGTGGCCATGCGTCGATCCAGGGATCGACGGACATCCCGACGCTCTACAACCTGCTGCCCGGCTATCTGCCGATGCCGCACGCCCTCGAACACGAGAGCCTGCACGAATACCTGCACCTGAACACACCGCGCGGCGGGTTCTACGGCCAGATGCCGGCCTACCTGGTGAGCTTGCTGAAGGCCTACTGGGGCGACAACGCGTTGCCCACCAACGAGTTCTGCTTCGACTACTTGCCCAAGCTGACCGGCGATCATTCGTCGTACCCGACCGTCATCAGCCAGGTCGAAGGCAAGTGCAAGGGCTACTTCATCTTCGGCGAGAACCCGGCCGTCGGCTCGGCCAACGCGAAGATGCAGCGCATGGGTCTCAGCAACCTCGACTGGCTGGTCGTCCGTGACTTCTCGCTGATCGAGACCGCAACCTGGTGGAAAGACGGCCCGGAGATCGAAACCGGCGAGATCCGCACTGAAGACGTCGGCACCGAGGTGTTCTTCTTTCCCGCCGCGGCCCACACCGAGAAGAGTGGATCGTTCACCAACACCCAGCGACTGTTGCAATGGCGGCACAAAGCGGTCGAGCCGCAGGACGACCAGCGCAGCGACCTGTGGTTCGTCTTCCACCTCGGTCGAGTGATCCGGGAAAAGCTTCGCGTCGCCAACGGCGCGGCCGTCGACTCTCGCGACCGGCCCGTGCTCGAGTTGACCTGGGACTACCCGACCGAGGGCTCACACGCCGATCCCGACGCCGAGTCCGTCCTGCGCGAGATCAACGGCTGGGACGCCGATGGCAAGGCGTTGTCCGGCTATACGTCCCTGCAGGACGACGGATCGACCGTATGTGGATGCTGGATTTACTGCGGTGTCTATGCGGACGAGGTCAACCAGGCGGCCCGGCGCAAGCCTGGTAGTGAACAAAACTGGGTCGCTCCCGAGTGGGGTTGGGCCTGGCCGATGAACCGTCGTGTCCTCTACAACCGCGCGTCTGCCGATCCTGATGGGCGACCGTGGAGCGAGCGCAAAGCGCTCGTGTGGTGGGACGAGAAGGATGCGAAGTGGACCGGCCATGACGTGCCTGACTTCGCCGACGACAAGAGGCCGTCCTACGAGCCGGGATACGGCGCCCGCGCAGCTGACGCGATTGGTGGCGCGGATCCTTTTGTGATGCAGACCGACGGCAAGGGCTGGCTCTACGTGCCCAGCGGTCTCACCGATGGGCCACTGCCGACGCACTACGAACCGCACGAGTCGCCGTTCACCAACCCGCTGTATTCGCAGCAGGCCAACCCGGCGCGGCAGGTGTTCAGCCGGCGCGACAACCTGTCCAATCCGTCCGGTGCGGAGCGCGGCGCGGACGTCTTCCCGTATGTCTTCACGACCTACCGTCTGACGGAGCACCACACGGCCGGTGGCATGTCGCGGTGGTTGCCGTATCTAGCCGAGCTGCAGCCGGAGTTCTTCTGCGAGGTCTCACCGGAGCTGGCCCGCGAGCGGGGGTTGGCGCATCTCGGGTGGGCGACGATTGTGACGGCGCGGGCTGCCGTCGAGGCGCGCGTGCTCGTGACCGAGCGCATGGTGCCGCTCACTGTGCAGGGCCGGGTGGTGCATCAGGTCGGTCTGCCCTATCACTGGGGCGCGAACGGCTACGTGACCGGCGACGCCGCGAACGAGCTGGTCGGGCTCGCACTCGATCCCAACGTGCACATCCAGGAGAGCAAGGCCTCGTCCTGTGACATCCGGCCCGGCCGCCGGCCGCGCGGTCCCGCTCTGCTGCAGCTCGTCGACAACTATCGGCGCCGTGCCGGCATCACCGTCGAGACGGCGGACTTCCAATGAGCCGGATGGGTTTCTTCACCGACACGTCGATCTGCATCGGCTGCAAGGCGTGCGAGGTCGCGTGCAAGGAGTGGAACTCGGTTCCGGACGACGGCTTCAACCTGCTCGGCATGTCCTTCGACAACACCGGCATGCTCGGCGCCAACTCATGGCGTCATGTCGCCTTCATCGAACAATCGAAGCCGGTCGCCCAACCGGATGCGCATGTGCGATGGCTGATGTCCAGTGACGTGTGCAAGCACTGCACGCACGCGGGGTGCCTCGATGTCTGCCCGACTGGCTCGCTCTTCCGCACGGAGTTCGGCACTGTGGTCGTGCAGGAGGACATCTGCAACGGTTGCGGCTACTGCGTGCCGGCTTGCCCCTACGGCGTGATCGACCGGCGCGAGGACGACGGCCGGGTGTGGAAGTGCACCCTTTGCTACGACCGGATCGGCGACGGCCTTGAACCGGCATGCGCCAAGGCGTGTCCGACTGACTCGATCCAGTTCGGTGAGCTGGACGAGCTGCGTGAGCGTGCCCGTGGCCGCGTCGACGAGCTGGTGAGCGCAGGGGTCGTGGATGCCCGCCTCTACGGCGCATCTCCCGATGACGGAGTCGGGGGAGCGGGCGCGTTCTTCCTGTTGCTCGACGAGCCGGAGGTCTATGGCCTGCCGCCGGATCCCGTGGTGCCGACGCGAGACCTCGCGTCGATGTGGCGGCATGCCGCTGCCGCCGCCGGTGTCTTCCTCGGGCTCGGCGTCGCTGCCTTCGCCGGCAGGCGGTCGTCATGACCGAACGGCGTCGCGGCGGCGAGCGGCTGATGGTCCCCAAGGCGGAGTTCTCCTCCTACTACGGCAAGCCGGTGCTCAAGCGCCCGGTATGGGAGGAGCGCTACATCGCCGGTTATCTGTTCACCGGCGGCATCGCCGCGGGGACTGCTCTCCTCGCTGCCGGCGCGGATGTCACCGGCCAGCCTTCGCTGCGCCGGTCGATGCGTTTGTCGTCGTTGGCTGCACTTGCTGTTTCGGGTTTTGCCTTGGTGCGTGACCTCGGCCGTCCGGAACGCTTCGCCAACATGCTCCGCGTCTTCAAGCCGACCTCTCCGATGAGTGTGGGCAGCTGGTTGCTCTCGGCGTTCGCGCTGCCCACGGGAATCGGCGTGATGGATGAAGTGCCCGCGCTGGTTCCGCGGCCGCTGCGTAGCGTCGTACGACGGTTGTCGCGGCCGGCCGCGGTGTCGGCAGCCGCGCTCGGGTCCGGCGTGGCGACATACACGGCCGTGCTGATCTGCGACACCTCGGCACCGTCATGGCACGCGGCTTATCCGGAGATGCCGTTTGTCTTCGCCGGTTCGGCCTTGTCCGGGTCGGCGGGGCTGGCCCTGATGGTGGCGCCGATCCGCGAGGCCGGCTCGGCGCGCACGTTGGCGGTCGCGGGCGCGCTGCTGGAGCTCAGCGCCGCGCAGCGGATGGAACGGCGACTGGGTTTCGTGGGCGAGCCCTACCGCGAGCACGCATCGGGCCGGAAGCTGAAAGCAGCGAAGGCGATGACTGTCGCGGGCGTCGCCACGACCGTCCTGCTGGGACGCCGCAGTCGAGCCGGCGCGTTTCTGGCTGGTGCTGCGTTGTTCGGCGCCTCCGCCTTGACGCGCTTCGGCGTCTTCGAGGCAGGCGTGATCTCGACCGAAGACCCGGCATACACCGTCCGCCCGCAACGTGAACGCGTCGGGGAAGGCTGACGTCTAGCGCAGCACGATCGTCACGCCATCGGCCCGAGCGGGCAGGCATTCGCCGATGACGGGCGCGCCCGGGATCGCG
>DASSEQ010000049.1:0-2889 GCA_035695245.1 Mycobacteriales bacterium | reverse complement strand
AGGAATGCCGCTGCCCGAGTAGGGGCATGCACGGCTCGTGACCACGATCGTCGAGTTCGTCCTCTGGTGGGCGGTCGTGACCGGAGTGTGGATGGCCTCGCTCTCGGCGTGGTCATGGCACGACCTGGTCGTCGCGGCCGGCTGCGGGATCCCCGCGGCGCTTTGCGCAGTGGGCGGCCGACGCGCGGTGCGCGGAGCGTGGCGAATGCCGAAAGACGCGCTGCGATGGCTGTTGCATCTTCCGGCCGCTGTCGTCGTTGATGCGCTCAGGGTCTTCTCTTTGCCGTTCCGGCGCCGGCCGGAGGCGATGACGCAGTTCGTGTCGGTTGACCTCGGCGTCACCGGGCAGTCGGCGCGGGCTGCGGGCCACTTCGCGGCCGCGACGTTGGTGCTGTCGCTCACGCCGGGCTCCTACTTCGTGGCCACCGACCCGAAGAAAGGCACCGCCCTGCTGCACGCGGTCGGGCCGCCGTCGTCGTTGCAGCGGGCCGTCTCGTCGTGAGCGGCTACACCATCTGCACGATCGTTCTGGCGGCCGCTCTCGCTCCGGCGCTACTCGTGGGGGTGCGCGGCGATCCGATCGACCGTCTCGTCGGGTTGGAGCTGGCCGGCAGTGTGGCGAGCGCGCTGATGCTCGTGCTCGCGCAGGTGCAGCACCAGTCCTACTACCTCGCTGTGCCGCTCGTTCTCGTGCCGCTGTCACTCGCAGGAACGCTCGTCTTCACGAGACTGCTCGGCGATCGGGACGACGAGTCATGACACACGCGATCGCGTTGGCCCTTGTTACGGCCGGTTGCGTCGTTATCGCGGCAAGCACGCTGGGAGCGGCGACCGTGCGGGGCGATCTCTTCGTGCGGTTGCACTTCTTGACACCTGTGACAACGATCGGCGTGCCGCTGTTGAGCGTCGGGCTCTGCGTCGAGAGCGGCAACGGCTGGATCATTGCCGAGGTCCTGCTCATCATGGCGATGCTCTTTGTCGCCGGTCCGATGCTCGAAGCGGCAACGGCGCGCGCGGCTGCGCAACGACGCGGACTCATCGACTCGGAGCAACCCGAGTGAGCGCTTTCATCGCCATCGCACTCACGCTCGTCGCCGTGGCCGCTGTTGTCGTCGTCATGACCGACGACCCGGCCCGCCAGGCGGTGTCGCTATCGGTCTATGGCGTGCTGCTCGCGGTGCTCTTCATGGCCTTGACGGCACCAGATGTCGCTCTCTCGCAGATCGGCGTGGGCACCGCAATCGTGCCACTGATGGTCATGCTGGCGATCCGGAAGATGCGGGACCGCTCGTGACCCGCAGTGCACGGATCGCGATGTTCCTGGTGGCGGGCGGTTGTGTCGCTGCGTTGCTGGTGCTCGGTGTGCTGGACCTGCCGCACTTCGGCAGCGCGGTTCATCCCTATCGCGATGCATCGCTCGCGGCGGCGGTCGCGCACAAGACGTCGAACGTCATCTCCAGCATCAACTTCGACCTGCGCGCGCTGGACACCCTCGGCGAGGAGACGATCCTGCTCGCCAGCGTCATCGGCGTCACGGTGCTGCTGCGCCCGGCCGACGACGAGGAAGAGCACCGGCCGGTCGGCGAAGGCCGTCTGCTGGACAGCACTCGGATGGTCGGCTACCTATTCCTGCCGATCACGGTCATGATCGGGCTGCTCACCGTCGCGCACGGCGCCGTCACGCCAGGCGGTGGCTTCCAAGGCGGTGTGGTCGTCGGCACGGGCATCCACCTTCTCTACGTCGCCGGCAGCTATCGAGCGCTCGAACGTGCTCGGCCGGTCGGTGCGGCCGAGCTAGGTGAAGCCGTCGGAGCCGGTGCGTTCGCCTGCATGGGCATCGCCGGCGCTCTCGCGGCCGGCTCCTTCCTCGGCGACGTGTTGCCGCTCGGCGCCTTCGGTGACCTGTTCTCCTCCGGAAGCGTCCTGTTGCTCTCCGTCGCGGTCGGAGTCGAAGTCGCCAGTGCCGTGGTCGTGCTGCTGGCGCAGTTCCTGCACCAAGCAGTCGAAGTCACCGGCGACGGCAAGGAGTCGGCGTGAGGGTCTACGCCTATCTCGTCGCCGTCTTCGTGCTGCTCGTCGGCGCGTTCGGCATCGTCCGCAGCCGCAACCTCGTGCACGCCGTCGTGTGCTTGTCGATCGCCCAGTCCGGCACCTACGTGATGTTGCTCGCGGTCGGCTACCAGTCGAGGGCCACTCCGCCGGTCTTCGGATCGCCCGCGACGAAGCCGAGCAAGTCGACCGTTGAGCCCCTCGTGCAGGCGATGACCTTGACCGACATCGTCGTGTCAGCAACGGTCACCGCGCTGCTTCTCGCAGTCGCGGTGCAGGTGCACAAGCGCCACGGCACTGTCGATCCCAACGAGCTCGCAGCACTGCGAGGTTGACGTTGCTCTCGTACGACGACAGCGTGTCGCTGCTGCTCGCGGCCAGCATCGCCGTGCCCATCGTCGTGTCGTGCGTGCTGCTCGCCATCGGCCGCAAGCTGCCCCGTCCGGCCGTTGACGGCGCCGCTGCGGCGACGGCCGCTGCCGTCGTTGCGCTGCTTGCAGTGCTTCTGGCCACGGCCGCCAACGGCCGCGTCGTCAACTGGGTCGGCAAGTGGCATCCCAAGCAGGGCTACAGCGTCGGCATCGTGCTTGTCGGCGATGAAGTCGGCACGGGCATTGCCTTGCTGGCGGGTTGCCTCGTCTTGCTCGCGCTCGTCTATAGCTGGCGCTACTTCGAGAGCGTCGAGGCGCACTACCACTGCCTCATGCTGCTGTTTCTCGCCGGCATGGTGGGCTTCGCGCTGACCGGCGACCTGTTCGACATGTTCGTCTTCTTCGAGCTCATGGGCGCGGCCGCTTATGCGTTGACCGGGTTCAAGGTGGAAGACCCGACGGCGGTGCA
>DASSEQ010000048.1:0-11287 GCA_035695245.1 Mycobacteriales bacterium | reverse complement strand
TCAAGAAACGTTGAAGCAGCTCAGCGACGCCGGTGTCGCGATCTGGTTGGACGACCTGTCCCGGGAGCGGCTGCTCACCGGCACGCTCGCGACGATGGTCCGCGACTCGCACGTCGTGGGCGTCACGACCAATCCCAGCATTTTCCAGAAGGCCATCAGCGGAAGCGAGAGCTACGACGAACAGGTGCGTGATCTCGCCCGTCGTGGCGTCGACGTCGGGGAGGCCCTGCGCGCACTGACGACCTACGACGTCCGTTGGGGTTGTGACGTGCTGCGACCTTGTTACGACGCGAGCGACGGAGTGGACGGCCGGGTGTCGATCGAGGTCGATCCGCGCATCTCCGCCGAAACCGAGCGCACGGTGGCCGAGGCGCGCGCACTCTGGTGGCTCGTCGACCGGTCGAATCTTTTCATCAAGATTCCGGCAACTGTCGGCAGCGTGCCGGCGATCGCTCAGTGTCTCGCCGAAGGCATCAGCATCAACGTCACGCTGGTCTTCTCGCTCCAGCGCTACGCCGACGTCATCGATGCATTCTTCGACGGCATGGAACGCGCACGGGCGGCTGGTCACGACCTGTCGCGCATCGGATCGGTTGCTTCGTTCTTCGTCTCCCGGGTCGACACCGAGGTGGACAACCGGCTCGACAAGCTCGGCAGCGACGAAGCGAAGGCGTTGCGGGGCAAGGCTGCGATCGCCAACGCTCGTCTCGCCTACCAGCTCTACGAGGAGAAGTTCTCCTCCGAACGATGGAAGGTGCTCGCGGCCGCCGGTGCGAAGCCTCAACGGCCGCTGTGGGCATCGACGTCGACGAAGGACCCGGCGTACGACGACACGATGTATGTCATCGACCTCGTCGCACCTGGCACGGTCAACACGATGCCGGAGCCGACGCTCCGGGCATTGGTCGACCACGGCGAGTTCCGCGGCGACACCGTGCGCTCGACCTACGCGGACGCGCAGCGGGTGCTCGACGACCTCGCCGGGCTCGGCATCGACTACGACGACGTCGTGAAGGTGCTCGAGGATGAAGCGATCGAGAAGTTCGAGGCTTCCTGGAAGGAGCTCGCCGACTCCGTGAGCAGCGAGCTCGACCGGCTTGCGAAGGAAGTGTCGACCGGCGCGCCGCAAGCCGGGGATACGGCGTGAGCGACGCACATCCTCCGACGGCTTCGGCCGGCGGCGTCACCGTCACGTGCAGCGGCGAGACGTTGCTGGCTGCGCGCGACGTCGTGCTCGACCAGGCGGTCGCCGACGGCCTGCCCGGCGCGATCGCCGGCAAGGACGCGACGTTGTGGGGACCCGAGGCCACCGCAGAGGCATCGGTCCGGCTCGGCTGGCTCGAGTGCACCCGCGTTTCACGCCCACTCGTGCCGGAGATCGAGGGCCTCCGCGACGAGCTGCGCGCCGACGGTGTCGACCGCGTGGTGCTGGCCGGCATGGGTGGCTCCTCGCTGGCACCCGAAGTCATCACCAGCACCTACGGCGTCGCACTCGTCGTGCTCGACACGACCGATCCGCAGCAGGTGGCCAGCGCTCTCGTCGGCCTCGACCGCACCGTCGTGGTCGTCTCGTCGAAGTCCGGCGGCACGATCGAGACCGACAGCCACCGGCGCGTTTTCGAGCAGGCGTTCCGCGATGCGGGCATCGACCCGGCGAAGCGCATCGTCGTCGTCACCGATCCTGGCTCGCCGCTCGAGCAAACCGCTCGCGAGGCCGGCTACCGGGTGTTCCTCGCCGACCCGAATGTCGGCGGGCGCTACAGCGCGTTGACGGCTTTCGGCCTGGTCCCCTCCGGACTTGCCGGTGTCGCGATCGCGGAGCTTCTCGACCAAGCCGCAGCTGTCGAGTCGTCGCTCAGCGACAATCGCGACAACCCGGCGTTGGCTCTGGGTGCCGCCCTCGGCGGCTTCGGCAACTCCGGCCACGACAAGGTCGTCCTGGCCGACGCGGGCTCGGGCATCGAGGGATTCGCCGACTGGGCCGAGCAGCTGATCGCGGAGTCGACCGGCAAGAACGGCCGCGGCCTGCTGCCGGTGGCCGTCTCCGGCGTCGACGCGCCGGGTTTCGCGGAGACCGCCGACACCCATCTGGTGAAGCTCGGCGGAAACCCGCCGACTACGGGCACCTCGGTCAGCGGACCGCTGGGGGCGCAGTTCCTCGTGTGGGAGTTCGCGACGGCGGTCGCCGGCCGGGCTTTGCGGATTGACCCGTTCAACCAGCCCAACGTGCAGGAGTCCAAGGACAACACCAAGGCGGTGCTCGACAAGGCCGGCGACGGCCCGCTCCCGGAAAGTGACCCTGTCCTCGTCGAGGGTGCCATCGAGGTGCACGGCGATCGCGCGCTGCTGGGCTCAGCCGACTCGGTCGCGGCCGTCGTCGACACGTTGCTCGCTGCGGTTGGCGATCGTGGCTATCTCGCGGTCATGGCCTATCTCGACCGCCTGACCGATGCCTCCGCGAGCGACCTGCGGGCGACGCTTGCCCGCCGCATCGCCCATCCGGTCACCTTCGGTTGGGGGCCGCGGTTCCTGCACTCCACGGGTCAGTTCCACAAGGGCGGTCCTCAGGTCGGCGTCTTCCTGCAGATCACCGGCGTCCATGCCACTGACCTCGACGTCCCCGGGCAGCCGTTCACACTCGGCCGCTTGCAGCTCGCCCAGGCACTCGGTGACCTGCAAGCACTGGAGAGTCGCGACCGTCCCGTCGTACGCCTGCATCTCACCGATCGCGCGGGCGGGCTGCGCCAGCTGCTGGCAGCAGCGCAGGGAGGTCCGACGTGACCGAAGTGGTCGGACCATGAGCGTCAACCCGCTGCGGGATCCGCGCGACCGCCGCCTGCCTCGGGTGCCCGACCCGTGTGCGCTCGTCGTGTTCGGTGTCACCGGAGACCTGTCCCGCAAGAAGCTGATTCCCGCGATCTACGACCTCGGCAACCGTGGCCTTCTGCCGCCCGGCTTCGTGCTCCTCGGATTTGCTCGTCGCGACTGGGGCGTCGGCGAGTTCGAACAGCTGGCCCGGGAGGCGGCCCAGCAGCACGCGCGCACTGAGTTTCGCCCCGATGTCTGGAAGCGCATCGCTGACTCACTGTGCTTCCTTCCGGGTGCCTTCGATGACAACGAGGCGTTCGACACGCTTGCCGCAAAGCTGATCGAGCTGGAGAAGTCGCACGGCATCGGCGGCAACGCAGCGTTCTATCTGTCGATCCCGCCGGCTGCTTTCCCGATCGTGCTCGAGCAGATGGCGCGCACGAAGATGGCGGACAACGCCGAGTCCGGTGGTTGGCGTCGTGTCGTCGTCGAGAAGCCGTTCGGGCATGACTTGGAGTCAGCACGGGAGCTCAACGCGCTCGTCGACCGTGTGTTCACTGCCAAGGACGTCTTCCGGATCGACCACTATCTCGGCAAGGAGACGGTCCAGAACATGTTGGCGTTGCGCTTCGCCAACACTTTGTTCGAGCCGATCTGGAACTCGCACTTCGTCGACTCCGTGCAGATCACCATGGCGGAGGATGTCGGAATCGGTGGCCGCGCCGGCTTCTACGACGCCGCCGGTGCAGCCCGTGACGTGTTGCAGAACCACCTGCTGCAGTTGCTCGCGCTGACGGCGATGGAGGAGCCGGTGTCGTTCGACGCCGAGGCGATCCGCATCGAGAAGCAGAAAGCACTCAATGCGATCTCACTCCCGAGCGACCTCGACACCTATGCCGTGCGCGGGCAATATGAGCAAGGTTGGCTCGGCGGCGAGCGAGTCCCGGGATATCTGGACGAGAAAGACGTGCCCAAGGACTCCAAGACGGAGACCTACGCCGCGGTGCGGCTCGGCGTCGAGACGCGACGTTGGGCGGGAGTTCCGTTCTATCTGCGCACTGGCAAGCGGCTCCCCCGTCGCGTGACCGAGATCGCGGTCGTCTTCAAGCAAGCTCCGCATCTGCCTTTCGATGCAACGGACACGGTCGAGCTGGGCCACAACCAGCTGGTGGTTCGCGTGCAGCCGGACGAAGGTGTGACGCTGCGCTTCGGTTCGAAGGTGCCCGGGTCAGCCATGGAGGTCCGGGACGTGTCGATGGACTTCTTGTACGGCGAGTCGTTCACCGAGTCATCCCCGGAGGCCTACGAGCGGCTCATCCTCGACGTGCTGATCGGCGACCAGACGTTGTTCCCCCGCAACGAGGAAGTCGATGCGTCGTGGCGCGTCATCGATCCGCTGGAACAGTTCTGGGCGTCGAAGTCACCGGAGAACTACCGCGCCGGCGAGTGGGGACCGGTCAAGGCCGACGAGATGTTGCAACGCGACGGCCGAACGTGGCGCCGTCCGTGAGGAGCCAATCCGATGAATAGAGCGCACTGATGGCAGTAACGCTGTGGGACACCACCGGCACCGACATCGTTCGTGCGCTGCTCGCCGAACGTCGGGCCGCTGGTGCACTCGCAAGCGGACTGGCACTGTCGTTGGTGGTCGTCGTCGACGAACGACACGTCGCCGAAGCAGAGACAGCGGCAACGATCGCTGCCGCGGCGCATCCGTGCCGGTTGCTCATCGTCGTACGCCGCACGCTCGATGCCGACAACCGGCTCGACGCGGAGGTGCAGATCGGCGGTCGACTCGGACCGACCGAGGCAATCGTGATGCGGATGTATGGCCGCCTCACGTTGCACGCCGAGTCGGTCGTGCTGCCGCTGCTCGCTCCGGATGCGCCCGTCGTCACCTGGTGGCACGGCGTCGCGCCGGACGAGATCGCCACTGACGCCCTGGGCGTGCTCGCCAACCGACGCATCACCGACGCCTCGCTGAGCACCGATCCGATTGCGGCGTTGCGCCAGCGGGCGACAGACTTCGCGCCGGGCGACACCGACCTTGCCTGGACCCGCACGACGCCATGGCGGGCTTTGCTCGCGTCCGCGTTGGACGCGGTCGATGCGCGGGCCACATCTGCATGCGTGGGTGCCGAAGCGGGCAACCCGAGCGCGACATTGCTCTGCGGATGGCTCGCCGCCCGGCTCGGCACCACCACGACGATCGAGGAGACCAACGGGCCGGGCATCACGCATGCCGAGATCGCGACGGAGCGCAGCGACCGCACGGCGTACGCCGTCAAGATCGACCGTCCCGACGGTGTCACTGCGACCTTGACGCGCGGCGACGAGGGTCAGCGCCAACTTCCGCTGGCCCGACGCGAGCTCGGTGACCTGCTGGCCGAGGAGCTGCGGCGCATGGACCCCGACTTCGTCTATGCCGAAGCTCTCGCCCAAGCGACGGGCATCTCCGGACTTGCCAACCGGTCGCCGAACCGCGCGCTGCGATGGCGCGACCCGGCCGCGCAGGCCTCATGACACCACCCCTGGTCGTCACCCATCGCGACGCAACACTGCTCGCCCGGGCCGTTGCCGCACGCATCATCACTTCTCTCGTCGACGCGCAAGCCGCCCGCGGCAGTGCTTCGATCGTGCTGACCGGTGGTGGCATCGGCACCGCCACGCTGCGGGAGCTCGCCGGCTCGCCGGCTCGGGACGCGGTCGACTGGGATGCGTTGGACGTCTGGTGGGGCGACGAGCGCTTCCTGCCCTCCGGGCACCCGGAGCGCAACGAGACGCAGGCCCGCGAGGCACTGCTCGACGGCGTACAGCTGGATCCGAAGCGAGTCCATCCGATGGGTGCGAGCGACGGCCCCGATGGCGACGACCTCGATGCCGCCGCCGAGCGCTACGCGGCCGAGCTGGCGCGCGCCGCCCAGCCCGAGGACCACGGCCCGGTGCCGTCCTTCGACGTGCTGCTGCTGGGCGTCGGGCCTGACGGGCACGTCGCATCGCTGTTCCCCGAGTCGCCGGCCCTGTACGACGACCGCGCGGTCATGGGTGTGCGCGGAGCGCCCAAGCCGCCACCGACCCGGCTGTCACTGTCGACCGGCGCCATCAACACCGCGCGCGAGGTATGGCTCGTCGCGGCCGGAGAGGAGAAGGCGACAGCCGCCCGCCTTGCCTTGTCCGGTGCAGGCCCGACTCAGGTGCCTGCCGCCGGCGTTCACGGCAAGGTGCGCACGCTCTGGCTGCTTGACCGCGCCGCCGCGAGCCGGCTGCCCGCCAGCCTCGCCCGCATCGCCTCCCCCTAATCCCGGTTTCAGGAGTCTTTGGCGCGGAGTTGTTCGAGGGCTTCGTTGAGGATGGCTTCGCCGTCTTGGTCGTCGCGGCGTTCGCGCACGTAGGCAAGGTGCGTCTTGTAGGGCTCGTTCTTGGGCGGGGCCGGTGGGTTGTCCCGGTCGCGGCTGGCCGGGTAGCCGCAGCGCGGGCAGTCCCAGAGCTCCGGGATCTCGGCATCCTCGGCGAACGACGGCCGGCTCTCGTGCCGGTTGGCGCACCAGAACGACACCCGCTGCCGGGGCGCGGTCTCGCCACGCTCGGACTCGCCCATGGGGCCGGCACCGACGCGGCTGCCTCGGATCGCGTTGCCACCAGCCATGTGTTGCTCCTAGAGCCCGTGCTTGAGGACCAGCCCTTCGGCGATCACGGAGGCGAACCAAACGATGCCGGTGAAGATGGTAATCCGGTCGAGGTTCTTCTCGACCACCGACGATCCGGACAGTGTCGAGGAGACACCCCCGCCGAACAGGTCGGACAGGCCGCCGCCCTTACCCCGGTGCAGCAGGATGAGCAGGATCATGATCACGCTCGTGATCACGAGGATGATCGAGACGAGAATTGACACGCGGAGGGCCTCCTCGAGGCTCTAGACGAGCACTCTCTCCTCGGGGAAGTGGCAGGCGACCTGGTGTCCCGGCGCGAGCTCCAGCAGTGGCGGCTCGACCGTCTTGCAGATCTCCTGCGCCTTCCAGCAGCGGGTGTGGAACCGGCAGGCGGGCGGCGGGTTGAGCGGACTCGGCACGTCGCCCGTCAACAGGATACGTTCCCGCGACTTCTCCCGCTCAGGGTCGGGCACCGGCACGGCTGACAGCAGCGCGTGCGTGTAGGGGTGCAGCGGGTGTTGATAGAGGCCCTCGTTGTCGGCCAGCTCGACGATCTTGCCGAGATACATGACCGCGACCCGGTCGGAGATGTGGCGTACGACGGACAGGTCGTGGGCGATGAAGATGTAGGTGAGATCCAGCTCGCCTTGCACGTCCTGGAGCAGGTTGATCACCTGCGCCTGGATGGAGACGTCGAGGGCGGACACGGGCTCGTCACAGACGATCAGCTTGGGCCGAAGCGCCAACGCGCGGGCGATGCCGATGCGCTGACGCTGGCCGCCGGAGAACTCGTGCGGGTAGCGGTTGTAGTGCTCCGGGTTGAGACCGACCAGCTCCATCAGCTCCTGCACCGAGGCCTTGATCCCCTTCTCGGTCTGGATGCCCTGGATGTGGAACGGCGCCGCCACGATCGACCCGATCGTCTGCCGCGGGTTCAGCGACGAGTAGGGATCCTGGAAGATGATCTGGATGTCGCGCCGGGTGGGGCGCAACCGCGACTGCGACAGGTGGGTGATGTCGCGCCCGTCGAAGACGACCTTGCCGGCGGTTGGTTCGAGCAGGCGGGTCAGGAGGCGTCCCGTCGTGGACTTGCCGCAGCCGGACTCGCCGACCAGTCCGAGCGTTTCGCCACGCCCTAGCGAGAACGTCAGCCCGTCGACGGCCTTGACGTCAGCGATCTTGCGCTTGAACAGGATGCCTTGTGTCACCGGGAAGTACTTCTGCAGATCGTCGACGGCCAGGATCACGTCCTGAGGAGCGCCGTTGGATGTCGCCACCGGCGGCGCTTCCACGGCAGAGTCGGGCGCGGAGGCAGCCCGTTTGCGCGCCGGTGTGGCGGCGCGGCGGCGGGTTGTGGCCGGCTTCGGCTTGTCAGGCTCGCTCACAGCGTCGTCGACACCTCCTCCCGGAAGATGCGCTGGCGCTCTTTGACCGCCAGGTGGCAGGCGACGAGGTGGCCCGGCTTGCTCTCCTCGAGCAGAGGGACGACTTCGCGCTCCCGGCCACCGTTGAGCTGTCCATACGCGCATCGCGGATGGAAAGGACAACCTGATGGCACATTGATCAGCGACGGTGGGTTGCCCGGGATCGGCTGCAGCCGGTCGGCCCGGTCGCCGTCGAGGCGGGTGACCGAACCGAGCAGCCCCCAGGTGTAGGGGTGTTCGGGCTCGTAGAAGACGTCCGAGATGGAGCCGTACTCCATCGCCTTCCCGGCATACATGACGACGACGTCGTCGGCGATGTCGGCCACGACCCCGAGGTCGTGCGTGATGATGATGATCGCGGAGTTGAACTCGCGCTGCATCTCTTTCATCAGCTCGATGATCTGCGCCTGCACCGTGACGTCGAGCGCCGTTGTGGGCTCGTCGGCGATGAGAAGCGACGGGTTGCACGACACCGCCATCGCGATCATCGCGCGCTGCCGCATGCCGCCGGAGAACTGATGTGGGTAGTCATCGACGCGCCGGTCCGGCTGCGGGATCCCGACGAGCCGGAGCAGCTCGATCGCGCGGTCGCGCGCCGCCTTCTTCGAGACGTCGTTGTGAATGCGGTAGGCCTCCGCTATCTGCGCGCCGACCCGGTAGAACGGGTGCAGCGCCGAGAGCGGGTCCTGGAAGATCAGCGCCATCCGGTCGCCGCGCATCCGGCGAACGTCGTCGGGTGACGACGCGATGAGCTCCGTGCCGTCGAGCCAGATCTCACCCGACAGGCGCGTGCGGCGCTGGTTGTGCAGGCCCATGATGGCAAGGCTCGTCACACTCTTGCCGGAACCGGACTCGCCCACGATCGCGAGGGTCTTGCCGCGTTCGACCGTGAAGGACAACCCGTCGACAGCCTTGACCAGACCGTCGTCGGTCGGGAAATGCACTCGAAGATCGCGTACGTCGAGGAACGCGTGCGGCGCCTCGGACACGAGGGCAGGAGCCCCCGAATCCCGGGCTGCTACTGACTCAGGAGTATTGGACACGAGGATCCAGATAGGCGTAGGCGATGTCGACGAGGATATTCGCGACGACCACGAAGAACGCCGCAAACAACGTGACTCCCAGCACGACCGGCAGATCGCGGGCGCCGATGGACTGGATCGCAAGCCGGCCGATGCCGGTCATGCTGAAGGTCTGTTCGGTGAGCACAGCGCTGCCGAGCAGGATGCCGACGTCGAGTCCGAAGATCGTGACGATGGGCGTGATCGCCGACCGCAACGCGTGCTTGAAGATGACAGTGCGTTCGGGCAGGCCCTTCGCCCGCGCAGTGCGGATGTAGTCCTCGGTCATCGTCTCGAGCATCTGCGCTCTGGTCAGCCGCGCATACAGCGCGGCGTAGAGAAACGCAAGGCACAACCACGGCAGGATCAGGTTGCGAGCCCAGCTGATCGGGTTCTGCGTGAACCCGACGAAGTGCAAGTTGGGAAAGATCTGGATCGATCCGAACGTGAAGATCGACAGCGCCAGCAGTCCGGTGAAGTAGATCGGGAGCGAGACGCCGGCCAGAGCGATGCCCATCGCCGTACGGTCGAAGATCGACCGCGGCCGAAGCGCCGACAGAATGCCGATCGACACGCCCGCGACGAGCCAGATGATGGCGGCGCCCACGGCGAGGGAGATGTCGACGGGCAGGTCGGAGATGATCTCCTGCCACACCGGCTGGCCGTTGATGAACGAGAAGCCGAGGCAGGGAGCGGGGCAGTTCTGTCCGGGTCCGAAGTTTCGCCCGACGAAGATGCCGGACAGGAAGTGCCAGTACTGCGTCCAGAACGGCTGGTCCAGGCCGAGGTGGTGCGACACCGCGGCGATGACCGCCGGCGTCGGGCTGCGACCGGCGAACAGGACCGCGGGGTTGGCGCCGAGGATGTTCGGCAGCGTGAAGAACAGCCAGAACGTGATGAGGCTGATCAGCCATAGGACGAAGACGGCGCCGATGAGCCGCCGAACGATGTAGCGAAACACCTCGCCCCCTTTGTCCTCTCTGTGGGATGTGCCGGTGTGGGGCCGGCGGCCAGTGCCGTCGGCCCCACACCTAGGGCGTCAGTCGCGAAGCGACGTCAGCCGCTGACACCCATGATGCGCATGTCCGGGACGCCGTTGTAGAGGCTCGGGGACACATTCGTGATGCGAGAGCTGAAGATCATCGGCGCCTTGCCGACGTCGAGCGGGACGTCGCAGGCGTCCGTAGCAACGACGCGCTGGTCGAACTGGTTCCAGAGCGCGTAGGCCTGGTCCGGTGTCGGCTGCGCGAGCGCCTGGTCGATCAACTGCGGCATCTGCGGGTCGTTGATGCCGCACTCTCCGTAGTTGCTGTTGCCCTGCGGCAGGATCTTGCGCGGGTCGGTGATGGCGCTGTAGTAGCCGTACGGCGCCGGCCAGTCCGGACCCCAACCGGCGACGGCGATGCCGTAGCCGTTCTTCTTGGCCGAGGTCGGGATGCCGATCGTCGACGAGTAGTAGGTCGCCCCGTCGAAGGTCTTGATCTGCGCCGTGATGCCGATGGACTTCAGATCCTGCTGGAGGAACGTCAGACGCTGCGGCGTGGTGCCCTTGTTGACACCGACGATCGTGGTGCTGAAGCCGTTGGGCTTGCCACACTTCACCAGCGCCGCCTTGGCCTTGGCGATGTCACCCGCGGAGTTCTTGGTCGGGTAGGCGTCGTAGTTCTTGTAGCCGGCCAGCGTCGGCGGCGCCATGGTCGAGATGATGCCACCGACGTACTTGCCACCTGCCGCGTCGAGCTGGGTCTGCTTGTTGACGATCCACTCGACCGCCTGACGGCAGTTGACGTTGTCGAACGGCGGGCTCTGCTGCATGATCGACAGGTAGTCGACCGAACCGAGAACGGGGTCGAGCGACCGCTTCAAGAGCGCCGGGTCGTGTAGCAGTTGCGCCAAGGTCGCCGGCTGCACACCACGACCACCGAGGTCGAAGTCGATGTTGTTGGCGATGATGTCCTTGTCGAGGGTCAGCGGGTCCAGGTTGGTCTGGATGTTGATCGCATCCGGCAGCGCCGTCCGCACCGAGTCGGTGGACTTGTCCCACGCCGGGTTACGGACGAGGTCGATGTGCTTGTTGGGCACGTACGACTTGACCTTGTAGGGACCGGTCGCCTGGTCGTGCAGGTTGTAGTTCGCCCCACCGGTCGACGGCTTCTGGTCGACGCTCTTCTCGACCGGCGACGTGCCGAACTCGGCCATGACGTAGTTCCACTCCGAGAACGGCTGGTTCAGGTGGAACGTGATCGTGTTGCCCGACGTCGTGATCGTCGACAGGCCGGACTTGCTCTTGTAGGGACCCTTGTAGGTGTCACAACCACCGGACTTGTTCGGTCCGCCCGGGCAC
>DASSEQ010000047.1:0-19790 GCA_035695245.1 Mycobacteriales bacterium | reverse complement strand
GACGCCAACTCGGCCGGGGGATCGAAGTGCCGCGTCTCGTTGAGCAGGGCGTCCAGGGCTGCGTCCGACATAGCCCGATCCTCTCCTTTACGCCGATGCGGCGGCGAGCGCCCTCCCGGTGAGCACCCGCGCCAGGTGCCGGCGGTAGTCGCTCGACGCGGTCACGTCGTTGCCCGGCTCGGTCTCTTCGTCCGCGCTGCCGGCTGCGTCCGCGGTCCCCGCGCCAGTGGCGAGTGCTCGCTCCGCGGCGGCGGCGCGAAGCACCGTCGGTCCCATGTTGGCCAACGCAATCCGCGTCTCGCCGTCGCGGCGCACCGCGGCAACGGCGACCGTTGCCCAGTCGATGGCCCGGCGGGTGAACTTCTCATAGCCCCATCCGGCGACCCCGAGCGGCACGCGCACCTCGGTCAGCAGCTCATCCGGCTCCAGCACGGTTTCGAGAAAGCCGGTGGCGAACTCATCGGCCGGCACAACGCGTTCGCCGCTCGGACCCTGCACGACGTACGACGCGCCGAGCGCCACCAGCGCTGTGGGGAGGTCGGCGGACGGGTCCGAGTGGGCGACCGAGCCGCCGATTGTGCCGCGATGGCGCACCTGCGGGTCGCCGACCAGCTCTGCAACGTGCGCAAGCATCGGCAGCTCCTGCCGCACCGTCTTGTCCGCCGCGACGTCGCAATGCCGCGTGAGAGCGCCGATCGCGAGGGCGTCGCCGTCCGTTCGCACGTAGCGAAGGTCGGTCGCGTGTGAGACATCCACGACAACCGACGGCATCGCCAGCCGGAGCTTCATCAACGGCAGGAGCGACTGGCCGCCGGCCAGCAGCTTTGCCTCGTCGCCATGCTCACCCAAGGCAGCCAGCGCCGCGGCAGCGTCGTCGGCGCGCACGTAGTCGAACGGCGCAGGGATCATTTCGACGCCTCCGCTGCTGACAGCACGGCGGCGACGATGTTGTGGTAGCCGGTGCATCGGCAGAGGTTGCCCTCGAGCCCATGCCGCACGTCGTCGGCGGTCGGCTTGGGGTTCTCGGCCAGCAGCGAAACGGCAGCCATCACCATGCCGGGAGTGCAGAACCCGCACTGCAGGCCATGACAGTCGCGGAAACCCTGCTGCACGGCGTGCCACGTGTCGCCTTGGGCGAGTCCTTCCATCGTTGTCACCGACTGGCCGGCAACCGAGGCGGCAAGGACGGTGCACGACTTGACCGACTCACCGTCCACGAGGACTGTGCAGGCCCCGCACGACGTCGTGTCGCAGCCGATATTGGTGGCGGTGAGGTCGAGCGTGTCGCGCAACGCGTGCACGAGAAGGGTCCGCGGCTCGACGTCGATGTCGTGCTGCGTGCCGTTGACGGTCAAGGACAGTTTCACGAAGAAGCCTCTCGGATCGCTCGCCAAACTCGTTCGGAGGTGGTGGGCATTTCGATGTGTTGCACTCCCAGATGGGCGACAGCGTCGACGACCGCGTTCTGCACGGCCGGCGTCGCGCCGATGGTGCCGGCTTCGCCGATCCCTTTCACTCCCAGTGGGTTCAGCGGGCTCGGTGTCGCCATCTCGACGAGATCGAAGTCAGGGAGCTCGGCAGCGCTGGGAAACGCGTAGTCGGCCAGGTTCGTTGTCTGCGGGTTGCCGTCGGCGTCGTACAACACTTCTTCGAAGAGCGCCTGGGAAACACCTTGCGCAATGCCGCCGTGACGCTGACCTTCGACGATGACCGGGTTGAGCACGGGGCCGGCGTCATCGACCGTGACATGCCGGATGAGCCGTGGCTGACCGGTGTCGAGGTCGACCTCGACGACGGCGACGTGCGCACCGAAGGGGAATGTCGCGCCCTCGGCCTGGAAGTCGGTGTCGACGATCAAGCCGTGCTCGGCGTCGGCGTCAGCCGCGACTTCGGCCCAGGACCGGAACTCGTCGGGGGAGCCCGTCACCGAGAAGCCGCCGCGCGCCTTGTCGAGGACGACATCTCCGGCCGCCGCCTCGAACATGTCGGCGGCCAGGTCACGCGCCTTCTCGACCGTCTCGAGCGAACCCTTGTGCACGGCGCTGCCGCCGAGCTGGAGCGACCGGGAGCCGCCGGTGCCGCCGCCGCGGGCGACGAGATCGGTGTCTCCGTGCACGACGGTCACCCGCTCGACCGGGACGCCCAGCTCCTCGGCGGCGATCATGGCGAACGACGTCGAGTGGCCCTGGCCGTGCGGTGACGTGCCGGTATAGACGACAACCGAGCCGTCGGGCTTGACGTTGACCCGCGCGAACTCCTCGCCCGCCTCCGGGCCCGCGGTGATCTCGACGTAGACAGACACGCCGATGCCGAGCGCTTTGCGGTCGCCGCTCTCACGCCGACGGCGCTGTTCGGCGCGCAAGTCGTCGTAGCCCGCTGCGCTGAGCACTGCTTGCAGCGCCTTGGCGTATTCACCGCTGTCGTAGTTGGCGCCGGCGGGTGTCGTCAGAGGAAAGCGCTCCGGCGGCAGCAGATTGCGTTGGCGGAGCTCAGCCGGATCCAGGTCGATCTCGGCCGCGAAGAGATCCATCGCCCGCTCGATTGCGGCCGTCGCCTCCGGTCTTCCGGCACCGCGATAAGCAAGGACCGGCGCCGTGTTGGTTGCGACCGAGCGCGTGCGCACCGCGAGCTTCGGGATGTCGTAGACACCGGTCGCCATCATCTGGGTCATGAACGGCAGCACGGCGCCGAAGTGCGGGTAGGCGCCGGTGTCCTGCAGCACCTCGAGCGAGTAGGCCTCGATCTTGCCGTCGCGACTACCGCCGATCGTCACCGTCTGGAGCTGCGCGCGGCCGTGCCCCATCCCGAGCAGGTTTTCCGTGCGGGTCTCGACCCAGCGCATCGGGCGACCGACCCGTTGTGCCATCACGGCTAACAGCAGGTCTTCGACCGAGACGCTGAACTTGGCGCCGAATCCGCCGCCGACATCCGGCGTGATGAAGTGCACCTTGTCTTTGTCGAGCTTCAGCGCGCCCGCGATGAAGTCCCGGGCTCCGTGCGGGCTCTGCGTCGACGCCCAGAAGGTCAGCCGGTCGTCGTCGCCCCATGCACAGGCGGCACTTCGCACTTCCAGCGGCACAGGAGCGACCCGCTGGTTGGTGATCTCGCGCCGTACGACGACTTCGCAACCGTCGAACAAGCCCTCGAGCTGACCGGTCTCGAAAGCCAGGGCGGTGTTGGAACCATGCGCGGGGTGCAACACCACCTCGTCGGTCGCTGCAGCGCGCGGGTCGACAACCACGGGTAATGGTTCGTAGTCGATGGACACCATCTCGGCGGCGTCCTCGCCGGCGTATCTGTCCTCGGTGACGATCGCGGCGATGGGCTCGCCGACGTAACGCACCACGTCTTTCGTGAGCCACGGCCGGGCCAACGCCGGCGCGATGAAAGGCATCGGCGGGGGAGGCGGATCCAGATCGGCGAAGTCATCCGCGGTGAAGACCGCGATGACCCCCGGCAACTCCCGCGCGGCTTGTGCATCAACGGTGATGCGTGCATGGGCCATCACCGACCGCACATACGTGACATGACCGGCTCCCGCGAGCCGCGGATCGCGAAGGTCATCGGCGTAGACGCCGCCGGTGGTGAGGAACTTGGGGTCTTCGACTCGCAACACGCGAGTGCCGAGGATGCTCACGATTGGCGAGCGTAACGCCCATGCTGATTACGACATCCGGGTGATATCTGCCGTCCTGATTGCGACATTCGGGCGATAAAGGTCAAGCCAGGACGTGCCATGCCCGAAGATTGCTGTAGCGGGCTAACGAGTCAGGAGACTCCATGCGCTGGCCACGACGGCGTACGACGTCAGATCACCCAGTCGTCGACCCGATCGTCGTCTCGGTCACGTCGCCGCTCAACCGGCAAACCGCCCTCGACCTCGCGCGCACCGTCGACCGGCTGGAGCCCGAGGTGCACGTCGTCATCGACCTCACCGCCATTCCTGCCTTCGACACCGATGGTGCCGAGGAGTTGCTGCACTTCCAGGAAAGCCATCCGAAGCGCAAGGTCTCGATCGTCGGGCTGCGCCAGGCGACCGCCCGGCTCATGGGCACGACTGCCGTCGATGACGCCGATCTCGAGGTGTCTTCGATTGAGTCGCAATGGGTGCAGCGTCGGCTGCGGAACCTCGTCGTCGTGCAAGCAGCTGACGAGAGCCAGGCGACCGAAGCAGGGTTGGAGCAGGCGATCGTCGCCGCCGGCGACACGGACAGCGCGATCCTCGTGGTCGACTTTCGAGGTCTTGAACACATCGAGCGGGGCACCATCGAAGCAGTCGCGTTTGCGAGCAGCAGTGCCGCGGTTCGCGGTCAGGAGTTGCTCGTGGTCAACGTGTCACCGGAGACGGCCGAAGAGCTTCGCGCTGTCGGCCTGTCCGCGACGACCTACATCGCGCCGGAGCCGTTCGACTTCTGATCGACCGGCTGGCCGGGTCAGCCGAGCAGCTTCTTGAAGTCGCCATTCAGGGTGCGCACTGCATCGGCGGCAGCCGGGGAGACCACACCCATCCCATAAAAGCCGTGCACCATCCCGTCGAAGCGATGCAGCACCGTCTGCACACCGGCGTTTGCGAGCTTCTTCGCGTAGGCCTCACCCTCGTCCCGCAGCGGGTCGAACTCCGCGACGCCGACAACTGCCGGTGGCAAACCGCTCAGGTCCTCGACGTGCAAGACCGAGGCGCGGGGGTCGAGCATCTCCGCGTCGGTGAGGTACTGCTCCCGGAACCACTCCATGTCCGCCTGCGTGAGGAAGAACCCTTCGGCGTTGTCGATGCGAGACGGGTGGTCGCTCTCGTGGTTGAAGTCGACCGCCGGGTAAATGAGGAGCTGCGCCGCCAGGCGCAGCCCCGTCCCGCGCGCGGAGATCGCGACGGCGGCGGCAAGATTGCCACCGGCGCTGTCGCCGGCGACCGCGATGCGCGTGGCGTCGCCACCCAGCGTCGCGATGTTGGCGGCAACCCATTGGGTCGCGGCGAGGCAGTCGTCGAAGCCGGCCGGGAACCGATGCTCCGGCGCCAGCCGGTAGTCGACGCTGACCACGACCGCTTCGATGTCATGGCAGAGCAGCCGGCCCGCGTCGTCATGCGTGTCCAGGTCGCCGATGACGAAGCCGCCGCCATGGAAGAAGACGATCGTCGGTGTTGTGGCGGTCATCGTCTGCGGCCGGTAGATCCGGATCGGGATCGCGCCACCAGGGCCGTCGATCTGAGTGTTCTCGACCGAGCCCACCGGAGCCAGGGTCGACGGGTCACGCATGTCGACGGTAGTCAACCGGAACGCTGTGCGCGCTTGCTCAGGGGTGCCGCTTGCCAATGATGGCGTGCCGCTTTGGGCGAGCAGGTCGAGGATCGCCTTGATCTGCGGGTCGAGTGGCATGGAACGGCTCCTCCTGAACGTGACGGGCCTTCAGTGGATCACGTTCGCCGCTCAACTTCGATGACGGTAGAAGGGCCACTGCGGCTCCGGGGGAGCGCCGCCCCCGGGCCGGCTGTCCGCTCCGGTCAGGCCGGCCAAGAACGCCAGGGCCAGCAGCGCCAGCACGATCAGCACACCAGTCATGGTCAGCACCGCCTCTCTGCCGCGTGCCCGCTGCCCGAGCGGCGGCCGGCGTGCCGCCGGTCCCGCCGCTTTGTTGCCTCATCGATGAGCTCGCGCTGGCGCTGGCTCGCAACGCTGCGCATCAGGTCTGGATGGAACATCCGGCTCACCTCCTGCCATGACTTTGCGCCCTCGCCGTACGCCGAGCCAGTGGCAGGATTGACAACATGCGCTAGATTCTTGCCATGGCTCGGAAACAGGCTGAGCGACACCTGGTGGCAGTCGTGGTTCTCAATCGCGCGACCCAGTTCGAGTTCGGAGTCGCCTACGAGGTGTTCGGCATCGACCGCCGAGAGCTGGCTCCCGATTGGTATGACTTCCGGCTGGTAGCCGGGGAGCCGGGCGAGATCCGCACCGAGGCCGGGCTCCTGCTCGACACGCCCTTCGGGCTCGACTCGCTCGCCGAAGCGGACACGATCATCGTGCCGGCGTGCAGCGACAGCTACGGTCCCGAGCCGCTCCGGGTCGCGTTACGTGCCGCGCATGCTCGCGGTGCACGCATTGCCTCGATCTGCACCGGAGCGTTCATCCTCGCGGCCGCGGGACTCCTCGACGGCCGCCGCGCGACGACCCACTGGGCGCACGCAGCGGAGATGGCGACGGGCTTCCCGACTGTCGACGTCGATCCGAATGTGCTCTGGGTCGAGGACGGCAACATCTACACGTCGGCCGGCGCCGCCGCCGGCATCGACTTGTGTCTTCATCTGGTGCGGCTGGATTTCGGCAGCGAGGTAGCGAACGCCCTCGCGCGTCGGATGGTGGTGCCACCGCATCGCGACGGCGGGCAAGCGCAGTTCGTGGCCACACCGATCCCGCGATGCGACTCCGACACCCTCGGGCCGTTGCTCGACTGGGCGCTGGCCCACCTCGACGAGCCGCTCACCCTCGACGACCTCGCGCGGCAGGCCAACGTCAGCACGAGAACTCTCGTACGCCGTTTCCAGGCGGCTGCCGGCACCACTCCGCTGCAGTGGTTGCTGGCCCAACGCGTGCGGCGGGCGCAGCACTTGCTGGAAGCGACGGATGAACCGGTCGAGCGCGTTGCGGGCCTTGCTGGTTTCGGCACGGCCGCAAACCTGCGACAGCACTTCACCCGCGCCGTAGGCGTTGCCCCCATGCACTACCGCCGCACGTTCCGGGGACAGGGCACCGTCGCGGTCGCGTGAACCGACCCGGCGGGCGGCGTGACATCCTCCGCGCGTGGTTTCCGAACTGTTTGATCCATCCGCTTGGCGAGCCGTCGATGGGTTCTCCTTCACCGACATCACCTACCACCGCGCGACCGATGTCGGCGCGGTGCGGATCGCGTTCAACCGCCCAGAGGTGCGCAACGCCTTTCGGCCACACACTGTCGACGAGCTCTACACAGCGCTCGACCATGCGCGCATGTCCAGCGACGTGGGGTGCGTGTTGCTCACCGGCAACGGGCCGTCACCCCGCGATGGTGGATGGGCGTTCTGCTCGGGTGGAGATCAGCGCATCCGTGGCCGGGACGGGTATCGCTATGCAGACGGCGACACTGCGGACAGCATCGACCCAGGACGCGCCGGACGGTTACACATCCTCGAATGCCAACGTCTGATCCGGTTCATGCCCAAGGTCGTCATCGCCGTCGTGCCCGGGTGGGCGGCCGGTGGCGGTCACAGCCTGCACGCCGTCGCGGATCTCACCCTCGCCAGCCGTGAGCATGCGCGCTTCAAGCAGACCGACGCGCGCGTCGGCAGCTTCGACGGCGGATACGGCTCTGCCTACCTGGCGCGACAGGTGGGCCAGAAGTTCGCCCGCGAGATCTTCTTCCTTGGTCGTGAGTACGACGCAGAGACGATGCATCGGATGGGCGCCGTCAACGCTGTCGTCGACCACGCCCAGCTGGAGCAGGTCGCTCTCGACTGGGCACGGGAGATCAACGCGATGAGCCCCACGGCTGTGCGCATGTTGAAATACGCCTTCAATCTCGCGGACGACGGCTTGGTCGGCCAACAGCTGTTCGCCGGAGAGACGACGCGTCTCGCGTACATGACCGACGAAGCGGCCGAGGGGCGCGATGCGTTCTTGCAGAAGCGCGACCCGGACTGGTCCGGACATCCCTGGTACTACTGACCGAGGTTGGCTCAGTGGCTCGGGTCGGGATGCCGGCGTTGCGGGGTCCTGGCCGCAGGCTGACGTGGTCGAGGTCGGCTTGGGATCGACGGGATGTCGAGGGTCACTTCCTTGTCCGGTGACAAGTCGAACGGCACGCCGTGATGCAAGAGCTGGATGTCGTCTTCTCCGCCGGTCATCGAATAGGTGCAGCGATGCTGCGTGACGGTCAGGCGGATGCGACGCTGCCGATATAGAAGGCCGAAGGACAGGCGGGTGATCGCGTCCGGCAGTCGTGGGGCGAAGCTCAGCCGCTCGTGATCTCGCATGCCGCCGAACCCCGCCACGAGCGCGATCCACGTGCCGGCGAGTGACGCCATGTGCAGTCCGTCGCGGGTGTTGTGCTCGAGGTCGCGGAGATCCATGAGGGCGGCCTCGGCGGTGTAGTCGAGTGCGAGGTCGAGATGGCCTACCTCGGCGGCAAGGACTGATTGCGTGCACGCGGACAGCGACGAGTCGCGCACGGTCAACGCCTCGTAGTAGTCGAAGTTGCGTCGCTTCTGCTCGGCCGTGAACGCGTCCGGGCGCAAGTGCATTGCCAGCACGAGATCTGCCTGTTTCACGACCTGTTTGCGGTAGAGGTCGAAGTAGGGATAGTGCAGCAGCAGCGGATAGTGGTCGGCCGGCGTCGCGTCGAAGTCCCAGACGGCATGCTCGGTAAAGTTCTCCGATTGCGGATGCACGCCGAGCCGCTCGTCGAAAGGCACGACCATCGCTGCGGCGGCGTCCCGCCAGGACGCCATCTCTTCGACGTCGACGCCGAGCTGATAGGAGGCTTCCCGGTAGCGCTCGGCGAGAGACGCCGCTGCCGAAAGGTTTCGCTGCGCCATGAGGTTCGTGTAGACGTTGTTGTCGGCGACGGCGGTGTACTCGTCCGGTCCGGTGACGCCGTCGATGCGGAAGCGGCCGGCGCTGTCGTGATGACCAAGGCTGCGCCACAGGCGGGCGGTGCCCACCAGCAGCTCGAGCGCCGTCTCACGCTCGAACGCCTCGTCCCCGGTTGCTGTCACATAACGAATCGCCGCATCGGCGATGTCGGCGTTGATGTGAAACGCTGCGGTGCCCGCCGGCCAGTAGGCGGAACACTCCTCGCCGTGAATCGTGCGCCAAGGAAACGCCGACCCTTCCAAGCCGAGCTGCCGCGCGCGTTCGTTCGCCAAGTCAAGCGTCGAGCAACGCCAGCGAAGCTCGTCCGCGGCAGCTGCTGGCAGCGTGTAGGTGAGCATCGGCAGCACGAACGTCTCGGTGTCCCAGAAGCAGTGTCCGTCGTAACCACTGCCGGTCAGCCCTTTGGCCGGGATCGGCCGCCGCTCAGCCCGCACACCTGACTGCATGACGTGGAACATCGCGAAGCGCACGGCTTGCTGGAGCTCCGCGTCACCATCGATCTCGACGTCGGCTGCTTGCCAGAAGTCGTCGAGGAATGCGCGCTGTTCGGCCACGAGACCGTCCCAGGTGGTCTGTCTCGCCGCGGTGATCGCGGCGGCAACCTGGTCACGAATGGCCGGCACGGATCGCTGCGCCGACCAGCCGTAAGCGAGGTATTTGACGAACGTCAGTCGCGAACCCGGGCGCAGCGTCACAGTGCCGGTCACGCGGGCAAGGTCGGGGTAGACCTCGTTGTGGCACGCGGTTTCGTCGTCACAGGTCAGCTCGTGGTCCATCGCCGCGGCCAGCCGAAGCCGACTCTCCCGCGTCGAGTGCACCAGGACTGCGGACATTTCGTGTTGCGCCTGCAGCTCGGCGACCAGCGGCTGCTCGACGGTGGCCGCGACCCGCGGATCGCCCTTCATGGCGGGCAGTTGTTCGTTCGCCACCAGCTCCGACTGCACGACAACGCGCACGGGTCGGTCATCGAGTGGCTCGACGCAGTAGCGGATCGCGGCGACCGCGCGTTGCGTGAGCGAGACAAGTCGCTTGCTCGTCACCCGGACCCGTCGACCCGAGGGCGTGGTCCAGTTCACGACCCGGTCCAGCGTGCCGGCCCGCAGATCCAGCGTTCGCTCGTGTGCCTCCAGCTGGCCGTAGCGCACGTCAAACGGCTCGTCGTCGACCAGAAGCCGGATGAGCTTGCCGTTGGTGATGTTGATGACGGTCTGGCCGGCCTCGGGATAGCCGTAGCCCGCCTCGGCATAAGGGAGCGGGCGCAGCTCATAGAACGAGTTCAGATAGGTGCCGGGGAGTCCATGCGGCTCGCCTTCGTCGAGGTTGGCACGCAGCCCGATGTGCCCGTTGGACAGCGCGAACAGGGACTCGCTCTGCGCCAACAGCTCGAGGTCGAGGTGAGTCTCGCGCAGCTGCCAGGGGTCGACGGGAAACCCGGATTCCTCGATCACGTCTGCACGCCAGCCAGTTCGCTCAGGTCCCGTACGACGACATCGGCACCGTTTTGCCGCAGCGCGTCGGCTTGGCCGACGCGATCGACACCGACGACGAACCCGAACTGCCCGGCTTTGCCGGCGGCGACCCCGGCCAGGGCATCCTCGAAGACCGCGGCGGCTTCCGGTCCGACACCCACCGCCTTTGCACCGGCAAGGAAGGTGTCCGGCGCCGGCTTGCCGGCGAGGTGCCGGTCGTGGGCGACAGTGCCGTCGATCACGGCATCGAAGAGGTCAGTTATGCCCGTCGTGCGCAGCACCTCCTTGGTGTTCGCGCTCGAGGACACGACCGCCGTACGCAAACCGGCGGCGCGCACCGCGCGAACGTAGCCGACCGATCCGTCGTAGACCTGCACGCCTTCGGTGCGGATCTTCTCCAGGACCAACTCGTTCTTGCGGTTGCTGAGGCCGTTCACGGTCTCGCTGCCCGGTGGGTCGCTCTCCACGCCTTCGGGCAGGTCGATGCCGCGCGAGGAGAGGAAGTCCCGCGTGCCGGACAGTCGCGGCTTCCCGTCGACGTAACGGTCGTAGTCGTCGTGAGCGTCGAACGGCTGGAACTGCTGCCCCGATTTCTGCGCCCAGCCGCGGAGGAACTCGTCGAACATCTCCTTCCAGGCGGCAGCGTGCACGCTGGCGGTCTGAGTCAGCACCCCGTCCAGATCGAACAGGCAAGCGGTGACAGCGGAGGGCAGGCCCAGAGACACGCGGTCATCTTCCCCCGGGTTCCGCGCGACGGAACCGATGCGGACGAGTCAGCGCCCGATGTGGTCGGCGTTGGTGATGTTGGCCAGCCGCACCTCTCCGCGGGCGACCAGTCGGTTTTGGTCGTCGGTGATGTCCACCTGCCACAGCTGTTGCGTGCGGCCGCGCTGGATCGGCGTCGCGACGATGTCGAGCACACCCTCGCGGGTCGCCCGGATGAAGTTGGTGTGGTTTGCCACGCCGACGACCTGACCGCGGTCACCGAGCCAGGTAGCAGCGGCCACGCTCGCCGCCGTCTCCACGAACGAGCAGTAGACGCCGCCGTGAATGATCCCGTAGGGCTGGTGGAGATGCGGCTTCACGACGCAACGCAGAGCGACCCGATCGGGGGTCACCTCCACGTATTCGGTGCCGAGCATCTTGTTGAAGCCGTCGGTGAGGAGGCGATCGCTGCTCGTATCGTCGGTGTCGGCATCGTCTGATGTGGGGCGCACGCCGCCATGAGATCACGACGACCGGTCACCTCATCCCGGGCCCACCGTGGGCTGCCGTCGCAATGAGTAGTCGAGGTGTCACACTGTCAGGCGTGGCGAACGGCGGGACCGAGGCTCGGTCCGGCGCGAGCAACGGGGGCCGCGAATCCGATCGCGACTGCTACCAGTTGGACGCGGCCAGCGATGCCGTGCGCACAGCCCGGCGGTTCGTTGCTGCCGCGGTGCGACGCCGCGGCGGTGAAAGGGTGGCGGACGACGCCGCGCTCATCGCTGCGGAGCTGCTTGCCAATGCCGTGCAGCACGGTCTGCCGCCCATCAGCGTCTGCGTCTCAGCCACTGTGAACGGCGTGCGGATCGAGGTCGAAGACGGCAGCCCACGGAGCCCGGTGCGAGCGGCTCCGAGCACCAGCAACATGACCGGGCGCGGTCTGGCGCTGGTGCACACGCTGTCAGAGAACTGGGGCGTCGAGCGCAACTCGGACGGCGGAAAGACGGTCTGGAGCGAGCTGCGCATCGCTCCGCCCTCCGCCGACCTCCCGAGCCCCTCGGACGTGGACAACGTCATCGCCCATTGGGAGGACGACCCGACCACTGCCGAGCAGAAGTTCACTGTCGTGCTCGGCGACGTCCCCACTGATTTGCTGCTCGAGGCCAAGGCGCACATCGACAACTTGGTCCGGGAGTTCTCCCTCGCGGCAGCTGCTTGGGCCGGTGACGGCGACCCGGTGCCGGAGCACCTGGCGCAGCTGGTCGCGACCGTCGTACACGGGTTCTCCGATGCGCGCGCGGCCATCAAGCGTCAGGCGCTCGCCGCGGCCAGCCGCAACGAGCCACGCACCCGACTGACGCTGAGCCTGCCGGCCGCCGCGGCCGACGCCGGCGAGGCGTACCTGCGGGCTCTCGACGAAGCCGACCAATATGCTCGCGCGGCGCGGCTGCTCACCCTGGAGACTCCGGCCGAGCACCGGCTGTTCCGGCGGTGGTACGTCGAGGGCCTCGTGCGGCAGCTGCGTGCACTGGCGGCTGGTGTGCAGCCGACCCCGATCGTGCCGTTCGAAGACGAGCTCGTCGCTGAGGTCCGCCGCCTCGCTGCGGCGCAACGCGTCAGTGACCGGGCGATCCGCCTGCAACGGGTGACCGCAGCACTGGCTCGCGCAACCACACCAGAAGATGTTGCTGCCGTCGTCGTGTCCGAAGGTGTCGCGGCGCTCGGCGCCTCGGGTGGGGGTCTCCTGGTGCCGGCCGAGGACGGCGTGCACCTGTCCGTTCCCGGCGTCGTCGGCTACGGCGAGAGCCTGGTCGGGCAGCTGCGCGCGGAGCGTCTCGATGCGCCGCTGCCGGCGGCAATGGCGTTGCGCACCGGCCAGCCGGTATGGCTCGAGTCGCGTGCCGATCGCGACGCGCTGTTTCCGGAGCTGCGCGATTTCGAAGCGTCGACGATTTCGATCTGCGCAGTGCCGCTCATCGTCCGTGACCACACGCTCGGGGCGCTTCGGTTCAGCTTTGACTCCCGGAAGCTGTTCGACGAGGACGAGCGCGCGTTCGTGCTGGCTCTTGCCGCGCAGACCGCGCAGACGTTGCAGCGCACGGAGGTCTACGAGGCCGAACGCGAAGCCGCGTTGGAGCTCCAACGGGCGCTGTTGCCGGACCAGATCCTCGGCACTCCCGGGTGGGATGTCGCCGCCTACTACAGCCCCGCCGGCGAGCAGGAAGCCGGCGGTGACTTCTACGACGTCATCCCGCTCGGTGGTCGACTGGCAGCGATTGTCGGCGACGTCATGGGCAGGGGAGTCGAAGCAGCCGCCGCGATGGCGCAGATCCGATCGACGATCCGTGCCTATGCGTTGGACGATCCGGAGCCGGTGCGGGTCTTCGAACGCGTCGATCGGTTCTTCGAGCAGCTCAACCTGACGCAGCTCGTCACCGTGCTCTACCTACTCGTCGATCCCGAGCACGACCGAGTGCAGATTGCCAACGCCGGTCATCTGAACCCGCTCCTCGTCGTCGACGGCGAGTGCAGCATCGTGCCGACGGACAGCGGTCTCCCGTTCGGTGTGCGCCTGGACGACCGGCGGGTCACAACGGTCGACCTGCCACCCGGGGCCGCACTCGTCGCGATGACCGATGGGCTGGTCGAGCGGCGCGGCGAGGACATCGACGAAGGGGTCGATCGCATCGTCGCCGCGACGCGCGAGATCCGGGATTGGTCGGCGAAAAGTCTTCTCAACCACATCGTCGCCACCGCGTCGGCGGATCGGCAGCACGACGATGATGTGACCGTGCTCGTGCTGCGCCGCACGTAGTCGACGTCGTCTTACTTCTAAGGAGCCGAACACACTTGACCGTCGCTGATGAAGCGTTCGCTGATGTCATCGCCGAGAACGCGCAGCACGCAGCGGCGTTCTCGGCGTCGAAGCTCGACGGCACGGCGGCCAGAGGCCTCGCACTGCTCACCTGCATGGACACGCGCATTGATCCGTTGGCGATGCTCGGTCTTCGTCCGGGGGACGCGAAAATCTTGCGCAACGCAGGAGCTCGCGTCACCGACGACGTGCTGCGGACGCTCGTCCTCGCGCGGTATCTGCTCGGCGTGCACCGGGTGATGGTGATCGCCCACACGAAATGCCGGATGGCAGGTGGCCCCGAGTCGTCCGTGCACGAAGCAATCGCCAATGCCGGCGGCCCCGACACGCGGAGTCTTGCGTTCCTCACGACTACCGACCAAACAGCTGCCGTCACCGGTGACGTGCAACGCATCCAGTCGTGGCCCTACCTCGCCGACCTGACCGTCGGCGGCTTCATCTACGACCTCGACACTGGCCTGCTGGCCCGCATCTGCTGAGCCGGTTCCGGCGCTGACATGGTGTCGGAGGGGGGGGACCTGAACTCAGAATCGACCGTGTCGACCGGTTCGCCTTCCAGAGGCCAATATGGCCTCTGACCTGGCTTTTGTATTCGATCTTGCTAGCGCGTGTTGATCAACATCGAGCCGTTTCGACCGGTCCGGTAGAAGTTCCGGTAGAAGAATCGCACCCGAATTGGCGGTTCTTCAGGTGCCTTCGTGACCGCCCGGCCGTGGCGGTCGCCGGACTCTCAGCAACCCGGCCTGGACAACCGTCACACATCCATCCAGGTCCTCGAGGTTGGTCTCGGCAAGCTGGCCGATGACTCGCCGGACGGCGGGCCCTGATTGGTCATGCAGCCTGAGCACGACGATGCCGCTGTGGCTACCCGGGGGATAGCGCCGAAGGTCGCCAACGCCACGATCCAGAGTGATCAACAGCCGGCCCGCGTCTGTCGCGGCCTGAACGATTACCGCATCCTCCGCCGCGGTCAGGCGCTCGTCGACGACGGTGTCGACATCGTGGCCGCGTGCGCTGAGCAGGCCGGCGCCAGAAGCGGGGATGTTCTCGTCAAGCTTGATCTTCACCGCGGCGCGTTAAGCGGAATGAGCTCTTCGCGGGCCAACTCTGCTCCGTAGGCTGCCGCGGCGCGGACTCCGGCCGTCGTCACCGTGGGGTACTCGGTGAGGATCTCATCGACGGTCATCCCAGCCGCGAGGCAGTCGAGAACGACGGAAACGGGCACTCTGCTGCCGGTGAGCACCGCCTGGCCGCCCATCACGGCCGGGTCGGAGGAGATGAGTTCGGCTTGCTCGGCGGTCACGCCTGTCAGTGTGACAGGCCTGAGCGAGCGCAGGCGCGGATTGCCCGCGGGGCCCAATGGCGCCATGTGACCGATGCGCTGCCAGAGTCCAGTCCAGCGGGGCTGGCCGCTCATAAGATCCATTATCGGGCCCGGCCGGCCGGCCGACTGGACGCGAATACCCGGCGTTATCGTCGCCCCGGTGGAGAAGGTGGTCGCTAGCGGCGAGTGGCTGTATGACGGCTCCGCGCCGACTCCTGTGCTCGTCGTTCGGCTCGACTATGACTTCTGGCACGCCGTGGGCGAAGCGGACGGCGAACTCGGCCCGGACGACGCTCCTACGCTCAACAGTGAGGGCTCCGCGTACTACGTGCGGCACAAGCCTGGGTGGTCTGAAGGTCAGCCGTTCTGGCCGGACTCCCAGGGGTTCATGACTCTGGACGAGGCGAAGGCAGCCGCACAGGCCGCCGTCGCGGGGCCGATCACCTGGCGCTGACGTGCCGCTCCTGCAACCATCGAGGCCATACGAGACGTCAGACAGTCATGAAGGGTCGCCAAGTTCGCACGGCGCTGGCCGGAGCTTGCCTGCTCGTCCCCTTGCTGGCTGCTTGCTCGGGCCACTCCCGCCCTCCCGCCACCGGGACGCTGACGGGGCACCTCTTCTTTGTCGGAGGGCCTGTCCCCGGATCGCCTCGTGCGCTGACAGGAAAGGTGATCGCGAACGGCCCGGGCGGCAGGCGAGTCACCGCGACAGATGCGACTGGATCGTTTGTGCTCCACCTTCCAGCGGGCCGGTACTCACTCACTGGGCGAAGTCCGTTGTACGACGACGGTCGCACGCTCTGTATGCCCGCAACGCAGGTCATGATTCACCCGGCTAGCCAGCAGACCGCCAACGTTTACTGCCAGGCGGCCTGAAGCGCCGAACGGTGCCCAATTTGTCGTGATGGATGTGCCGTTTCAACGCATCGACGAGACCGGCCGAAGGGGCCGTGTAACGACAGCTACAGGATGAGAGACGACCTCGCCGCGGACGCCATGAGCATCACTTCTCCTACGGCAAACCGGACGTGCTGAAGCTCAGGACGTCGTGTGGAACGGGGCGGGCTGTAGTCCGCTGACCTGGGAGGTGTGGGCGAGCGCCACTGCGAGCTGGGTCAGGTCGCTCGCTGTGTAGGGTTCGGCGCCGTTCGGGATGCCTGCGGCGGGCCAGTGATCAGGGCCACCGAGCGTGTTCGCGTCGATGGTGAACCCGTTCTTCAGCATCAAGATGACCTCGGCCTGCTGGACAGAGGTTCCGCCGTAGGTTGGGCCAGCGAGCTTGTCGTAGGCAATGAGGTCACCTTCGGGCAGGGCTCGGCAGGTGATCGTGCCGCCGTGGTGGGTCTTGGTTGGGCACTGTTGCCGTTGGGTCGGCCACACGACCACGCTCAGCCAGCCGATCTTGTTCCCGATGTGGATCGTCACGTCGAAGCTGTGGCTGTCGGAGGTGCACATTCCGGGGGCGGCGGCGACTGGTCCCCAGGTGCCGATGTGGGGCAGTGTGCGTCGGGCGGTTGCTGCCAACTGACGCCCGACCGTGCCGCACGGAGGACCGTCCGCCTTCGCTGGCGGTGGTGTCACGGTTGTGACTGGCTGCTGTGATCTCGCCGGGCTGGGCGGTGGAGTACTGGTGACGACGGTGGAGCGTCCTCCTCCTTCGCCGAGGGAACCGGTGACGCCGACCACCATGCCCGTGGTGGCGAGGGCCGTGACCGCAACCGTTGCGGCGATGCGCCGCTGACGGCGCCTGCGACCACGCCCCAGCGCAGCGGCAACGTCGAATGTCGGCGCCGGCTGGCTGTGCTGTGCGGCGTCCTGCAAGGCGTCACGCAAACCAGTCATCACAACGCCTCCTCGGCGTACTTTTTCGGGATGTCGAACTGCGGATGCCGACGCAAGGCGTCCAAGCCGCGGGCGGTTTGGCTCTTCACGGTCCCTTCGCTGCAGCGCAGCGCCCGAGCCGTCTCAGCGACATCGAGGTCCAGGAAGAACCGGCAGATGATCACGGCTCGCTGGCGAGGGGGCACATCGCGCAGAGCGGCGACGAGATCCAGCCGCGTCTCGACCGCTGCCTCGGCGTCACTGGCTACTTCCGGGACTTCCCCGACCGGTGCCTCTCGTCGCCAAGTGCGCCGACGTGTGTCGAGAAACGAACGGAACAGGCACTTCCGCGCGTACGCCAGCGTGGCGGCGGGGTCACGAACCCGGCCCACCGACGTCGCCAGCCGAACCAGGGCGTCTTGGGTGATGTCGTCGGCGTCGGTCCAGTCGCCGCATAGGAGGAAGGCGGACCAGCGCAGCGAGGACAGATGCGCGTGGACGAACTCATCAAGATCCACAAGCCGCTCGCCCACACGCACCCCAGTCCGCTCGGTCACATCCGCCAGTAAGGGCGGCAGAAGCCGCCAAAAGGTTGCACGGTCTTGCCGAAGGATTCCCGGCGATGCCGCCGGGCATCCAGACGCCCCTGACGGAGCTTCACCCGGCGTATACCGCCGACTCGCCCGAAAGGACGGCGTCACCACCCAGCGCTGTGGATCGGCACCTTCAGAACGGAGGCTCGTGGCATTGGTGGCTGAAGGCGATTCTGCGTCGAGCCAACAACTGCGCGAGCGCGCCGCACAGCATGAATGCGATGCCGAACGTTGAGAGGACATCTGAGGGGAAGCCTGTGAACGGGAGCGTGGACGCAGGGGGGGCGATGGGTGCCACGATGTCTGGCTCAGAGTCGGAGAAGCACAAGACCGGGCCCATCGTCTTGTGCGACCCCGGCGGACATGCGGTGTTCTGATTGGGGTGTTGGGCCGTGCCACCTGGCATATAGGCGTACGGCACGCACATGAACCCGTCGGTGTTGTAAGCCGAAGGACAAGGCGGCTGGGGAAGCGAGCTCGCCGGTATCGGGGGAGGCGTCGCAGGTGCTGCGCTGGCGACAGAGGCAGGCCCGGTCAGGCCCGCAAGTCCTGCAACGACCGTTATCAGCAGCGACACAGCGGCCAATGACTGAAGCCGAGTTCGCATGGCCCCCTCCTGGTTTCACACGGTACGAGTGTGACGCAATTTCCCTGCGCTCGGTTGTCTCTTGGGGGAACCACCGCGCGCGGCTGATTTAGCGCCGGCAAGGTCATCCGGTTGGTGATGGAGAACGCCGGTGTGCTCGCGGCAGCTCGTCGCTACTCGACATCGGGTATCGGCAACTTCACTCCGCTGGTCTCGGCTATAGAGGACAATCTTTTGCTGCGATGTGGGCTAGCGGACCGGCGGCGTGTCGCCAGCCGCCGCGGGTGAGTAGCCAGGTGTCGGCGAGCAACGGTAGGTGGGCCGAGGTCGGGGTGTCCTTGTCCAGGCCTCCGAAGACAACGACGGCTCGTGCAGCGGAGTCGTAGGTGACTGACTCGTCGGTGCGTGAGAGCGGACCGTCGGCGGTGGGCGACTGTTTCCACGTCCCGGACCGCAGCAACCACAATGTCATCCGGACCCCGTCTTCTGGGTGTTCATTGGGTGCGTCGAGCAGAGCCACAGTGCCGTCGTCGGGGTCGAACGTGGACGCGTCGGTCGCGACGGGGCCAGCAGCCATCGCGGCTCCGAGCTGGTCAGGCTGCTGCCCCAGCTGCTGCCATCGTCCGTGGCTGACCAGCCAGGTGACGAGCCGCGGCTGGTCCGTGTCCTGCCCGGTCTCTCCGGCCACTACGGTCCCGGCCAGTGCATCGTCGTACGCCATCGCGACCAGGGCGAACGCCCGGCTCACCCCCGCCGGTGCAGCCAGAACACGCCAACGGACACCGTCGAAACCCCAGTACACGTTGACGCCACCGGGATGCTGAACCAACAACACCACTCGGCGCCACGCCTTGTCGTAGACAATGGCCGGGCCGGTCGCGGCGAAGTAGCTGATCCCTACCGGACGAACAGCCGCGGGGCTGGACTGTGGTTGCAGCTGGCGCCACCCACCCGAGGTGAACATCCACGTCTCATAGTTCGGTGATGCCGTCGTGGACCCGACCCGGATCAACCCGTGCAGAGCCTCGTCGTCGACGACGCCACCCGCGAACAGATCCGGGACCGGCCCGACACGGGACACCGACCAGCGGCCATTCCTGAACGTCCAGGTCTGCCGCAGAACCGGGTCGTTCTCCTGGCACAACCCCGTGCTGCCACCGACCAGAACGAGCGAACCAGTCACCGGATCAAACGCCATCCCGGCCGCGGCCCGAGCCGGCGGAGAACCGCTCGACACCGCCACACCCGACGCCGAACCCGACGACCCCGCACAACCGCCGAGCAGCACCACCGCAACAACCGGGGTCAGCCGCGCAGCGCCACGCCGCGCACCCAGCAGCCCCACCCGCACGGCGGAACCCTACGTCCCCTCCAGCCTGTTCCGCTGGGATGGTTAACGCCGGTGGCACAGCGACGTGGCCGTGATTACCAATGCGGGACACGCTACTTTCATGGCGCCTATCAAGCAGGATCGGCTGGTGGCCACTCGACACCCGCAGCGTCGAATGCGTCCCTGATGTCCGTCGAGTGCTGGCCCCGACCTGACAGGGCTTCGACCAGTTCAGCCCACGGCATGGGACCGGACGCCCAGTAGTCCGACTCCGACCACGGCGTCGGAATGATCTTGGCGCTGAAGGCTCCAGCCGCCTCCCGCGTGACCTCGATCCGCGTCGTCACGCGCACGCCGAGATCCTCCCAGCGGAGTGCACGATCACGGCATTCCTGAAGGGAGCGGGGCTGTCAAGGTCTTGTTCTGAGCGTTGTTCGACCGATCGCCGGCGTTTGTTGGGCAG
>DASSEQ010000046.1:0-19368 GCA_035695245.1 Mycobacteriales bacterium | reverse complement strand
AGCGGCTGAACGTAGACGCGCCTCGCCATTCGAGCGATGTCGACGAGACCGCCGATCATCAACAGAGCCGGCCAGATGCCGAGCGAGGCGTCGACGTGGTGGTGATTGGCGATGACGTGCGGTAACCCGGTCGGTGCGCCGGTCAGGGCCCAGATCGGCCACGTGATCGCGGTGGTGCCGAGCCAGCTCCGGGCACGCTGTTGCAGCGATTGTTCGGCCTGGCGGCGTGTCATCGGCGTGGGCGCCTGAGCGACCCGCCGTCGCGCGAGTGACCCCATGGCAGCAGTGTGCGCCTGCGGGCGATTTCGGACAAGTCGGTCGGCAGCGTCTCAGGTCGCAGCACGCTCATTGCGGGCTCGATAGAGATCCCTCAGCAGGGCGATCTCGGCGCCATGATGGATGACTTCACGATTCACGTGCAGCACGACCGCCCACCTTCACTGTGCACGTCGGCGGCTGCCGTCGACAGCGCGCTCACGCCCGTGGTCCATGAGGCGTAGGCGCGGTCGAGGGTTGCCAATGCGTCGTCGGCGCCTTCCGGCCAGTGCAGCTTGTCCAGCGTCAGAGTTCGCTCGCCGAAGTGGAAGTCGGCTCGCTGGGCAAGGATCATCACCAGGTGGCAGAGGCGCCACCCGATGGTCGTCACCGGTGCCGGCTCGGGGGCCGGCTCCCAGAAGAACTCGCGATCATCGAGCCCGGCGAGCCTCGGTCGAAGCTGCGCCGACCAGTGCCAGGTCAGCTGCTCCGAAAGGTCTTGCACCGAAGGCGGCATCCGCGAACCTTAACGCTGGCCCCGCTGCCTCAGGCGACGCGTTTCGGCGCGCCGATGCACACCTCGACGCCGTGCGAGTAGTGCACGAGTGGTTGGCCGACCGGCTCGGGAAGGCCCGCAGCAGTGACCGGGCTGTCGTCGCATACCTCGACGTCGGCGCGCTGCAGTCGCCAGGGTGCGTGTTCGGCGTTGGCGTAGCGAAGTGTGTCGTCTTTCGCGTGGCTGAACAGGCGCCACCGAGCGGTGAGGAAGTGTTCCAGCGCGGTGACTCGCTCTGCAGCGATCGGTGCACGCGGCCGTACGACGATGGTGCCGCCGGCTTCGATGCCGGTATCCAGCGGCCAGCGTCGGCGGGTCATGTAGACGAGCCGGTCCGGGGCGCTGCGCAGGCGCATCGACGCCCAGTAGTACGGCAGCCGGTACGCGACCCGAGCCGCGAGCACCGCTGGCAGCCGGGATGCTTCCAGTGAGAAGAACCACACCCCGGAGCGGCCATGTTGATCGCGCACATAGGTCCGAACGTTCGTCTCGCAGAACCGCCCCAGCCATGGCAGCGCAGAGAAATGCGGCGGCGCGACCCACATCCGGAACGGCACGAGACCAACCCACGCTCGACCGTCGTACGAGTCAACTGTCAGACCCGTCGGCAACAAGCGTTGGACATCAGGTGGGTCGAATGACCAGTGGAGGAACGTCAGCAGCTGCCACCTGTGCACCATCACCGGCCGGGCGACAGTGAACGGGCACGTCCCATCGGGGACGTCTGGATCCACCAGGACAGGATGTCGCGCTACCGCTGGGTCGCGCGCGACCGCCGCAGGCCATCAGCTAATGCGAGCTCCTTCCTGGCTTGGGCGGCCCAGGCGCCGAGTCGGTCTGGTCGGACTTCCGTGCTGATCTGCGCGATGCAGGTCGGGAACGCGGTCGCGACCTGCCGCCGGATCTCGACTTGATGCGCACGGCAAGCGCCCACGACCTGAAACTTCACCTGGCCGCCCGCGCCGTCGTCGGGTAGCACGGCAGCGGTGACTTCGAGCCGAAACACTCGTTGGTCGCAGACACCGCACGTCCAACGCGGACGATCCCTCGCGGGCCGGGGCATGGTACGGATGTCGGCATTGGGCACCGCTGTCCCGATGGACCGGGTTGCCGCACCCATATTGCTCCGTTTGGGCTCTGTGCTGAGCGCTCGTCGCAAAGTCCTCGGCTCTTGATCTCAACCGTTCCGGCAGGCTCCGGAGTTGATCCCGTGCGGATCCGTCGTACGTGTCGGCGTGGAGCACACGCCGGTGCTGTGGGCCGCGGCTACGCCGAGCAGGTCGTCGACCTGTCCGTCGGTGTAGTTGCCGTTGCTGCCCGGAAGTCCGGAACTCTGAGAGTCGGCCCCGCCCGGGGGAGCGAAGCCCCACGCGGCATCGGGAATCCCGATGCTCGGCAGCCACACCCAGTTGCCGGCGATCACAGGCGCGGTGCAGGACATGTCGCAGGCCGGAGCGGGACGACTGACATTGGAACAGTCGTCGGCGAACGCGGCACCCGCCCCGACTGTCAACATCGCCCCCGTGATCAGCCCGATCGTGGCGACGCGACGACGCATCATGCGTTTCCCCTTTCGTGAGGAGGTGCTTCCACTGGACACCGCGAGAATCTATGCCTCGCCCCACGACCTATCAGCGGAATCGTTGATTTGGGTTGTGACAAATACGTGACAGTTGCACTATGCAAGAATCGCTTCATGCAAGCGTCAGCCGCCTCGATGTCCGGCGTCAGTCAGGACGATGTCGTGGACAGCGTCCTGTCGGCGAGCCGCGCATTGGTCGCTGTGGCCGCCCGGTCTCTGGGTGCTGCGCAGGAGCAAGTCACCTTGCCGCAGTACCGCGCTCTGGTGGTGCTCGCGTCGCGGGGACCGCAGCGCGCCCTCGATCTCGCTGAAGCGCTCGACGTCAACCAGTCGACGGTCACCCGCATGTGTGACCGTCTCGACCGCAAAGGACTGCTGTCGCGGATCCGGCCGGCGGACAACCGGCGCACCGTCATCACCAGCATCACGCCGACCGGTCGACAACTCGTCGATGCGGTCACACGACGGCGTAAACGCGAGATCCGGGCGATCTTGCGGAAGATGCCGCCGGACGTCCGGGCCGCACTCGTGCCGACGTTTCGGGCGTTCGCCGACGCCGCCGGCGAAGCTCCCGATCAGGCCTGGTCGCTCGGCTGGGGCGAGTGAACATTCGCATTCCAACGCGGCTGCTGACCGCGCGGCTGCACACCAGACGACTCGTCGGCCGACTGCTCTCCGGACCGAGCCGATCCGGCTACCTTCGCAAGTGGATCATCCTGGGTGCGCTGATCGGGGTGGTGGCCGGGCTCGGCGCCGTTGTGTTCTTCACCGCGCTTCAGGCCGGCACGCACTGGGTGCTCGGCGGCATCGGCGGCTACCACGTTGCGACGACCGCGGGCGAGGGCGGCGTGCATGCCGCCTCCAGGTTCACCCGGCCCTGGGCCATCCCGTTGGTCGTCGGCGGTGGTGCGCTTCTGGCGGCGCTGCTCGTTTTCAAGGTTGCACCCGAGGCGGAGGGGCATGGCACTGACGCCGCGATCGCCGCTGTGCACGCCAACCCGAAAGGGCTGCGTCCGCGCGTTGCCCTGGTCAAGATCGTCGCGTCGGCGCTGACCATCGGCTCCGGCGGCTCCGGTGGCCGGGAGGGACCGACCGCGCAGATTTCAGCGACGTTCGGCTCGATGCTCGCCCGTGCGCTCAACTTGACTCCGGCGGACAGCCGGATCGCGGTAGCCGCTGGCATCGCATCCGGCATCGGAGCGATCTTCCGCGCGCCGCTGGGCGGCGCCGTGCTGGGCGCGGAACTCGTCTACCGGGACGACGTCGAGGTCGAGGCGCTCATCCCTTCCATCGTGGCAAGTGTTGTCGCTTTCGGCGTCTACGGCGCGGTCACCGGCAACTTCAACCCGATCTTCGGCGAACAAACCGGCTACCACTTGACCGCAGTCCGCGATCTGGCGCTCTTCGCCGTCGTCGGCCTGGCCTGCGGTTTGCTCGGCCGGCTCTACGCGCGCACCTTCTACGCCGTCAGCGGTTTGCTCGCTCGAATCAGGTCTCCGCGCTGGGTCAAGCCAGGCCTTGCCGGTCTCGCCGTCGGCGGGCTCGGAATGGCGGTTCCGGGAGTGCTCGGGACCGGCTACGGCCAGTTGCAACAGGAGCTCTCGAGACATGTCCTGATGGGCCTGCCGTTGTGGGCGGTGCTGGCGCTGCCGTTCGCGAAGATCCTGGCCACTGGCCTTTCCATCGGCTCGGGCGGATCCGGCGGAATCTTCGGCCCCGGCATGGTCATCGGCGGCGCCACCGGTGCCGCGGTGTGGCGGTTGCTCCTGCTCGCTCACGTTGCGCCGACCAGCGGACCCATGCCATTCGTCATCGTCGGTATGACTGCCTGCTTCGGCGCCGTGGCACATGCGCCACTTGCCGTCATGTTGATGGTTGCGGAGATGACAGGGAGTCTCGAGTTGCTCGCTCCCGCGATGGTTGCGATCGCGGTCGCAGTGCTTGTCGTCGGTGACGTCACCATCTATCGCAGCCAACTGGTCAGCCGGAGCGACTCTCCTGCGCACCGATTGGCGACCGGCCTCCCGCCTTCTTCGTCAGTGGGCATCCGCGAGGTCATGGCCGAGCCGCGGCTCGTCCTCTCCGCGGGGCTGTCTGCGGCTGACGCGCTTTCCGCGCTGCGTGATCTGGCGCTGCCGGGCGCACCCGTCGTCGACCGCGACGCGACGTTCGTCGGGTCGATGCAAACCGTTCGACTAGAACAGATCGTCGGCCATGGCACGGACGAGCCGGTCGGGCGGCTCGCCGACGTCGAAGCGATGACCGTCCCGATCGACGCCACCTTCAATGACGCTGTTGACGCGGTTGCCACGAGTCGTGGCGGCTGGATTCCGGTGCTCGATGTCCACATGCACGTCGTCGGCATCGTCTCGACCACCGATCTCGTACGCGGCTGGCGGCTCGCGACGCGCACGGCGATGCGACGGCTCGGCGGCAGTTCCCGCGAAACCGTCCTCATCGAGGAGACGATCACGGCAGCCTCGGCCGCGGACGGCGCTCGAGTCGCCGACCTGCCCTGGCCGCGCGGCGCCGTACTCGTCGCCGTGCACCGCCGCAGCGGTTTGGCGTATCCGCACCCCGACACCCAGTTGCACGAGGGTGACACCGTCAGCGTCCTTGCCCGCCGCGAGGACGAAGCCTCCGTGCGCGCCATCTTCACCGAGGAGAGCCGTGCAGTGCGGACGTGGTCTTAAGACCATCGTCCAATCGCGGTGAGACCGTCCCGAGCCGCAGTGTTACAGGCGCACGCCGCTTGTCGGGGCGGTTCGGAGGTGCGCCGTGAGCTCACAAACGGTCCTCGCACAGCGGCTGTTCAACCTGGCGCGGCGGGGCGGAGTCGTGGTCGCGCTCGTGGTCGCTGCGATCGCGCCGATGCAAGTCGCGGCGCATGCCTCGGGAGGTACGTCGACGGGCGCGGACCTGCAAATGTCTGGCTCGGCAAGCAACGGCTCTCCGCACGACGGGGACGCGTTCACGTTGACTTACTTGGTCAAGAACAACGGGCCGCAGACGGCCACCGGCGCGACCTTCCTCGACAAGGACGCGTTCATGGCCACCGGCGCGACAGTCAACGGCAACTCAGCTTCGTGCGGAATCTTCCCGGACGCCGCAACCGGTCAACCAGACGTGCAATGCAACTTGGGCGACATGGCGCCGAGTGCTCAAGCGACCGTCGTCGAGAGTGCTGTCGCGAGTTGTGGTTGCCAGATCGTCTTGACGCCGACCGTCACGTCCACCGTGACCGACCCCAACCTGGCCAACAACACTGCTTCCGTCACCATCAAGGTGCAGAGCTCGAGCACCACGACGGCTGCCGGTGGCGGGACAACCACGACCACGGGGGTGGCGGCGGTGGCGGGGGTGGCACCACCGCGACGCCCGGCGTGGCTGGTCCTTGCGCGAGCGTGGTCAACGCATCGACGTCTGGCATCCCGCGCGCTAGCACCAACCAGGGCGCGAGTGGCACCGAGACGATGACAGCGAACGTCACGAGTTGTTCCTCACTGACCCAAAGCAACTTGCGGTTCGACTTCGTCGCCGGCCCGAACATCCCCACCTGCGGTGGGTGCTTCTCTTCGACCGAGTATTCGTGGGTCTTCACGTGCCAGGTCACCAACAGCTTCAACCTGTCGCCAGGAGCCACTGTCGGAGTCAGCTGCAACGTGCCCTACCAGCTGCCGCCAGACATCACGGTCAGCGGGATCGGGACGGCCACCGTCCACGACGCCACCGGAGCATCACTCGCGACGGGTAGTTACGGCTGGGCGATCGACACGAGCTTCGCGGTGCAGCCCGCGCCGCCGCCGAACTGCCCCCGCGCCGGGTGCGCGATCTAGACGATCAAATCGTGGCGCTGCGCCCAGAGGGCCGCAGCCGTGCGGTCGCTGACGCCGATGCGCGCGAAGATGCGTCCCAGGTGTGCTTTGACAGTCTTTTCGCTGATGCCGAGTCGGACCGCGATCGTCTTGTTCGGCAGCCCGGCCCCGACGAGAGCGAGCACGTCTCGCTCGCGCGGACTCAGTGCGTCGGCCCGGGAGGCGTGCCGTTGGCGCGGCAGCAAGGCGGTCGCCACACGCGGATCGAGCGGGGCATGCCCCGCCGCCGCGGCCGTGACGGCACGGACTATCTCGTCGGGTTCGCTGTCCTTGAGCAGATAGCCGACTGCCCCGGCGTCGATCGCATCGGTGATGCGCTCGGGCTGCGCCAGGGAAGTCAGCACGACGATGCGGATGTCCGGCTCGACAGCGAGTATCGCGCGCGTCGCCGCAGCGCCGTCCAGGCGCGGCATGACGAGATCCATGAGCACGACGTCAGGCCGCACCCGCAACGCCACGTCGACTGCGACGTCGCCATCTTCTGCAACCGCGACGACGCTGATGTCCGCCGTGGTCCGTAGCAAATCGGTCAGACCCTGCCGCATGAGCGGATGGTCGTCAGCGATGAGCACGCGGATCACGCCGGCACCGCCGTACGCGCCGGCATGAGGAGCTCGACGACAACACCGCCGCTTTCGCTGTCGACGACCCGCAGCTGTGCCCCGGACTGTTCGGCGATGTCGGCGAGCAGGCGAAGGCCGGCGCCGCCGACGCCGGGGTCGTTGTGGTGTGTGCGCTGTTCGGGCAGGCCGTGTCCGTCATCGGAGATCGTCAGCGAGAGCCACTCGCCGTCGACGGCGACGGCGTACGTCACCTCGGTCGCGTGCGCATGCTTCACGACATTGCGCGTGGCCTCCTGTGCCACGCGATAGATCAGCTGCTCGAACTCCGCGTCTACGACCAGGTCGTCATCGACGGTGACTGTTGCCGTGATTCCGTGGGCGCGCAAAGTGTCGGCCAGGTCGCGCAACGCTGCGGCAAGTCCGCGTGCATGCAGGCGCGGTGGCGCGATGACGAGCACGTAGGTCCGCAGCTCACGAACCCAACGGCGCAGCTCGATGCCCATCTCCCGCACGGCGGTCGCGACACCGGTCGCGCCTTCCCGTTCGGCATCGTGACCGGTCGCTGCCAACCGGTAGGAGACCGCAGCGATCCCTTGCACCACACCGTCGTGCAAGTCCGCGGCGACCCTTCGCCGTTCTCGGTCCGCGGTGGCGAGCGCCTCCACCAATGCCTGCTCACGTTCGTCTTGCGCTTGTCGCAGGCGGCGAGCGAGGAGGTAGGCGAGAGGTGCCTGGATCAGATAGAGCAGCAGCAGCCCGCCGAGAAGCGCCGGTAGCGATCGCAGGAGCAACCGGTTGGACGATTCGGCGATCGACCGATAGCGCTGGTAGGTCTCGAACAGCAACGGTCGACCGGAGGGCGTCCGGACGCCGAGGTAGACCTCGAGCAGCTTCCCGAAGTGGCGCTCAGCCACGTTCTCCGGCGCCGTCAGGTCGCTGATCTCGGCTGACGGTGGCCCGGCCAGGGCGCGCCGTTCGGACGGGCCCAGCGGGAACCGCTGTCCGATCAGCTGCTGGTCATCGCTGTAGAGGATCGTGCCGTCGGCGGCCCAGATCTTCACCCGCACGACGTCCGCGTTGAGCACATGTTGATGCACCAGGCGGTCGAGTGCCGCCCGTGCCGGGCCCGGGTCCAGCGCGGCATCGACAAGGTACGGCGCAACGACGTCTCGCGCCTCTACCTGTGTCAGCGCCTTGGCTTGCGCCGTTGCCTCGCGGTCGGTCTGGCGGCGCAGCACGAGCACCACTGCGGAGCCGATGACGGCAACGGCGATCAGGCCGGCGAGCAAGAACCAGGTCACGGCGAGCGTGGGGGTGAAGGCCGAACGCGCTCGTATGCCCACGTCGCCTCCCCACCGCACCCTGCACACATCATGGGCGGCCTGCGGGCGACACGGGGTCGGTTTCGGAAGGTTCCCCTCTCCGAGGGGGTCTTACGACCAAAGTCCAATGGCGGCCAGACCGAGGGGCGCGCGACTGTGCGATCAGCGGCTTTGGCATCGCGAGCATGGAGGGCACATGGTTGCTGCAGGTGGACGTGTCCGGTCGACCGGTCGAAGTGCACGTGTCCCATTCCTCGTGGTCGGAGCGGCCACCCTGGCGCTCGTCGGTTTCACAGCGCCGGCGATGGCATCCGGTGGGACGACGACGTCGGGAGCCGACCTGCGGCTCACCGGGACACTCAGCACCAGTCAACCGGCTCCAGGCTCGACGTTCACCGAGACCTACGTCGTACAGAACCGCGGACCTGACACTGCCGTAGCCGTCCAATGGAACGACCTCACCGATCCAGGACAACCGGGCGTCGCGATCGCCATCGATTCCGTGACGGTCAACGGAGGCCCAGGAAACTGCCCGGGAACGGTCGACGGCAACGGTGTTCCCGAACCCTGGTGCACACTCGGCGACCTCGTCAACGGCGCGCAGACGACGATCGTCGTCACGCGAACAGCTCCGACAACCGCGCTCACCTACACGTTCACCGGTGACGTCGGGTCCAGCCAGACACCTGACCCGTTGACCACGAACAACGACGCCAAGCTGACCATTCAGGTGACATCCGGTGGTGGCGGAGGTGGCGGTGGTGGCGGCGGCGGCACAACGACGCCACCCTCGACCGGCCCCTGTGCCACGGTGCAAGCGGCAACCACAACGGTGACGAAGTTCGGTGTCCTCGACCAATACCAGACGAAGATCAGCAACTGCGGCTCGACGACCTTGACCGATCTCGTCGTGGTCTGGGACGGCCAGAGCACCCTAGGCGTGGGCTGCACCGCTCCGGAGACCCAGAGTCAGAACCCAGGTTCCAGTTTCACCCTTTCACCGGGCGCAACGCTGCAGGTCAACTGTCAGGCGACGCCTACGGGTGGTCCCGGCACGATCCTCAGCGGTGTCGGCACCGTCACGTTGTACGGGCAATGCGTGTCCTTCATGAACCCGAACGTGTTCTTCAATCGAGCGGATGTCTCGCTGCTCGACAGCACGATGTTCTGCTCACAGGAGCCGTCCACGATCGTTGCGCAAGCTCCGTTCAACTGGTCGATCAACATCCAGCCCGCTGGCGGCTTCCGGAACGGATGACATCACCCTGGAGTCGGGAGGACGAGGAACGGCGCGGCGCTCAGCACCATGGCCTCTTCGTAGGCCTGCGCCGCGTCGCCATGCACGTGGCCGGCTAGCTCGAGGCTGACCATCCCGTGCGAGACGGACCACAAGTGGAACGCGATGCGTTCGGCATCTCCGCCGGTCAACTGCCCCGCGTCGAGGCAGCGCTGTGCCGCTTCGACGAGAGGCCGGTACGTCGAATCCGCTACCTCGACGGCATCGCTGTCGGGCTGGAAGGAGGCGACCGGCCGACCGAACATGAGGTCGTAGAGGTGCGGGTTGGCCAGTGCGATGGCCCGGTAGGTGTGGCCGAGGTTGACCAATGCTTGCAGTGGGTCATCGACTCCCTTGGCTGCGCTGCGCATCGCGGCGCCAAGACGCCGATAACCCTCCCGGTACATCGCGGCGAGCAGCCCCTGTTTGTCGCCGAACAACGTGTAGACGGGCATGGTCGAGATGCCAACCGTTTGCGCGAGCCGCCTCAGGGTGAGCGCCGCGGCGCCCTCGGTGGAGAGGATCCGCCCTGCTTCGTCCACCAGCCGACTCGCGAGCTGGTCGGATGTTGGTGCCTTGACGGTGGGCATACCGAGGACTATAACAACGTTATTCGATCAATAACGTTGTTATGTGAGGTTCGACATGGCCGCTGGATGGACTGTCCTCATTGCCTTGCACGCGATCGGCGCCACGGCAGCCGTGGTCCTCGGTGGCTACCTGATCCTCCGCGGCCGCAAGGGTGACCTGTTGCACCGAAGGGTCGGCCGGATCTGGATGGCCGATATGTACTGGGTCGCGTTCAGCTCGTTCGGGATCAAGCGGTTGACTCCAGGCCACTTCAGCTGGATTCACGGCCTGTCGCTGTGGACGATCTTCTCGTTGACGATGGCGATCTGGGCGGCGCGCACGCACCGCATCCAGGTCCACCGCGGCTGGGTCATCGGGACCTACTGTGGCCTGGTCGGTGCGGGTATTGCGGCGGTTGCCTTCCCGACGCGCTTGATCCCGCAGACCGCGATGCACCGGCCGCTCTGGTTGCTCGGCGGCGTGCTCGCAGCAACCGCCGTCGCCGGCGTCGCCGTCCAACTCGCCGCTGTCCACCGCGAAGAGTTGCCTATTCGGCGCCTGGGGCCATGTCGTAGGTGATCCATGTCGTCCGGCTAGCGACTTCGTCGTACTTCCCGCGGGCTCGGTAGTTGTTGTCTGCCGTGATCCACCGGACGACGTCCCATCCTTCGGCGTCGGCGATCCGGCGTAGTGCTTTCAACAACGCGTCCACGGCGCCCGTGCCACGGTGCGCCGGGTCGACGAACAAGTCGTCGAGGAAGCAGCCCACACTTGCGCGCAGCGGCCGAGCGAACGGACGAAAGTGTGCGAGGCCGACCGATGCGCCGCTGTCGTCTCGGACCACCAAAGCGCGCTGCTCGTGGGTGTCGTCATGGATCCATGCCCAGACGGTTGCCGCCTGCTCGTCCGTCTGCGACGCGACCATCCACTCAGGCACTCGACGATCGTGTCAGAGAAGCGGGCAACACGCATTTACACCGACGGCACCTCGGCGCGAGACTTTGAGCAGCGCGCAAACGCGCGAGGGGGTCGCCTCACATGATCGGCATCTACATCGTCACGAAGAACATGACGGTCGAGCAGCACACCAAAGGTCGCGAGCGGCTCCGGGACAACGGGGCGCCGGAGGCCGCGAGAGCTCGGGATCGAGCTGGCTCAGCCGCCGTCGATCATGCCGGTTGTCGACTTGGTTCAGAACTAGGCGAACGGACCACTTGCCCGGCTCTGATCACCGTGTGTGTGTTGGCGAGTGCATCAGGAGCTTCCAGCGGGTGCCCGCCCACGGCCAGCAGATCCGCGTCGAAGCCTCGCGCGAGACGACCTTTGCGATCGCCCAGATTGCAGATTGCCGCTGCGTCACTGGTCATCGCACGAAGCGCGGCGTCCACGCTGGGTGCGATTTGCACTGCGCGCGGCAGGCTGTGCGCGAGGACGCTGTGGTCCTTGGTCGGCACGATTCCGGCGTCAGACGCGTATGCCAACGGCAATCCCGAGCGCCACAGCATGGCCATGACCTGCAGAAGATCGGCGTATCGAGTAGCGATGCCGGGCGGCAGCCGCGACGGGTCAGGCAGACCGCGCCCGGCCGGCGTGAGCACGACGAACGTGCCCGTGTCGAGAAGTTCGTCAACCATCGAGTCGCTGAGCTCGGCGCCCGTTTCGGTCCAGAAGCCGGCGTGCTCGAGTGAGTCGAATCGTGCGTTGACCGCGTCACGCGCTCCGGCGGCGCCGTGGGCGTGTGCGGTGACGGGCAACCCTGCGGCGTGCGTTGCGTCAGCGATCGCTTGTAACTGTTCCAGCCGGTACTGCGACTCGTGCGGCTGCTTCCCGGCAGGGGTCATCTCGCCACCGGTCGCCATGACCTTCACGACGTCGACGCCGTGCTCGACTCGTTCGCGCACGGCAGCGCGGAGCTCGTCGAGGCTTTCGGCTCCACCGCCGAGGAACCAGCAGTGGCCGCTGTGCGCGGTGACGGGTGGGCCGGCGGCAACAATCTCCGGGCCTGCAGACGGATGTTGGCGAAAGTCGTCGCGGAGCCGGACGGCGGCGTACGCACGATCGCCGAGGTCGCGGACCGTCGTGATCCCCACGCTGAGCGCCGCCTGAGCGGAAGCCCGTGCCTGATCAAACAGCTCCTGATCGGTGGCGTCGGACACATGGGCGACCGCCTCTGGAGATGCGTCCCAGGTCAGATGCACGTGCGCGTCGATCAACCCAGGCAACAACGTCACGTCACCGAGCTCGAGCAGGGATGCATCCGAGGAGAGCGCCGTGGGTGCACCGACCTCGAGAATCTTTCCGTGATCGATGACGACCTGGGTCGGTCCGCGCCAGGCAAGCCCGTCGAAGCAGCGAGCGGCGCGGACGACCACCGTCATCGCCGCAGGATGGCAGCGGATTCGGGGCCGTGTTCGCGTTTTCGCGAAGTCTGAGCTGTCGACAACTGGGGCCACCGCGGAGAGCTCCGCAGTGGCCCCAGTTGAGATGCGGCGGGGTTCAGGGCTGGGGCAGTGAGCAGGTGTCGAGGAGCGACCAGGGAGTGTTCAGAACGACGACGTCGCCGTTGGGCGGGCAAATCGCGCCGCCGACGTTTCCAGCGCAACTGGTCAGGCTCGGAGTGACCCTGCAGAATCCGTGCGGAGCGGTCGGGCCTGCTGCAGCTGCGACTCCGCCAAACGCAGTGGTGACGACGAGCGTTGCGACGATTGTCGGGGCGATACGACGGCCGGTGATTCGCATGACGATCTCCTTGTGTCGAGGCGGTCAGACGGACTGGTGGGCGAGCCGGCGATAGAAGGCGAAGCGGTCGACCGATGCGGTGATCAGGGTCGCCACGAGTGCGGCGCCGACCGCGATGAGCGCGATCTGCCAACCGAGCATTCCGCCCGAGCTGGACGCAGCGGTCGCGTGGCTGACCACGGTGCTGGTGGTCGAGTCACCCGGCGGGGGCGGCACGGTGATCGCGAACGCTGCGGGTCCGCTGGCGAGGGCGGTGAGGAGCGCTGCGGTGCTTGCGGCGACCAGGGTGACGAGACGGCGGCCTGTGGACATGATCTTCTCCTTCGGTAGGTGTCCGGGGTTGGACGGTGCAGGACGCTACGGCTGTGCGACGGCAGCTCGCGTCCGTTGAAACCCTTCTCTTGGGATGCGGGTTTTTACGTACGACGAAGGGGAGTCGCTCCTACGCTTTTGGCTATGACGGGGGGTGCGTCCGCTTTGGCCGGATTGACTCCGCGCGAGCGCGAAATCGCGGTAGCCGCGTCATCGGGCGCGCCTGCGCAGGAGCTGGCCGCCCAGCTCTTCCTCAGTCCCCGCACCGTCGAGACACATCTGATTCGCATCTACCGCAAGCTCGGGTTGAGGTCTCGCGCCGAGTTGGTCGCGCTCGTGCTCGGCGACAAGCAGGCCGACGGGGAGCCGGTCGTGGCGCTCACCGGTGGGTCGTCCGCAGAGCGCGACGTGCTCGCGATCCCCGCCCAAAGTCCCCGAGCCAGCGGTGGCCGCCGCAAGATGGTGACGCTGTTGCAGTGCGTTGTCTCAGACGTCGAGTCGCTCGAAGAGTCCCTCGACGCTGAGGTGTTAGGCCAGCTGGTTGACGCGTTCTGCCGGACGTGTCGGCAAGTCGTCGAGCGTCACCAAGGTGAGATCGAGACAACCATCGGCGGCGCGGTGCTGGCGGTGTTCGGCGTGACTACCGCGAGAGAAGACGATGCGCTCCGGGCCGTGCGAGCGGCCGCGGATTTGCATGCAGCGGTGCACGAGCTGAGTGAAGACGCGCATTCTCGGTACGGCGTGCGGCTGAGACTCCGCGTTGGCATCAACTCGGGAGAGGTCATTGTCGGGGCCGGCAACCCCGGAGGGCGGCTCGCGGCCGGCAGCACGCTCAACGGCGCGCTGCGCCTGGCTGAGTCCGCCGGCGCCGGCGAGACAGCTATCGGCGACCTGACTCGCGAGTTGGTGGGGGCTTCAGCGACGACAACCCGCGCGCCTTTCGTCGGACGTCGTCAAGAGATGGCGGTGCTCGATGAGGCGCTGCTCCGTGTCATCGACACCCAGACGGCAGCGCTGATCACAATCGTCGGCGACGCCGGTCTCGGAAAGTCGAGACTGGTGACGGAGTTTGTCGCGGGTCTGACGCCACGGGCCAAGGTGTTGTCCGGACGCTGCCTCTCATACGGCGACGGCATAGCGTTCTGGCCCGTCGTCGAAATCCTTCGTGCGGCTTGCGACCTCGACGGGAGCGAAGGCCCCGATGTCGTGGAGGCGCGTCTTGGTCGGCTCGTCGTCGGGCAACCGGACTCGACAGCGATGCTTGCGCAACTCAGGCCGTTGCTTGTTGCCAACGGTGAGCCTGGAAGCACCGGTGACGTCATCAGGGCGGTAGTCAGCACTATCGAGAACATTGCTGTCCGTGGTCCCGTCGTTGTCTGCGTTGATGACGTGCATTGGGCTGAGCCGGTTCTGCTGGAGCTGATCGATGCCCTTCTGCAGTGCTGTCGCGACCTGCCGATTCTGACCATCGTGCAGGCACGGCCCGAGTTCCTATCGGCTCACCCGACCTGGGCATCGGCAACGGTGAACACGACCACACTTCGACTCGAGCCGTTGCCGGCTATTGACGCTGACGCTCTCGTATCGTCGATCGGCGATCTTGCTGAGAGCGTGGCAGTGCGCGTGGTAACCGCTGCCGGCGGCAATCCCCTGTATCTCGAGCAACTTGCAGCGCACGCCGCGAACATCGGTCTAGACGGCCGCGTCGAGGTGCCTCCCACGCTGGCAGCGCTTCTGGCGGCAAGGCTCGACCAGCTGGACGAGCACGATCGTGGGCTGGTCAGCGACGCCGCGGTCATCGGCCAGGCATTCCGGGTCGACGAGCTGACTGCTCTGGTCGGTGCCGAGGCCGATGACGTTCGGGACCGGCTGGAAAAGCTGAGCGAACGCCAGATCGTGCGTCGGGACCGCGGCCGGCGCGGAGGCTTTCGCTTTCAACACGTGCTCGTTCAGCAAGCGGCGTACGACGCGCAACCCAAAGCCATGCGCGCACGAAAGCATCGCGAGTACGCCTCCTGGCTTGCGAAACATCCCGAAGAGGCCGGCGGTGAGTTGAGCGCATTACGCGGTTGGCACCTGGAGCAGGCCTATCTGCTGCTGAGCGAGCTGGCGCCGCGGGATGCCAGCGTCCGAACAGTCGCGCAATCTGCGGCCGAAGCGCTTGCGGACGCATCTCGGGCACGAGAAGGCGCCGACCCGACGAGTGCAGTCAACTTGCTCCGGCGAGCGGTCGCACTCACCCAGGACAAGCGCACCAAGTTGCGACGGATCCTGCGGCTCGCTTATCTCGAGATGCTGTTCACCTTCGCGATGAACGACGTGCCCGGCACACTTGCCGAAGCGGCCTGCCTTGCCGTTGGTGGGCGCGCCGAACAGGCACTGCTCGATCAACTTCGGCGCTGCCATTTGCAGATGGCTGACACACGGGCGAAGAGTCCGGACGACGGTCGAATCGGCGACAGGTCGCGCCAGGCCGCCAGCGAGGCGGACTGGCACTGGGCGAGAGCGGCTAGCGCGCGTCTCTCCGTAATGGAGTTACAAGCAGTCGGCGCTTGGTCGAAGATGCTCCCGGTCATCGATGAGTCCATCTCTTGGGCAGCTTCGAGTGGAGAACGCCACATGCGCAACGAAGCGCTCAGATTCCGGGCGACGATCGTGAGATGGGGGCCGACCCGGGTCAAGCAGGCCATTCCGATGCTCTCGGAAACGCTCGTCATGCTCAAGGACGAGCCGGAGGAGCGGGGGCGGGTCGAGATGGAACTTGCCGTGCTTTTTGCGCTCGATGGCAATGCCGAACTAGCCCGGGCAACCCTGCCCGCGGAGCCGCTTTCAACGGATACCGCAAGCTATCTGCATTGGGCGTTCTGCCGTGGTGCGATCGAAGAAGCGCTGGCGGACAACGCAACTGCCGCCGCCGTGGCACACACCGCAGCACACTTGTTGGCTGCGCAAGGCGACGTCGCCTACTCGTCAACGTTGTACGGATGGAGCGCGATTCTCTTCGCCCTGGTCGCCGATCTGGATCAGGCCCGCAGCGCTGCCGAAGTCGCACGTCGCACGAGTCCGGACGGCGACTCCGTGTCGCAGGCGTCATGGCGTCTCGCAACAGCGTTAATCGCTGCGCACGACGGTGACGTCACAACCGTCGAGCGAATGGTTCACGATGCCCTGCCATATGTCGAAGTCGATGAAACTCTGCAGGGCAAAGGGGACTTCTACCGCTACGCCGCGACCGCCATGCACCGAATCGGCCGTCAATCCGAGTGCGCCGATCTAGCCGCTGCGGCACTCGAGCTCTATCGACGGAAGGGCACCACTGTCTACGAAGCGAGATGCCAACAGCTGGTTGTCTAGTCAGGCGCTAGTGGGATCGAGCCGCCTGGACTCCTGCTGCCAAGGCCGCAACTTCGACCGAGATAGCCGACACCACCGGTTGGACGTCGACGCGCGTCGCGCCCAGGCTTGCCAAGGCGGAGGCGCGAATGTCGGCGGCTGCCTTCTGGATGCGGACGCGGTCCATTTCGACCTCGCGCGCGACGCGAAGCTCGCCACTGCTGGCTCGTAGCTGCGCATCGACACCGGCTGCGGCATCTCGCAGCTGCCGGGTGAGCAATGGAAGGTCCCCTACCGGCGCCTCGGCGCGGGTGGCGACTGCGACGGCGCGCCGGGCCGCCGCCACGTCTCGCCACATCGCGTGCCGGTCTCGCTGAACCAGCCACCACGAGGGGGAACCCATCGTGGTGATGAAACCCTCGCTCATCCGGGATAGGGGAAGGAGCGACAACGGCTGACGAACCAGCCGACGAAGCATGCTGCGGCGGCTGCGCCACCGTCGCCGCCACCGGACCACCGCGAGACCCAAGGCGCCCATCGCGACGAACAGCGACGCCGCAGCCAGCAGAACCGCCAGGTGCTCCGCCTGAGTCAGCGTCATGTGTCGAGGGTACGACTCGTTGACCGGTTCGTCGGCGCGTCAGGGCTCACTCGGGCAGAGGTCGGCGTCGACGTTGTCGACCGTGATCTCGCCCGCCTGGCTCGCTAGCACGTGGTGGTAGCAGGTGCCGGTGTTGTCCGCGTAGCCAAACGTCTCCTGCTCGACGCCGTTGTAGGCGATGCCCGTCGCGTCGGCGGTGCTCATGTGGTCGGCGCTGGAGGTCCAAGCCGACCGCGTGCCGTCGACAGTCGTTGTGGAAGTGGCGTCGTCGGTGAGGTCGTAGGTCGTCAGCAGGTCCGTCGTGATGCCGTACGACGCGTCGTGCTGAACGCTGGTCGTGTGCCCGTTGGCCTGTGTCTGCGTCGAGTAGTCCCACGTCCACGTCGCTGCGTCGGCGACGACGCCTTGATTCGCGCTTTCGCCCATCGACTCGCGGACGGTGGTCACGACGGTCCGGTGTCCGTTGATCGTCTTGCCGATGAAGGTCAGTGTGTGGCTGGTGTCGTCGGTATACGGCACGCCCTGACCGGTGGGGTCGTTGATCGTCTGCGTCGGGGTCGGCGCCGCGCCGGTGGACACGAGGCCACCTCTGGTAGTTGCGCCGGCCGGGTCGCGGTCGATCAGCAGGTTGGCGGCAGTCGCCCAGAAGTCACCGGAAGCCAGCTGTGTCCCCAGCACACCGATGGAGATGGTGTGTGGCAGGCCATCCGTGAGCGTTGCAGCGAACGGCGTCAGGTCCAGGTCGTAGGGCCGGAGGTTCCAGGCACGCGGCGACGGAATCGGCTCCCATAGACCCGGACCACTGGCACCCGTGTAGGTCACCGGGTAGGCCGGAGCGGCACCGGCCAGCTGACCGTCGAGGTAGACGGCGACCTCGCGGTAGGGGGTGCCCGCGCAGTCACCCGGGTCGGCCCACCAGAACTCCTCACACGGGCCGTGCGCGTCGGCGAAGACCTCGGCCGTCAGCCGGGTCATGTCCTGCGGGAACGTCTCGGTCGCACCCACCTGCTGGCCGTCCCGGGTGATCGTCAGCATCGGCCCGCCGGACGATGACGAGGACACCGGGATGACCTCGCTCGGTGAGGTCGGAGCCGGATGCGTGGCGTCCGTCGCGTAGAACGTGAGGCTGACAACAGTGTGGTAGACGCCGGTGTCGCTCGCGTTGACGACGTTGTCGAGCTCGACTTGCACGGGTTGCGTCGTCTGCAGGACCGGGCTCACGTCGGTCACGTCTCGCTGCACGGTCCAGGTTGTGGCGTTGGAGCCGGTGCAGCAGGGTTCCGACGTGGTGCCGTCGAGCAACACGGCGTGACCCACGGCAACGTAGACGTCGCGGTCGAACTGCACGCCGCCGACCGTGCTCGTCAGAGTCAGCACGACCTTGGACCAGGGGCCGGGACAATCTGCCGGGGGAGTGTAAGAGCCGTTGTACGGCGCGCCGTAGGAGTTGGCGAAGTCGTGGGTCATGACGGTGACCGTGCACGAGTGCGTGGCCGGCACCTGAATCGGCATCTGCGCCGATGCCTCTTGCTGGGTGTCGGTCGGCAGCGTCGTATCGGCGGATGCGACGCTCGAACTGCTGACGACGGCGAGGCCGGCGACGATGACCGCCAGGATTCTGCGCACCGGTGTAGCCCCCCGGACAAAATTACCGGCGCGGTGCCGGATGTCGCGAGACTTCGCTGTGCGGTGCCGGGAGTCCTGCTCAGAGGTCGACGTCGACGACGACCGGCGCGTGGTCGCTGGGTCCCTTGCCTTTGCGCGCGTCGCGGTCGACGTACGCGTCCTTCAACACCTTCGCCACCGGGTCGCTGACGAGCATCAGGTCGATCCGCATGCCCATGTTCTTGTGGAACATACCGGCCCGGTAATCCCAGTAGGTATAAGGCGTGTCGTGTTTCATCGCGCGCGGCATGATGTCGTTCAGCCCCAGAGCGCGCAACTCGGCCAGCCGCTGTCGTTCGGCCTCCGTTACGTGAGTCGAGCCAACGAACGCAGCGGGATCCCACACGTCCTCGTCGGTCGGAGCGATGTTGAAGTCGCCGGTCAACACGAACGGCCCGCCACCGCCGACCTCCGGCGCGAGCGCTTCCCGAAGCGCGCCCAGCCATTCGAGCTTGTAGGGGTAGTGCGGGCTGTCGAGCGAGCGGCCGTTGGGCACATACACCGACCAGACCCGCAACGGCCCGCAGGTCGCACCGACCGCGCGCGACTCCACCATCGGCGGCGCACCGACCAAGGCCGGGTCGTCCTCGTCAGCCGGTGGTGCGTACGCCGGCTGCCCGGTGAAGCCGATCGAGACATCAGCGAGCCCGACCCGCGAGAGGATGGCGACACCGTTCCAACGGCCGTCGCCGTTGGTCGCGATCTCGTAGCCGAGCGAC
>DASSEQ010000045.1:0-3433 GCA_035695245.1 Mycobacteriales bacterium | reverse complement strand
GGACTCGTGTGCGTGCACGTCGGTCGGCAGGAACCGCGCACTCGTCCGCATCGAGTGGCGTACGACGACGTGATGGCGGACGTCGTCGACACGACGTTGCGGTTGGCTTCGCTTGCGGTTGCCGCCGGAGTGCGGCGGGAGTCGGTGCTGCTGGACCCCGGCCACGACTTCGGCAAGAACACCCATCACTCTCTCGCGGTGACGCGGCGCTTGCCGGAACTGCTTGGGCTTGGCTATCCGGTGCTGGTCTCGTTGTCGAACAAGGATTTCGTCGGCGAGTCGCTCGACCGGCCGGTGCCCGAGCGGTTGACCGGCACGCTGGCGACGACATCCGTATGTGCATGGCTCGGTGCGCAGGTCTATCGCGCGCACAACGTGCGTGAGACCCGCGAGACGCTCGACATGGTGAGCGTCATCCGCGGCGACAAACCGCCAGCAGCAACGCGCCGCGGCCTCGCCTAGATTCCTTCTCGCCGATCATGCACATTTCCGTCGTATGGACGGCCTCATACGACGTAGGTGCGCATGATCGGCGAGAGGTTGGGTGGCTCTGAGGGCGGGCGCCAACCGGCTTGCTCCAACGCACGGCGAACCTGGCGGCACATCTGCGGAAAGCCGCGGTTGATGTGCAGGCTCGTGTAGCGACGGTGCCACCAGCCGGTGTCGCGGACCCGTTCCTGACGTTCGAGGTCTTGCTTCCACGTCTTCTCGTGATCGCCACCGTCATAGTCGGCGCCGACCATCCACTCCTTGTAGCCGTTGTCGATGTAGGCGAACGGTTCGCCGCCAGAGTCGAGCACCGGCACCTGCGCCTGCGGTCGCGGCAGTCCCGCGAAGATGAGCCGCATCCGCTGGCGCGTCTCCATGGGCGACTCGCTGAGCGGCTCTGCTTGGCGCAGCGCCTCGTCCACGGTGCGCACATAGCGCCACTTGCGATGCTCGGCCGTGTACGCCGCGAGGTCGTCGAGCCGGCAACCGCCGCGATTGAGCATCGCGTCGACACCGACAACCGCTTCGACCAAATCCTTGCGCCGGGCGAGGTCAAACGCCGTACGCACTGGTGTGGTGACGGGCACACCCCACACCTCGGTCACGTCGCCGGGCTCGAGCAAGGCCGACGTGGCGTTGATGCCGGCACGCCGGATCTGGTCGCCGCGGTTCGTTATGACCCACAAGCCGGGACGCCTGTTGTCGAGGACGTCCGCGCCCAACAGCCAGGCCGCGCTCGCCTGGCCGACGACGGCGTCGTCGGGCAACACCAGCGTGACCGCCCTGGCACGCAGGAGCTCCGAGTCCGGAACGTCGGCGCGGACGTAGACGCAGTGCAGCAGTTGGCGATAGCTCGCCCCTTCGAGCTGTGTGCGCGTGAGGCCGGCGGCGCGAGCCTGCGCAACCGTGAAGGGCTGGTCGGATGGCACGTCGGCCGGAACGATGTGTCTGCGCACCCAGCCAATGTGCAGCGACCGTGAACACCGGCGAGCGGCTCATCCACAGGACAGCGCCACCCTCCGCGCCGATCATGCACGTCTACGTCGTAAGAGCGAGGTCAGACGACGTATTCGTGCATGATCGGCGAAGAGGGGGGGGCGAAGGGGCCTAGCGCGCGTTAGCCGTGGAAGTGGCCGGAGGTGCCGGGCAGGACGTATTGCATGCCGTTGCTGGCATTGCCGCTCCAGCGGAACTGCATCGAGTAGGCAGTGCTCTTCGTCGGTACGACGAAGTGGATGCTGAAGTAGCCGGCGCTGGACATGGAGCCGTGGCCGATCACGTGGCCGTTGCGGAGTAGTTCGACCAGCTGGCCGGGGACGTGCGAGCTGCTGTGGCCGTCGATCCGGTAGTGGAAGCCGTGCGAGTCATGGCCTTGGTAGGCGATGTGGCGCACCTGGAACGACGGGATCTCGGTGATGACGTAGAGCCCGGTTGGCCGGCCGTCACTGAAGACCTGCACGTCGGTGTTGTAGAGCAGCGCGAAGGAGACGGTCCAGTCGCCGCTGGCGTTGCCCTGCGTCGTCGCCCCTGCACGCCAGCCGAAGTGCGGGTCGAAGACGTTGACGACGACGGTGGCGAACGGACCAGTCGTGCCGGAGATCGTCACTCGATGCCCGGCATGATGGTCGGTCGAGATCGAGCTGACGTGCGGCGCAGGGCCGGACGTGGAAGTGGTCGGGCTCTTCGTCGGCGTGGGCGACGTTGACGGGCACTGCGTCGGCGACGCGGATGCTGACGACGACGTGGAGCCGCTCGGCGACGGCGACAGTGACGTCGGCAGCGACGACGACGGTGACGGCGAGCCGGTGCTCGAGCTGCTCGAGGTCGGTGTCGAGGTCGAGCTGCTGGTGCTCGTCGCCGTCGAAGTCGCCGTGGAAGTCGATGACGGCGAGGTCGACGACGAGGAGGACGACGACGTCGGAAGCGAGGAGATGATCGACGAGAGCACACTGCTCGGGCTCGACGAAGCGCTGGAGCTCGTGGAGCCCGTCGGCGACCCGGTGCTGGTGCTCGTCGAGTTGCTCGGCGACCCACTCGCGCTGGTGCTCGTGGAGCTGCTCGGCGACCCGCTGGTGCTGGTCGAGCTGCTCGGCGACCCGCTGGTGGACGTCGACGAGCTTGGGCTGGGCGACGTGGTCGGACACGAGGCCGACGTGGCCGCCGGTGTGCCGACATTCGAAACGGCTGCGACGGCGGCGAGCCCACCTCCCCCGAGCGTGAGCGGCACTATGAGCGCAGCGATGGTCTTGGTCCGTGGGTCCATACCCACCGGCTAGCCATCGCCACCGGGCAACGGGAGTTGCCGTTCAAATCACTTCAAAGACCCGCTCAGGGCTCGGCTTCGAGCACCTCTTCGGCGGTGGGTGGTAGCACCGGGTGGCCCCGCTCGATCGCGTCGAAGGCGGCCCCGACGTCCGACGTCCAGGTGATCGCGTCCCACACCGACCGCCGAGCGAACCGTTCGTCCACCAACCGCTCGACCTGCTCGCGCAGCAACGAGAACACCCTGTCGGGATCGAGCACGACGACCGGCTTCGAGTGCATCCGCAGGGCCCGTGCAACCCAGATCTCGAGCAGCTCCTCCAGCGTGCCGATCCCTCCCGGCAGCGTCAGGAACGCATCCGCCCGACGATCCATCTCGCCTTTGCGCGTGCGCATGTCCGGGGTCACGACGAGTTCGTCCGCTTCGTCGTCGGCGATCTCGAGATCTCGTAACGCGCTGGGGATCACGCCGACGGTGTGCGCGCCGCCGGCCCGCGCAGCCTGCGCGACGGCACCCATGCACGACACGCTGCCACCGCCGGTGACGAGGGAGTGCCCGCGTCGCGCCAACTCGGTGCCGACCTCAGCCGCGAGGTCGATGTAGCGCGGCGGGATGTGATCGCTCGATGCACAGAACACGCAGATGACGGCCACGCATCAAGCTCCGGCAGCAGTGGCGCGT
>DASSEQ010000044.1:0-3466 GCA_035695245.1 Mycobacteriales bacterium | reverse complement strand
CCAAGAACGTCACAGTCAACGTTGTGGTGCTGGCCGGCTGTGGACAGGCGACGCCGGTGTTGGCCGATTTCGGCGAGTCTGCACCGCGTGAAATATGCGTTTGTCCCGCCCGCCTTACTGGAGGGGCCGTTTACCACTGCGCAGGCAGCATGCGCCGGCGTCAGTGCAACAGCGCTGCAGAGTCCGCCCTGGCGGCAAGTGTTCCGAGGCGTCTGGGTGCACGTGTCACTGCCTGACACGCGAGAGCTTCGACTCGCGGCAGCCAAGCTGCTTCTGCCAGATCGAGCGGTTCTTTGCGAGCTGACCGCTGCCTGGGTTCACGGCGCCGACGTGCGCCGCGTGGACGACCTGGACCTGCACGTCGGCTTCCCGCCGGGCACGCGTATCCGCAATCAGGCCGGTCTGGTCGTCTGTCAGGAAACGCTTGCTCCGAGCGACATCTTGGTTGTTGACGGCGTGCGAGTGACCACGCCGGTGCGCACGGCGTTTGACTGCTTGCGACTCCTCAGAGGCATGGAGCGGCTGGTCGTCGCAGATGCGCTGACCCAGCTGCAGCGGGTGACTGTCGAGGAGATAGCGGCGTATTTCGCAGGGCAGCGTCGGCGACGAAACCTGCGGATCGGGGCTGCACTGGTCGACCAGATCGAGCCGTTGAGCGAGTCGCCCATGGAGTCGCGACTGCGTCTGGTCCTCATCGCCGGCGATCTGCCTCGTCCGACCGCGCAGTATGAGGTACGACGCGCGGACGGCGGATTTGTCGGTCGCGTCGACCTCGCCTATCCGGAGCTGAAGATCGCGATCGAATACGACGGTGCCTGGCATTGGAAGCAACGCCGAGAAGACGATCGGCGCCGCGCGGCACTGCGAGCCCTTGGTTGGGACGTGCTCGTCTACTCCGCGGACGACATCTATGGCACGCCAGACAACGTCGTCGCAGAGGTACGGGCGGCACGGGCGGCGCGTGGCCGGGAATTGGCGCGTTGAGTGCAACGTTTTTGGTCCTCTCAGCTCCTGAGAACACCAAAAACGTCACAGTCGACGACAGCGACCACGTCGCGAAGCTCGTCCGCTCTCCTTGGCCAGTGGGCACTTCGAGCAGATCGGGTTGAACCACACCTGCACGGCCGCAGACACTAGCCGGCGTCGTCGAATGGGCGTTTCATCCCGAATCTCATGGTTCCTGCCGGTGAACCTGTCTTGTCCGGCATGCGTGGAACGGGCAACCTGGACAGGCAGTTCATTCGGAGGGGTGCCAGTGTCTCGCGGTCGTCATCGCATGCCGTCTCACTCATCGTCCACGCTGGCCCGCCGCATCGCGGTGACGGCAGCCGCGACCGCCGTCGGCGTCGGCACGTTGGCGAGCGTCGCCGGGCCGGCGGCCGCGGACGGCTTCTCCTCCGGTGACAAGGTGCGCTGCGTCGGCGCGGTGCAGACTCCGGGTGCGTTCGCCTGCTACACCTCGCCGCACTTCGACAACGTGGGTCTGGCTCAGGCAGCGACGATCGACTTCCCGGAAGTCTGTTACGGCCTCGGCTGCACCGCGGACGAGCTCATCGTCTATGCGCCCAACCAGACCTTCGATGGCCGGTTCACCGCCGTCGACTACCTCGGCCACACTTACACGATCTACCGGCCGGCCGACGCGCAGCCCTACATCCTGACCAGCGACAACCCCCGGCTCGACGACGTGACGGCCGCAGAGGCGCTGGCGCTCGAAAGCGCCCTCGCCGCCGCCAACCAGTAAGCGCGAACGCCCGCCCGCCGCGGGGCTTCGGCCGTCGCGGCGCTTGGGCGACGACCACGCGCAGTTGCTTGCGCGGGCTCGTGGTGGATCGTGCTCTTACCGGGTCGAAACGTGCCGGGAAGACCCGGTGAGGGCACAATCCACCGCCGGCTGTGGGGCGCGCAGGCGCAGGCCTAGACGCCGGTGACCGCTCGGGCGAGCTCTGCGTAGGCGGCGGTGAGCTCTGGCTGCTGGTAGTGGGCGTTGAGCCCGCTCGGGTTGGGCAGCACCCAGACCCGGCTGTCCCCGAACGCGTCAGGCTGCGGGCCGACCGTCGCCCGCGGCCGGCCGAAGGCAATCCGGTAGGTCGAGATGCCGAGGAACGCGACGTACGCCGGTTGCCAGCGGCGGACGAGCCGGCGGAGCGGTTCGACCCCCGCCCTGATCTCGTCGACCGACAGCTCGTCGGCCCGAGCGGTGGAGCGGGCGACGAGGTTGGTGATGCCGAGGCCGGCGGCAAGGATCGCGGCGCTGTCGCTTGGATGCAGCTGCCGCTTGGTCAAGCCCGCCTCGTGCAACGTCCGCCACAGTCGGTTGCCGGGCCGGGCGAAATGCGTCGCGGTCCAGCCGCTATACAGCGACGGGTTGATGCCGACGAGCAGCACCCGCATGCCCACGCCGACGAGGTCAGGAATCTCGCGGCCGTAAGCCGCGAGGAGCTCCGCCCGGGTCGGCCGCGACCGGTCAGGATTGCTGGGCGGCAACTTTGTCTCCCCATCCTGACAAGTCGGGAATCCGATGGAGTGCGTCGCGGTTTTGACCTACGGTCGCGCGCCCGGCTAGTGTGTCCGCTTGTGCCTGGAGCCAATCCGGGCGCTCCGGCGCGTTCGTGACCGGTGTGCGAGCCAGCAGGCGCACAGCACCCGGGCAGGGCGCCGGCCCCACCTCCGACGTCATGCGGATTCTTCCGCACGGGGCGGAGCGCGGGCGGGCGACACGCCCGACCGCGGGGGTCGGAGAAACCGGGCGGCACGACAACCGACACAGGTAAGCAGCAGGGAGACACGCGAGTGCCCACGATCTCTCAGTTGGTCCGCAAGGGCCGGCAGGACAAGATCGGCAAGACCAAGACGCCGGCGCTGAAGGGCAGCCCGCAGCGGCGCGGCGTTTGTACGCGTGTCTACACAACGACGCCGAAAAAGCCCAACTCGGCGCTGCGCAAGGTCGCCCGTGTGCGCCTGACCAGCGGCATCGAGGTCACGGCGTACATCCCCGGTGTCGGCCACAACCTGCAGGAGCACTCCATCGTGCTCGTCCGCGGCGGCCGGGTGAAGGACCTGCCGGGCGTCCGTTACAAGATCATCCGCGGCTCGCTCGACACCCAGGGCGTGCGCGGCCGTAAGCAGGCTCGTAGCCGCTACGGCGCGAAGAAGGAGAAGGGCTGATGCCGCGCAAGGGCCCCGCGCCGAAGCACCCGGTCATCATCGACCCGGTTTACGGCTCGCCGATCGTCACGGCACTCGTCAACAAAGTGCTCCGCGGCGGAAAGCGCTCGCTCGCGATGCGCATCGTCTACGACGCTCTCGAGGGCTGCCGCACCAAGACGGGCACCGACCCCGTGGTCACCCTCAAGCGGGCGCTCGACAACGTCAAGCCCGCCATCGAGGTCAAGAGCCGCCGCGTCGGTGGCGCGACCTACCAGGTGCCGGTCGAGGTCAAGCCCACCCGCAGCACGACGCTCGC
>DASSEQ010000043.1:0-13000 GCA_035695245.1 Mycobacteriales bacterium | reverse complement strand
TTCTCCACCACGTGCAGTGTCGTCGTGCTCGCCGCTGCTGCTCCGCCGGCGAGAGTGACGATGGCGCCGGTGCCTGCGCCGGCGAGCCCAATTGCGGTGCACCCTGCGATTCTCTTGACGTTCATCGCCACTCCAATCTGTCGGACGTGACGACGATCGGCGTGCCGTCGACGCGGGGTCAACGGTCACATTCGGCTAGTCAGCCGTTGATATGTCTCAACTGCAGCGGGCCGGAGTGGTCACGGACCCAAATTTGCGTCAGCGGGTCCACACTCCGGGATCGTTGGTTCGGCAGCCCAACGAACGGTACGTCGCGTCGACGAGGCTCTGGCCCTTGTCGTTGAGCAACATGCCCTCACCATGCTTGTTCATGACGTAGGCGAAGCCGATCCGCTCCGCGGCGTCCGCCATGCCCAGGCTGCCACCCATCCCGACGTGGCCGAACGCAGACGGGCCGAGGATGACGCTGCTGCCTGCCGCGCGCGGTCCCCGTCGACGGTTGTCCATCGACGTCATGAAGCCGAGTCCGAAGCGGGTGGGGATGAGCAGCAGCGCGTCCTCCGATGTCGCCACCGCGGTTTGGCTCATGCGTGCAACTGTGTCGTTGCTGACGAGTGACCCGCCGCCGAGCGCCAACGGTGTATAGAGCGCTGCAAGTCCGCGGGCGGACGCAACTCCACCCATGCCGCCGAGCTCGGCCGCGCGGAACGGCCGGCTGTTGGCGTCGACACCGGCCGCGAGGACATTGCCCATCGCCATCGCTTGCACGCTGTCTGGTCGCGAGTTCATCGCGAGCATGTAGGGCGTCGGGATGTAGTCGGGGCCAGGCGTCCAGACGGTGATCGGAGCGACCCGGTCCTCGAGCTCCTCCGGCAGGCCGAGATAGAAGTCGGCGCCGAGCGGCTCGGCGATCTCCTTGGCGATGAACTGCCCGATGCTGAGCCCGCTCACCCGCCGGACGACCTCGCCGACGGTCCAGCCGAAGGTAACCAGGTGGTAACCGTTGCGCGTGCCCGGCTCCCACCAAGGCCGTTGCCTCGCCAGGTGACTCGCCATGGTGTCTGCGTCGTACATGTCACCTGGCTGCACCGGGCCGTCGACGGCGGGCAGGCCCGCGGAGTGGTCGAGCAACATGCGCACGGTCGTGTGCTCCTTGCCGGCGCAGCCGAACTCGGGCCAGTAGTCCGACACGGGCGCTTCGAGGTCGAGCAACCCGCGATCGACGAGGATGTGCGCGGCGAGCGCAACGATTCCCTTCGTGCACGAGTAGACAACGGCCAACGTGTCGGCTTCCCACGGCCGCCCGCTCGCGGGATCGGCTATGCCGCCCCACAGGTCGACGACCGCCTCGCCGTCCAGGGTGATGTGCAGGCTTGCGCCCAGCTCGCCTCGCTCGGCGAAGTTGCGGGCGAACTCCTGCCGCACCAGGTCGAAATCGGGGTGGCAGGTGCCCTGCACCGTCGCCTCACGCATTGACGTAGCCCTTCGCAATCTGGTTGCTCATCCGGAGTCGCAAGGCCCGGAGCCGTAATTCGGATAGTTGTGTGGCCAGGTGCCCAGGTCGTGCCGCGCTCCGCCGTCGATGTAGCAGATGGCGCCCTTTGCAGCGGCCTGATCGTCGGAGTAAGGGCCCTTCGCCGTGTTGCTCCAATACCACTCAGCGGCGTCGCGAGTGAAGCTGTAGCCGTTCTGCGGAACGTCAACTGCGCCCGCATGAGTCGAGGTGAGCGGGTTGGGGAACGCCGTCTTACGCAAACCGGCCAGGAACGCCTGCGGCGTCAGGTGCGGGCCGGCCATCTGCAGGCCCGAGGCCAGCATCAGCAGCGGGCGATAGACCTGCGTGAAGTTGCTGTAGTCGGTGCTCTTTGTCTGCGGTCCGAGTGACGGATCGCCTTCCTCGAACGCGGCGTTGTAGGGCTCGAGCAGTGGGTTGATCTGCCGAGGCACAAAGGTGAGACCGAACAACGCGCGCGTTTCGTCGGCCGGAGCCGCTGCCAGTTCCTGGATCACGACTTGGTCGAGGCCGCCGTAGGTCGAACCGATCCACTCCGGGTGATAGCTGTTCGACGATGCTGCCTTCGCCAAGGCGCCGAACGGGAAGGTCGCGCACAGACAGATGATCGTGCTGACGTTGGCCTGCTTCATCTGCACGATGGCGTTGTTCGCGGACGCCGGGTCGACTGAGACACCGGGCGAGGCGGCCCCCACAGGATTGATGATGATCTGCTTCTCGGGGACGTTGGCGCCGCACTGCCGGAGCCTGTCGACGAGCCCGTTGAGCGCGCTCCGCCTAGCGACCGGATCGTCGGCGGTGTACGGCGCAAGGAAGATGCCGAAGTTGCGCTTCGTGGTGTTCAGCGCGGGTTTCCCTGGCGCTGCAGTGCCTCTGGCCAAGACAGCATCGCGGCTGACGAGGCGCGCGCACGACCAGTCGCCGATCCGGGAGAAGATGTCCTGTGCGTCCATCGGGTAGTTGTAGAAGTACGGCGCGCACTGATTCATGTACGACGTATCGAACGGCTGCCACGAGCCGACCGTGACGACCTTGTAGCGGCAGGCCATCACCTGGTTGTAGTAGCGGCCGTTGTCGAACTGGTAGAACGTGGACGCAAACGGCTTCGGGCCACCGCAACCAGCCGCCGCGGTGGCGGCGTCCGCGGTCTGGTTGGCCTGGTCACCGCTACCTTGGCTGCCCGAGCCCGCCTTGGGTGTGCAGTACTCGAAGATGAGCCTGCGGCCGTAGAACTCGAAGCGGTTGTTGAAGAAGTTCTGTAGCGCGGCGTACTCCGTAGTGAATCCGTTGGGCGTAGGCACGGCGACGTAGATCGCGTCCTTGGTTACGCCCTGCGACGTCGCGCCGCCGTTGTTGCCGACCCAGTAGCGGATGCACGGGGGTGACTGCGGGTCCTCGATCTGCCGGTCCGGTGGCGGTCCGACACAGTTCTTGAGCAGGTTCTGCGGAATGTTCTGGGTCTGCGCCGGCGTGGGCGTTGGCGTCGGTCGCTTGGCGCCCGCCCCCGCACCCTGACCCGTGCCGCCGCCCTGTCCATTGACACTCGCCGCTTCACCGGGCGGCGCCTGCTTGATCACCTGTGACGCGTTGGGTGAGAATTCCGCCGCGGTCGGCGGCGCGGACGTCGCTGCATTGAGCAGCAGGGGCAGCAGCACCGCTAGCACCGCAATGACGATCCCGAAGTTGAGCAGACCCGAAGTGCGCCCGGGTCGCCGCACCCGGCGAGGTGCTGCGGCCGACGTCATCGGACCCCCTTCGGCACGGTCGTACTGATCAGGCGACGCGTCCAGGACGGGCCGCCGGCCTTCGGGTCCTGCAAGCCGAACAGCTCATCGATGTCGGCAGCGCCGTACGCCGTCGCGATCTGCTGGTCCCAGGTGACAGTCCACTGCGCCGATGGCGAGGTCAGCGTCCCGCTCATCTCGACCGTCCAGGTGTCGACGACCTGCCCGCAGACATCGATGCGTTTACGCTCGCGCACATTGCGGATGAGCTGCAAGGTTGTCAGGGTGTTGGGGTCCGTCGCGATCCCGGCGTACTGCTCGTCGTTGCTCGCGACCTGCACCGGACTGGGCAGCACGTAGAGCCCGTTGCCGGAGGGCTGGAACGTCAGCGTCCCGCGCACTGGATCGGTCCACGCGAGGCCGACGAGATAGACCCCGGCCGGCGTGGCACTCGAAGCGTTCGACGGCATCGCCAACTGGTAGACCTCGACCGACCGGGTCTTCGTCGCCGGGTTCACCTGCTGCACTCGCCAGCTCTTCACCCGTTGCCCGTTGGACGAGGTGGCGTCGGGAAGGTCCGTAACCGTCACCCGGATGTCGCCGGCGAGTGATCCCTTGGCCGAACCGTTGGTGTAGTCGCCGGTCGCGCGCTGAACGAACGACTGCGAGGCCGGGATGTCGCCGACGGTCTCGCTGGCCGGATGTGCCGGAGTCGCGAACGGCGGTGCCGGCGGGCAGGGGTTCGGCTTCGTGGTTACTGGCGGCACCGTGGCCGTTGCCGGCGGAAGCTGGTTGACCAGCGGCGCGATCGGCGGCAGCGCTGCCGGTGGCGGCGCCGAGGGCGGCACCAGCTGCACGGCGGGCGCCACGACGCGGGGCACGGTGACGGCGACCGTGCGAAGGTTCATGCGCAGCTGTGCCTGTGGTCCACATGCTGCCAGCAGTGCTCCGGCCGCGATCGCGATCGCGACGGCGCGAGTTGGTCTCATCGGATCACCTCGGGCTCGGTGTTGCGGTCGGTGACGTGCTCGGCGGTGGGGCCACCACGGGCGCAACCGTCGCTCCGGGTGACGGTGGCAGCGATGTCGCGAACGCTGCGGTCAGCGCGGTTTCGTTGATCGGGAGCCCGTCGCCGTAGTCGATCAGCGCACGAGCAAGCGACTCCGCCGCACCTTCCGTGATCTGCGAACGTACGACGAGAAGTGCCATCGACTGTGTCGTCGGGAACCACAGGTAGAGCCGTTGGCTGCCTTGCGTCGACGCGTAGAGCACGTGCGTGCCCTGCGGTCGCAGCTTCGTGATCAAGCCGCCCGAATTGAAGCTTGCGGTGATGGCCCTCACCACCTTGCTGTCTGTGGTGAGGTAGCCGGTCTTCAGCTGACCGACCTGCAGTGCGGCCTGGATCAGGCCGTTACGACTGAACGACAACACTTCGCCGTTGCCGACGATGACGTTCTTGTCGCGGCCGGCGGCGACGTAGGCCTGGGTCGCCTTGTCCTCCGCATGCGTGGTCAGACCCGCGACGACCGAAGGAGCAAGTCGCGTCGGCATCGGCACGGGTGCGGTGACCCGGGTCGCGTGCGGCCCCGCGCAACCACCGGTGAAGAGCACGGCGAGCAACACAACAAGCGGCGTCGCCAAACCAGGCACCAGCCGCTTCCACGGCACGCGAAGACTCAATTTCGGCAACCGCGGCTGCCACCAGACGTTCGGCACTTCGGCACTGAACGGTCGGCGCAGGCTTGCGCGCGAGACAGCGGCGAGCAGTCGTGCCGTCTCGGGTTGCGCCTTGGCGATCCGGGCGGCGACGGAGCCGGCCAGCTGACGAGCAACGTCGGCGTCGTCGTCGGTGAGCTGGTCGCGAAGATCACCCCACAGCCCGCGGGTCACCAGCCAAGCCAGCTCGGCGTGCTCCTCGTCCTTGTCGACGAGCTGCACGAGCTCGAGCGGCGTCATGCCGCGCCCCGGTAGTGCAAGGTCCACGAGCAGGTCGCGCAGCTCGCAGTAAGCAACGGCGATGCGTCCACCCGGGCCATGCGCGGCAGCCCACTGCCGCCGCCGGCGTCGGCGCACTCGCTTGAGCACAACCGGGTAGAGCAGCAGCAGCAGCCCACCGGCGGCGACAACCGGCAATGCCCGCACCGCGTAGTAGCGGGCGTATTCGTAGACGGGAAGGTTGTCGGGCTGCCGCACCGGCAGGTAGAGCTGCAGGCCGAGGTCCGGCGACGCCTTGATCTGGGTGTTCGTTCGTTGCTGGTTGGACGACAGGCTCTCCTGCGCCTTCGGCGGCGTCCCGATGACCGGCACCCAGCCGTACGGCGCGAGGTAGACCTCGAGGTACGTCGCCGCATTCGTCGGGCGGAACTGAGTGCTTCCGTTGGGAAGCCGTTGTCCGTTGTAGTAGCCGTAGCCGATCCGCGACGGCAGGCCGGCCCACCGGGCGAGGAGCGCCTCGGACGCACTGAGCTCGTAGGGGTTGCCCGTGCCTCCGGCAAGCAGCTGCGCGACGCGGTCGGCCGACACATCCGTCGGCTTGCCCTCACCGGCAGCGGTGAAGTGCAAGTAGAGCGCGGCCCGGAGATACTGCAGCTTCGCGTACGCGCCGTGAGGCGCCTTTGCCAGCAGCTGTTCGACCGCAAGGGGCGCAGGCGGCGCGGTCAAGAAGTCCTTGAGAGCCGGGGGCACGACGCCGGTCGCCGCGGACAGCTGCGCGCCGGTCGGTGCCGGCGCAACGGTCAACGTGTAGGACAGCCCGGTGTAGACCGGCCGGGTGGCGAGCGCGAGGGTCTGCGTGCGCGGGTCGTAGTCGACGCTCGCAGAGCCGTCGATGTGGTCGCTGCCGGCGAGCATCGGCAGGACATGGCCGGAGGCCTGGTCGATGCGCACCGTGACTCGACTTTCAGCCCCGGTAGTTGGCGGCGCACTGCCAGGCACCGCCGCAGGCAGGTGCAGTCGGTCGAGTCGTTGGTTGTCGACCGGTGGCAGCAACCAGGCCTGCTGCTTGGCGTCGTAGACGTCGATGACGCCGGCCCGCAGCGGGCCGGACAGCGGACCACTGACTTCGTAGAGCGGAACGTCTTTCGGTGGCGGACTGACTGGGGGTTTGCGGGGCGGAACCACGTGATGCGAGTTCTTGTCGGGGAACAGGAACGACACCTTGCTTGCCGCGACAAGGGCGACGATGAGGATGAGGCCGGCGACGAAACTGCGGCCGAGGCGTCGCAGCTCGAAGCCCGTGTCGAACGTCTCGCCGACACCATCGGCGGCGTACGACGTGGCTAGCGCCATCACGACGAAAGCGACGCTGACTGCGCTCGTGGTGACTGCGTGCCCCGCCGGCTGAATCAGCGCCGCCGCGATGGTCAGTGGCACCGGCACGGCAACGGCAAGACGCGTACGCAGCTGCGACAGCGCGAGCACGGTCGCGGCTGCGGTGATGCCGGCGAGGACGACGACGAGGATCAGCCGCCAACCGGGCGCGAAGTCGACCGGCGGTTGAAGCACCTGTGAGGACGTCGCCGCATCTTTGACCAATGCGGGCAGGCTGGACGTGCCACCGCCAGACGTCGATGACATCAGGCCGGCCCCGAGCAACAACGCGGCCGGCAGGACCAGGTAGTTGAGCAGCGGTGCGCGCCAGCGGATGGCGCCGTAGGTCAGCCCGCCGCCGACGAGCACACCGAGGGTCGCGACGACGTGCGCCTCGCTGCCGCGGAAAATGCCGCCGACCATCCACGCGGCTCCGAGCGCGGAGAGCGCGCCGGAGACGGCGACCAATGTGGCCGTGACCAGCGCCACCTCGCTGTCGTCGGCCGTCTCCTGATCGACAGCGGCGATCTCCTCCGGCTCGACCGCGGTCGATTGCTCCTCGCGCGGCTCGAGCTCGGTCGGACGGTCCAGCATCGTTGTCATCGCCGTGACACCCCCAGCGCGTGGGCGAACGGCGCCTCGAGCTGCTGCCCGGGAGTGATGCGCACGACCTGCGCACCGACCTCACGAGCGCGGCGCGGTGCATTGGGATCGCTGTCGTCCCACTTCACCAGCGCGACAACCAGCGACATGCCTTTGTCGGTGAGCAGCCGGACGCGCGCCGCCATCTTCGAGGTGAACTGCGTCGTGACCAAGCACATGTGAGTGTCGCCGCGGCGTTCTGTCACGACGCGCTCGATGGCCTCTTGAGGTGGGCTGTCGGTCAGGTCGAGCTTCGCCAGCTGATCGAGCAACGCGACGCGCGCCTTTCCGCCGCGGAGCTCCGGTGCTTCGATTGCGTCGTTGCTGATCAGCGTGACCGAGTAGCCCTCCTTGATGTGGTAGGTGCCGAGTGAGGCGACGGCACGCACGGCGAGCTCGAACGTCTCCGAGGGATAGCCGACGCTGTGAGCGCTCGCCTGGTTGTCGAGCACCAGCGTGATGCGGTCGGTGATGCCCTGCTCCGACTCACGCACGAGGTAGCGGCGGGTGCGCGCTGTCGCGGTCCAGACGATGCGTCGTGGGTCATCACCCGGGACGTAGTCGCGCATCCCGTAGAACTCGAACCCCTGGGGCCACGGTCGCGACACCGGCGGACGAAACGGCGGGTCCTCCCACATCCGGGTGAGTGGCCGGTCGAAGATCGCCTCAGTCGACGGGTGAACGATGACGTCGATCGGCTCGGTCAGCACTTGTTGGTGTCGCGCCAAACCGAACGGATCGGTCCACTCCGCGGCAAGCGGTCCGAGCTGATAAACACCGCGCAGCGTCGGGCGCACCGTGTAGGTGTGCGCGAACGCCTGTGGGCCGCCGACGGTCGCCACCGGCACCCGCACCGCGTCGCTGAGCAGTGCTGGCACATGCTCCTGCAGCACGAACGCGCGCAATGTGCGCGGCGCACGCACTGTCACCTCGACATTGGCGGCTTGCCCGACCCGCATGCGTGTTGGCAACGTCGACCGCTCGGCTTCGAGCCGCCGCTTGCGCCGGGACGTCGTGACCGCGCCGATGACCAGCGCGATGCCTGCGTAGACCAGCAGGAACAACGCCTGTCCTCCGAGCGCACGGGCGAGCAGGAACCCGAGCAGGCTGACCACGAGGACGGCAGCCCCGCCTGCGGTCAGTCCGGTGTAGCGCTCGACCAACGCCGCGATCCCGGCCGTCTCCGACCGGGTGCGGCGCCGTCGCGCCAGAGAGGACCAGCGACGCATCAGCCCTACTTGACCGTGCGCAGTGACTTGGGCTCAGGCGAGCGGGTGCTGTCGTCGACACCGAGCGGCACCGGGATGCGGGCGAGGATGCGCTCGAGGACGGCACCTACGGTCTCGTCGCGGAGCTGGGCGTCCGGCGTGAGGATGAGGCGGTGCTCGATGACCGCGCCGAGAAGGGCGCGCACGTCATCGGGGAGCACGACGGTCCGGCCCTGGGACGCGGCCCGGACGCGGGCGGCCTTGACCAAGGCGATCGATGCGCGGCTGCTGGCACCCATGAGCAAGGACGGATCGGTGCGGGTGGCTTGGCAGACGTCGACGATGTACATCTTCACCGCCTCGGGCAGCTCGACCGATTGGCAGAACTGCTGCATGGCGAGGATCTCGGCGGTCGAAGACACGGCGCCGATCCGGGTGATCGCTTCGGTGGACGCGTTGGCGTCGAGAAGCTCGCCCTCGGCGGCGCGGTCGGGATAGCCGACGGACAGCTTGAGCAGGAACCGGTCGAGCTGGGCCTCGGGCAGTGGGAACGTGCCGGCCATCTCCAGCGGGTTCTGGGTCGCCAGGATCAAGAACGGCTTGGGCAGCTCATGCGTCTGGGCGTCGACGGTGACGTTGCGTTCCTGCATCGCTTCGAGCAATGCCGACTGCGTCTTCGGGGTGGCCCGGTTGATCTCGTCGACAAGCAGCACGTTGGCGAAGACCGGACCCTCTCGGAACGTGAACTTGCCGCTGCGCATGTCGAGCACCGGCGCGCCGGTCACGTCCGACGGCAGCAAGTCGGGTGTGCACTGGATCCGCGTCGAGATCGCGTCGATCGACGTCGACAGCGCCCGCGCCATCATCGTCTTGCCCGTGCCCGGCATGTCTTCGAGCAGGCAGTGACCATCCGCGACCATGGCCGTCAGCACTAGCCGCAATGCAGCTTCTTTGCCCTTGATGACCAGCCCCGCGTTCGCGACGATGCCGTCGAACGCCTCCTGGAACTCCTTCGCGTTCATCCGCGCAGATGATGGTGCTCGCACTGCGCGTGCGGTGCTCGGCATCTTCGACTCAGTTCCTTTCCGGGCGGGGCTCATGACGGCGTCGCCACGAGGAGGTCACTGCTGCGTCGGTGGTCGTCGGTTTCCTGTGCGCTTCGGCGCGCACCGAAGTACGCCGCTGTGACCGCCGCGTCGTCGAGCACCTCGGCGGGAGGTCCTTGCGCGATGACGGCACCCGCGTCGAGGGCGATGAGTCGGTGCGTGACCGACGCGAGCACTTGGATGTTGTGTTCGATGATGAGCACGCCACAGTCGAGGTCGTTGCTGATCTGGCCGACGATCGGACCGAGCAATTCAGTCTCCGACTGCGCGAGCCCGGCCGCCGGTTCGTCGAGGAGGAGCACCTTTGGCCGGGCAGCGAGCTGGCAGGCGAGGTCGACCATCCGGCGCGAGCCCAGCGACAATGACCCGACCTGCGCGTCGGCAAAGCGTTGCAAGAGCAGCAGCTCGAGCAGTGCATCCACCCGCTCGTCGACCCGGCGTTCCTCATTGCGGGCCGGCGGTAGCCACAGTCCTGCGTAGATCGGGCTCTTCACCGTCAGGCGGGTCTCCAGCGCCACGGCGATGCAGTCGCGCACAGAGAGCGACGGGAACAGCCGAACGCTCTGGAAGGAGCGCATCAATCCGAGCTTGGCGCGCTTGTGCGCTGGCAGCTTCGTGATGTCCTGACCGGCGAGCTCAACTGTGCCGTCCGCGACCGGGAGCAGGCCGGACAGGCAGTCGAACAAGCTCGTCTTGCCCGCGCCGTTGGGGCCGATGATGCCGAGCACCTCACCGCTGGTGAGCTGGAAGCTGATGCTGTCGACGACCCGCGTGGCGCCGTACGCCGCGGACACGCCGTCGACCTGCAGCACGACATCGCGGTCGCTCTCCTGCCGCTGGCGCTGCCGCGCCGCCGCGAGCTCGGAACGACCACCGAGTGACGCACCGCCGCCGCCGGCCCCGAAGGCGATGCTGGCGAACAGCTCCGGGTGGTCGCGCAGAGCTTGCGCCGACCCTTGATAACGGACGCGTCCGCTGTCGAGAAAGATCGCGGTGTCGGCAAGATCGATGGCGGCGCTGATCGATTGTTCGACGAGGACCACTGCGGTGCCCTCGCTGGCGAGCTCGCGCACTGCAGTGAGCACAGCCGCGAGGGCGTCCGGTGAGAGCCCGAGCGACAGCTCGTCGACGAGCAGCACGCGCGGACGGCGGATGAGCGCCTGCGCAATGGCGAGGATCTGTTGCTCGCCACCGGACAGCGCGCCGCCAGCCGCGTCGAGTCGGGCTGCCAGCGCCGGAAAGCGCGCGCAGACACCGTTCAACCCGGCGAGCTCGGGGTCGACGACGGCGAGGTTCTCCCGGACCGTCAGCGTCGGCAGCACTCCGCTGCCGCCGGGCACAAAGGCAACGCCACGACCCGCACGGTCCTGCGGCAACGTGCTCGTCACGTCTTCTCCGTTGAGCTCGACCGTCCCGTGCGCCGCCGGCTCGAGTCCGGCAAGGGCGCGAAGCAGCGAGGTCTTGCCCGCCCCGTTGAGACCGACGATCGCGAGCACCTCGCCCGGTGCCACCCCCAGCGATACGCCGCCGACCGCCACGATGCCGCCGTAGGAAACGTCGAGCCGGTGACAGCTGATTGCCGTCAGCGCCTCGTGGAACTCGCCCGCGACCTCCGCCGGCGCGGCACCATCCACGGCTGTCGCCCGGACCCCCTCAACCGTGTCCAGGCGGGTGCCTTTCACCGGGCCGTAGCCGTCGCCCACGATGCGATAGCGCACGGGCACCACCGACGCCCGCGGACCGCGGTCGGCGATCGCGATGCGCGTGCTGTCGCCCGCCGGCGACGCCGTCGTCGCGTCGATCCCTTGCAGGTGCATCAGGATTCGGATCACCGCGTCGCGCAGCGCGGTCACGAGGCTGGCCAAGCCGCCCGGCCGGATCGCGAGGACGAGGATCGTGCCGATGCCGTTGAGCGCCGCGACCCATGCGGTGCCAAGGAGCCCGAACAGGTTGTAGGCCACGGCGCCGAGCACGGGACCTGACACGGCGTTGAGGCCGCCCAGCACGACCACGAGGAAGACGCCCGCGCTGTTGAGCGCGGAGAACGTGTCGGCCTGCACGCTGCCATCGGCATACGCGAGCAGCCCACCGCCCAGACCGGCGATAGCACCGGAGACCGCGAACGCAGCGAGTCGCAGCCGGATGATGTCGACGCCGAATGATGCGGCCGAGTAAGGGTTGTCGCGAGCAGCGATCAGCGTCCGCCGCAGCCGCGATCGGCGCAGGCCGACGACGACGCCGAGGGTGGCAAGCACACCGAGCCCGGCCAGCCAATAGAAGTAACGGTCGCTGGACAGGTCCAGTCCGAGCAGCACCGGACGCGGCAGGTTCGACGGCAGCCAGTTGCCGAGCAGCTGGGTGCCGAGCAGCACGGCGGGCACGGCGAACGCGAAAGCCAGCGTCATGATGACCACGAACGGCCCGGGCAGCCGCAACGCCGGCAGCCCTACCAGCGGCGCGATGACCGCGGCGGCGACGGCTCCGAGCAGCAGCGCGACTGGCAGCGGCAGGTGCCACGTCGCACCGGCGATGGCGGTGACATAGCCACCGACCGCGCCGAAGCCCAGCTGGCCGAAGCTGACCTGCCCGGCCCAGCCGGAGAGAACCAGCAGGCTGAGCCCTATCACTGTCAGCGAGAGTGCGGTGATGCCGAAGCTGAGCTGGCCGGGGGAGCAGACGAGAGGGTAGGCCAGGAACACGATCACGACGATCACGGCCGTGCCTCGAAGCAGGCCGCGAACTCCGGGTGCACCGGCGATCGCACGGGGCACCCTCGTCGGCTCCGGTGCAGAGGTGAAGACCGACTCCGCCTCACGCTCGGCCCGGCTCGCGCGTCCGCGTTGCAGCAACAGCGCTGCGCCGATGATGACGACGAGCGACGACTCGAACTGCAGCTGCGAGTGGAAAACCCAGAACATTGCCTGCTGAAGGACGCCGAGCAACATCGAGGCAACGAGTGCAAGCTCGATGCTTGTCATCCGCGCGAGCACGACCGCGACCAGCACGATCGTCAGCGCATTCGTGTCGAGCACCGTCGACGGCTGCGCTTCCGCGATCGCGACCCCGAGAATTCCGGCCAGGCCGCTCATCGCGCCGGCGACCTTCCAGGGATCCTTGGTCTCCTTCACGACGTCGACCCCGAGGGTCGCGGACAGGTCGAGATTGTCGGCCGTCGCCCGGCTCAGCAGGCCGCGCCGACCCAAGCGAAAGCGCCAGAAAACACCGGCAAGCGCGCCCAGGGCCAGCGCCACGGCGAGCACGTCGTACAGATGGAAGTGTGCACCGCCGCCGAGGACGAGAGAGATGGCGTCGCGTGATGGCGACGCGAAGGTGCCCTCAGGTAGCGCCGGCCTGCCCTTGATGCCGGTGCCGGGGCGAGGGCCGTACGGAAACCAGTGGAAGGGATAGAAGCCGAACCACTTCGTGGTGCGCGCACTCAGCATGCTCGCCGCGCCGCTGGTGAGCATGCCTGCGAACGCGAGCGTCGCGAGCGTCGGC
>DASSEQ010000042.1:0-16657 GCA_035695245.1 Mycobacteriales bacterium | reverse complement strand
ACCGACACCGCGGCCAGATCGCTCATGCGCAACCGGCCTTCCGGCGCCTCGGAAAGATGCGCGAGCACTTCGTACGCCGGCAGCGTCAGCTGCTGCTGGGCTTCCAGCTCCGCTTCCAGCAGGCGGACGACACGGGCATGCGCCCGGATGAAGGCGTGCCAGGCCGCCATCTCGGTGCCCGAGAGCGGCGCGGCCTCCTCCGTGGGGGCGCCCGTGCTGGTTGTCACGAGAAAAATTGTACGACGGAATACTTGCGCTCGCAATCTTCTTGGAGGTAGTGTCGGTTGCAACAGTTGCGGCGACAACATTTAGCGGAGGTAATCATGACCACCAGCGCCACCGAGACCGGCACCCCGACCTTGACCGGCCACTACGACATCGACCCGACGCACAGCCGGCTCGGCTTCGCGGCCAAGCACGCCATGGTCGCCACCGTGCGCGGCGGCTTCAACGTCTACAGCGGCGAGGTGTTCCTCGACGAGGAGCAGCCGGAGAACAGCTGGGCCAAGGTCGAGATCGACGTCGCCAGTGTCAGCACCGGCAACAACGACCGCGATGCGCACCTGCGCACGCCGGACTTCTTCGACATCGACAACCACCCCAAGATCACGTTCCAGAGCACGAAGGTCGAGAAGGTCGACGACGACGTCTACACGCTCATCGGCGACCTGACCATCAACGGCAAGACCAACCCCGTTTCCATCGACTGGGAGCTCACCGGCACGTCGAACGACCCGTGGGGCAACTTCCGGGCCGGCTTCGAGGGCAAGGCCACGGTCAACCGGCGCGACTGGGACCTGGCATGGAACCTCGCTCTCGACAAGGGCGGCGTCCTCGTCAGCGAGAAGGTCAAGCTCGAGTTCGACATCGCAGCAGTGAAGCGCGCATAACAAACCTCGTGACAGGGTGAGGACGTGCAACCGCTCGTCCTCACCCTGTCGTGTCCGGACCGGCCCGGCATCGTGCACGCGGTGTCGGGCTTCTTGGCCGAGCGCGACTGCAACATCCTCGATGCTCAGCAATACGGCAGCCCCCGCACGCAGCGGTTCTTTCTCCGCATCCACTTCGACTCACCGATCGAGTGCGAAGCTCTGAGTGCGGAATTCGCTGACACTGCAACGGTTTTCTCGATGGACTGGCAGCTGCATCGCAGTGAGGACCGACCCGACATCCTGGTGCTGGTGTCGCGCGAAGGACACTGCCTCAACGACTTGCTCTACCGGTGGCGCAGCGGCTACCTGCCTGGTCGTATCGCCGGCGTTGTCTCCAACCACCCCGACCTCGCCGCTCTGACCGCGCCGTACGACGTGCCCTTCCATCACCTTCCGGTGACCTCCGACACCAGAGCCACGCAAGAGCAACAGATCCTCGACCTGGTCGACAGGCTCGACGTTGAACTCGTCGTGCTCGCTCGCTACATGCAGGTGTTGTCGCCCGATCTCTGCAGCGCGCTGGCCGGTCGCGTCATCAACATCCATCACTCGTTCCTGCCGAGCTTCCGCGGCGGCCGTCCGTACGAGCAGGCCTACGCGCATGGCGTGAAGCTCATCGGCGCGACCGCGCACTACGTCACGGCGGACCTGGACGAGGGGCCGATCATCGAGCAAGAGGTCGCTCGCGTCGGCCATGCGCACGAGCCGGCCGAGCTCGCCGCAGTGGGTCGCGACCTCGAGTGCGTCGCCTTGGCGCGCGCAGTCCGTTGGCACCTCGAGCACCGGGTGCTGCTCGACGGCCAGCGGACGGTCATCTTTCCCTGATGGAACCGCCTGCTCAGCCGACCGGCTCGGGTTCGGTGAGATCGGCGACGACGGCATCCAAGGCGGCCAACGCATCGGCCGCGTCGACCGCGATGGCGACTCCGTGGGCGCCGCCGCCGAGGGTGATCTCGCCCTCGATTCGCTCGTCGGCGTAGACCGGCCATGGCTTCGAGGAGCCGAAGGGCGTGATCGTGCCGCGCTCGTAGCCGGTCGCGCCGCGGGCCTGCTCGGCATCCGGCAATGACAACCGCCGCTCGCCCACGACTGCTCGCAGCTTCGGCCAGGAAATGCTTCGGTCGCCGGGCACCAGCACGAACAGGTAGTCGTTGTCGGACCGGCGTACGACGAGCGTTTTCACCACGGCTGCCGGAGCGACCCCTCGCGCCACGGCCGCCTCGGCCAGGCTGCGCACGGGACCGTGCCGGATGACCCGATAAGCAATGCCCGATTTGTCCAGGGCCGCGTGTGCAGCCTCTTCGCCCATGGGGAACAGTTTGACCGTGGATCCCACCAGCGACCTGACCCGCCGCATCCTGACCGACTTCGACACCATCACCGTGGTCGGACTGTCCGCCGACCCGGTCAAGTCCGCCCACTCTGTCCCCGCAGCCATGCAGGCCTACGGCTGGCGGGTCATTCCGGTCAACCCGCACGCCGACGAGCTCCTGGGCGAGCGCGTCTACCGGCGGCTGGCCGACGTCAGCGAGCCCGTGGACTTCGTGAACGTGTTCCGTCCGTCAGACCAGACGCCGGACATCGCGCGACAGGCCGTCGCCGTCGGCGCCAAGGCCCTCTGGCTCCAGCTCGGCATCGTCTCGGTCGAGGCGCGCGAGATCGCCGAGGCGGCCGGTCTCCTGTACGTCGAAGACCGCTGCCTGGCAGTCGAACGCGCTCGGCATGCATTAAGGCGCCCGCTTGCGGCATAACTAGTTCCTCAGGGTCATCCGTGAAAGTGCCGATGACTCGAACTGGCCGGGCTATGGCGGAGGTACGCAGATGACGTTCTGGACCGGTGTGGCGATGACCTACTGCGTGATCATCGCCATCGGCCTGTCGCTCGGCTGCTTCCTCGCCACCCGCTATCGCCGTGATGGTGGTGGCGGTCAGGAACCACCGGCACCGGCTCCGGCGCCAACTGGTCCCTCGCACGCCCTCGAGGCGTGCCCACCGCTCGGCACGCCGTTCGACCGGGCGTTGCTGCCCGGCGTCTTCGACGCGGAGCCGGTCAGCGCGATCTAGCTTTTCGGGGCGGGAAGGTCGGCGAAGACGTCCAGCCAGTGCCGCGCGCCCTGATCGTCGATCCACCCTCGGGTGTTGCGATCCGGCCCGTCTGGTTGCGGTTGTCCGGATAGCGACATCCAAGCGGCCGGGTGGACGACGGTGCCGTCGGCCAGCTGGATGGCTGTCGCGGTGCCGTGCGAGGTGTCGAACACCTCGTTGACGGTGCAGCCGATCGAGCCGGGCACTCCGAGCGGGTCTCGGGAGAGGGTGCCGTCACCCAAGACGTAGCGGCCTTGCTCGATGTCCTCGGCCGGCTGTGCCGCGGTCGATCCCAGGTGGTCGAGCAGGCCCACCGCGGCGTCGCCGAGCACGTCGCTGGTGTCGGAGCTGGCCGACTCCGAGTCGTCAGAATGACCGCAACCGAACTGGTCGGTGGCATCAGCGGAGGGGTTGCTGGCCGGGTATTCACCGGGGACCCCGATGCCGTTGCCACACGGGAAGATGTAGCCGGTCATGTCCTCGCCGAGCCCGTCGATGAAGCGATAGGGCGTGTGCATATGGGGCATCAGCCACGGCGGGAGCGGATAAGGATTGCCCTGCGCGCAGCTGAGCGTCGGGTTCGGCGGACCGGAACAGTCGCTGCTGCCGGGACACGGCATGTCCTGCGGTCCCAGGAAGCTCCGCAGGTAGGTGAACGGGAACACCTCACCCGGGATCGACACGAAAGTGCCGTCGCCGATCCGGAACGCTGCCACCTGGGTCTGCAGGAACGCCGCGACCGTGTTGCCCGTCGGCGGCAGCGGCTGCGCGACCGTGCAGTTGGGATCGACGTAACTCGGCCGCTCACCGAAGACTCCGGCAGCGCCGGCGGCGGCGAACAATGCGTTGGTGTCTTGCAAGCACACGTTGGCCCGGCTGCCGTCGATCGTCGTGGTTTGCGACGGCGACGCGTTGCCGAGCGCGTCCTCGACTGCAGTCGCGAGCTGGCTGCCGAGGGCGACGTCCTCGCTGTAATAGCCCAGCTTCACCGTCGTCGACTGGTCACCCGTGAAGGTGGTGCGACACCCGGCCGGATGGCTCGCGTCGACGAACTTCTGCGGAGTGCGGCTGATCGGCGCGGGGAAGACCTGCGGGGTCTCGACACTGCCGACTGAACCCGCCATCTCGATCGCGACGCCGCCGGCGGTGTCCTCGATCGAGTGCCGGAACCAATACGGCCAGTCGCCGGTCAACCAGGTCTTCTCCTGGTCGAGCGTCGTCGGCTTGGGGGCACCTGGGTCGAGGTCGGAGCCGCCGTTGAACCCGAGCGTCTCTGCGTGCTGGCTGACGTCGGCCAGAGTCACGATCGCCTTGCCCGACTTGGCGTTCACGGCGCGCAGGATCGGCACGAGCTGGTCGTCGACGAACGGGTACGACGACCAGCACTGCCGGAACGTTGCGGGCTCGATGGCCTCGGCGTAGGAGATCCGCGCCGGCTTCATCCGGGCGTAAGCCTCTTCGATCGCCAGCGCCGAGCGCTGCTCCATGTAGGAGATCCAGTACGGGTTGGCGCTCGAGGTGACCGGGGTCACGCCGTACAGGCCGATCGAGTCGGGCGCCGACTCGTCGTGCGTGGACGAGATGAAGATGTCGTTGGGTGAGAGCTCCGTTGCGAGCTGACTCGTGGCCAGCTGCCGGATCGCCTGGAGGTAGACGTTGAAGGCGCCCTCGTCGTCGAGCACCTCGACGCCGATCGTCCGGGCGCCGTTGGAGACGACCAGGGCGCGGGCGCCGGGCGGGTCCGCGACGTAGTCGTAGTAGCGCGGCGCGTTGCTCCCGCCGCCGATGAAGTTGCCGTCCCAGCGACCGTCGCCGTTGCAGTCGACGTACGGATCGCCGAGGTCATAGTGCCCGCTTCCCTGTTGGTCCGCGTAGGGCTCCTCGAAGGCGAAGAGCCGGCGTCCGCTGAACACGTCGAGCGGCGTGCCGGCCGGGACGACATTGGTGACCGTCGCGGTGCAGTCGGCCGGGTCGGTGAAGCCCACGGGCGGCAGCGTGCAGTTGTTGGTCGCCGGGGTGCCGTCCGGCCCGCAGGGAGGCGCATAGCTCACGGTGGCCGCGCCCACTTCGAACGGAGCGCCGCTCCTGCCCCCAGTGCCCCCAGCGGCGGCATGTGCAGAGGCGCCGGCGGTGACCGCCGAGAAGACGACGACGACGGCCCAAAGCGTCGGCTTGGAGCGCGCAAGGCGCAGACGGCGCATGGACGAATCCCTCCGCGAAAGCAATCCGATTGACCACGAATGGTCGGGGTTGGCCATGCCGATCCGACCGACTACTAGTCCTTCGCGACCACGCGCCGGATCCCTTGGAGCCATCTTCGACCAGAAACGGACTAAAGCCGCGATTTGGGCGCTTTAGTGAGCGCACCCACCGTCCGATTCGTAAGGAAATGTCAACCGTGATCAAGACCCGCTTCGTGGCTGCCGGCATCGTCGCCGCGGTCGCCGGCTCCCTCGTGACCGCGACCGCGAGCCAGGCCGCAACCGTGACGCCACCGGCGTCCTGCCCGCTCGTCTTCACTCGCGCCGTCGATGTCGCCAGCGCCTACGAGCTCAGGACCGCGCTGTCCGCCGCGCAACCGGGCGATGAGATCCGGCTGGCTCCGGGCTCCTACGTCGGCAACTTCACCATCGGTCACGGCGGCACTGCGACCGCGCCGGTCGTGGTCTGCGGTGACAGCGACGCCATCCTCGACGGCGGCGTCACGGCGACCGGCTACACGCTGCACGTGTGGAACGCGCCGTATTCGGTCGTGCAGGGCTTCACCGTTGAGCACGGGCAGAAGGCCGTGATGATCGACAACTCGCCGGACGTCACCGTCGACAACCTCACCGTGCAATCGACCGGATACGAGGGCGTCGTGTTCCGCCATGGCAGCAGCTACGGCGTGATTCGCGACAGCACGATCACCAACACCGGGCTCGACGCCCCCCAGTACGGCGAAGGCGTCTACGTCGGCAGCGCCGACAACAACTGGGTCGGCGGTGTGCCGGACAAGACCGACGGCGTGCAGGTGCTCGACAACCGGATCGGTCCGGGCGTCGCTGCCGAGGAGGTCGACGTCAAGGAAGGCACCACCGGTGGCGTCGTCGAGGGCAACGTCTTCGACGGAAGCGGCATGGTCTCGGTGACAGCCGGCGCCCAGTCCTGGGTGGACGTCAAGGGCAACAACTGGCTCATCTCGGGCAACACGGGTCGCTATACGATCCGGCACGGCTTCACCGACAGCCTGGCCGTGACCGGCTGGGGCAACAACAACGTGTTCACCGCCAACCTCGAGTACGTCTATGCCAAGGGCTATGGCGTCAAGGTCGTCACCGGCGTGAAGGGTGTGAAGGTGACCACGAGCAACGTGGTGTTCGGCGCCTACTACGGCGTGAGCAACATCAAGCTCGTGAAGGCCTGAGCGCCGAGCCTCACTCCCACTCGATGGTGCCGGGCGGCTTGCTCGTCACGTCGAGGACCACGCGGTTGATCTCGCGCACCTCGTTGGTGATGCGCGTCGAGATGCGAGCCAGGACGTCGTACGGCACGCGCGCCCAGTCCGCTGTCATCGCGTCCTCGCTCGACACCGGACGGAGCACGACCGGGTGACCGTAGGTGCGGCCGTCGCCCTGCACGCCGACGGAACGCACCTCGGCGAGCAGCACGACCGGGCATTGCCAGATGTCACGGTCGAGACCAGCGGCGGTGAGCTCCTCGCGCGCGATCGCGTCTGCTTCGCGCAGGATGGCGAGCCGGTCAGCCGTGACGTCACCCACGATCCTGATCGCCAGCCCGGGGCCCGGGAAAGGCTGCCGCCACACGATCTCCGGTGGCAGGCCGAGCTCCTCGCCCACTCGGCGGACCTCGTCCTTGAACAAAGTGCGCAGCGGCTCGACGAGGGCAAACTGCAAGTCGTCCGGAAGGCCGCCCACGTTGTGGTGCGACTTGATGTTGGCCGCACCCTCGCCGCCGCCGGACTCGACGACGTCGGGGTAGAGCGTGCCCTGCACGAGGAATTCGACCGACTCGCCGTGGGCTTCGGACTCCGCGACGACGTCGCGCGCGGCTGCCTCGAAAACGCGGATGAACTCACGACCGATCGCCTTGCGCTTGCCCTCGGGATCTGTCACGCCCGACAGCGCTGACAGAAATCGGTCGGTGGCATCTACGACTTTGAGCCGCACTCCCGTCGATGCGACGAAGTCCCGCTCGACCTGCTCGGCCTCGCCCTTGCGAAGAAGACCGTGGTCGACGAAGACACAAGTGAGGCGGTCGCCGATGGCGCGCTGCACCAGCGCCGCCGCAACGGCACTGTCGACGCCGCCGGAAAGTCCGCAGATGGCCCGCTTGCCGCCGACCTGAGCGCGCACCCGTTCGACCTGCTCGTCGACGATGTTGACCATCGTCCAGGTCGGCCGGCACCCGGCGACGTCGTACAGGAAGTGTTCGAGCACCTTCTGCCCGTGCGGCGTGTGGATCACCTCAGGGTGGAACTGCACGCCGGCGAGGCCGCGTCCAACGTCCTCGAACGCAGCGACCCGGGCACCATCGGACTCCGCGGTCACGACGAAGCCGGTCGGCGCGGACCAGACCGCGTCGCCATGTGACATCCACACCGACTGCTCAATAGGGAGACCGTGGAAGAGGGTCGACCGCGGTTCGACGACCCGTAGCGGCGTCTGACCGAACTCGGAGAGCCCCGTGCGCTTGACCTCCCCGCCGAGTGCTCGCGCCATGGCCTGGAAGCCGTAGCAGATGCCGAATGTCGCGACACCGGAGTCGAACAGCGACGGGTCGACCTGCGGCGCACCCTCGGCGTAGACCGACGACGGCCCACCGGACAGGATGATCGCCTTGGGCCGCTTCGCGAGCATGTCGCTCACCGGCATCGACGACGGCACGATCTCGGAGAAGACCCGGCACTCACGCACCCGCCGCGCGATCAGCTGCGCATACTGCGCCCCGAAGTCGACAACGAGAACGGTGTCGAAAGGCTCGGCCGCCATCCTCAGATGCTAGCGACGTACGCCGCGCGAAGCCCTCTTCTGCCGATCGGCGGACGGCGCGCCGCCGCCTGTGTCACTCTCCGCTCGGCTCATGGCCCAGGGAGCAGCCGTCATGGACGTTCACTTCTGCGGAGTTCGCGGCTCCACGCCGGCACCCGGCCTCCCCTTTGTCCGCTATGGCGGGCATACGTCCTCGGTTGCCATCGCCCACGACGGCGCGGCTCCGAGCCTCGTGCTCGATGCCGGCACCGGTCTGCGCCGCGTGACCGAGCTGCTGAACGGGCAGCCGTACGCAGGCACGATCCTCCTCGGCCACCTGCACTGGGATCACGTGCATGGCCTTCCCTTCTTCCGCGGCGGCGGCGCGGCGGGCTCTCGAGTCTCTGTCGTGCTGCCGGCACCGAACGGGGATCCGCTCGCCGCGTTGGGGCGCGGCCTGTCGCCGCCACACTTCCCGATCGAACCGCAGCAGCTCGGACCCGGCTGGACGTTCGCGGCGATGACACCGGGGTGGCACGAGTTCGAGGGGTTCTCCGTGCTCGCACGGGAGATTCCGCACAAAGGCGGGCAAACGTTCGGGTTCCGGGTGAGCGACGGTCACGGATCGCTGGCCTACTTCTCCGACCACGCGCCGTTGGGAGCAGGTCCGGGCGAGGACGGGTTGGGGGCGCTGCATGACGCGGCCCTGGAGTTGGCCGACGGCGTCGACCTGCTGATTCACGACGCGCAGTTCACGGCGTCGGAGTTCCCGGGCGTCGCCTACCTCGGTCACTCCGCGGTCGAATACGCGATCTCTCTTGCACGCGCAGCTCGTGTCGGGCGGTTGGCTCTGTTCCACCACTCGCCGGACCGCACCGATCCGGAAATCGACGCAATCGTGGCCACGGCTGAGGTGTCGTGTCCAGGCGTCTTTGCAGCAGCCGAGGGGATGTCCATGCATCTGCATGGATCGGCGCCGACTGCTCCCCAATTGCTGCGCTGATCACGATTGACCACGGCAAGTGATCAGTTGTGACCTCGTCGCGATCCGCGGTCTGGACGAGACTCACTCGCAGCGGCTGACGGGGGTTATTCGTGTCCAACGGTGGTCCGTCTTTTCGTAGTGCACTGCGCAATCGTGACTTCAGGCTGCTCGCCGGAGCCCTGACACAGTCCTCGATGGGTGACTGGGCATACAACGTCGCTCTTGTCGTCTACGTCTACGAACACACGCATTCAGCCGCATGGGTATCGGCCGCAACCTTAGGGCGGATGATCCCGCGGTTCCTGTCTTCGCCGTACGGCGGTGTCATCGCCGAGCGGTTCGAACGCGTCCACGTCATGATCACGTCGGATTTGTTGCGGTGCCTTGCGATGACGGCGATGACGATCGCCGTCGCCGTCGAGTCGCCGGCGTGGGCCGTTATCGCGATTGCCGCGGTCATCACCGTGCTTGGCAGCGTCTACGACCCGTCTACCGCCGCGATGGTGCCTCAGTTGCTTGGCGAGGAAGACCTCGCGGCCGGCAACGCGGTGACCGAGGGCATCAACAACGTCGCCATCATCGCCGGTCCCGGCATTGGCGCCATCGTCCTTGCGCTGGGCAGCACAGCAGTAGTGACCGGCATTGATGCGGTGACGTTCCTGATCTCCGCCTTGCTCCTCTCGCGCATGACTGCTCGGAGCACACCGACCGACGTCACGAGTGACGGCGGAGCGCTGAAGCAGATGACGGTCGGCATCCGCGCAATCGTGAAGTCGCCGACCGCATCCTTGCTCGTGTCATTCCCGTTCTTCACGACGTTCCTGTACGGCGTCGACACCGTGCTGTTCGTCTACCTGAGCAAGGAGAAGCTCGGCACCGGAGCCAACGGTTACGGCTACCTGCTGGTGGCTCTGGGCGTCGGCGGCGTCATTGCCACCGCGTTCGTCAACCGCGCCGCCGCACTGCCCCGGCTGTCCGCTGTCATGACCATCGGGATGATCGCTTTCACCCTGCCCACGCTTCCCCTGATCTGGGTGCACTCGCCCGTCGTCGCCTCGCTCCTCGAGGTGGTTCGCGGCATCGCGACGCTGATCGTCGATGTCATCGCGATGACAGCGCTGCAGCGTTCGCTGCCGCCAGAGCTCATCAGCAGAGTCTTCGGTGCGTTCTGGGCGCTGATCATCCTCGGCCTCGGCCTCGGAGCCTTGGTCACGCCGATCCTGCTCGACACGACGAGCCTGAACCTGACCATCGCGTTGGACGCTCTGGTCATTCCGGTGCTCGCGGTCGTCGCCTTCCCGCGATTGGCGTCACTCGACCGCATCGCGGCCGAACAAAACGTCCGGTTCGCACCACGGATCCGGCTGCTGGAGTCGTTCGACATCTTCGGCGCGGCGTCCCGCCCGGTCATCGAACGACTGGCCCGCACTGCGACCGAGACGATCGTCGAGCCCGGCGTCGTCGTCATTCGCGAAGGCGACACGGCGGACGCCTTGTATGTCCTGGTCGAAGGCGAGGTCGACGTATCGGCCCGCGGCGAGGGGGCGCGCACGCGCCACATCCGGACCATGTCCGCCCCGGCCTACATGGGCGAGATCGGCCTGCTCGAGCAGGTCCCGCGCACCGCGACCATCAAGGCGAAGACCGCCTGCAAGTTCTGGCGCATCGACGGCGACGACTTCCTGTCCGCACTGACCCAGTCGTCACTCTCCCCCGCCTTCGTTTCGGGGATGAGCATGCGCCTGCACCGCACTCACCCGTCACGAGACGTGACCATTCCGGAGCAGCGCATCTCCGACGTCCTCGAAATGCCCGACGCAGAAGCTGCACTGCCGTGAGGAGATGATCATGCGAATTCAGCGCAGAACCAAGGTGCTGCTCGCTCTCTCGTCCTTGGCGGTGGTAGCGGCTGGAGTCGCGCCCTGGTCGTCCGCGGCAACCGCACGAAAGATGTTCCATGAGTCCTTGAGCATTTCGCCTGCGGGCTCGCTCGTCGTGGGAACGCACTACACGTTCACGTTCACGCTCACGAACGACCCGAAGAGCCAGACGCCTTTCGGATCAGCGAAGATCCTCATTCCGAGCGGCTACTCGGTCGATGTCAGTCAGAGCACGCCAGTTCCAAACAACTTCCACGAGAGCGTGGCGACAGATGGTTCCTACGTCCTCGTCACCAGCACGGGGCCGACGACTTCGGGAATCGCACCCAAGTCGGCTCTCACTTTGCCAATGACCGTTACGCCGACCGGAGGGAGCTGCAACGGCACCTGGACAACCTTCGTCAAGCAATCGAACGACTTCAGCGGCTCGGGCAATGACTTCCAGGCGCTCGATCCAGCTCCTGCGACGAGCACGGGCTCGGAGAGTCTGACCTTCTCGACCGAACCCGACAGCGCGACCGAGTTCGACACGCCGATGCCGACCTCGCCGGTGGTCGAGGTGCTGGATCCGTGCGGCAGCGTTGTAACGCTCGCCAGCGACACCACCGTTTCATTGACGGACAGCGCCGGCGTTCTGAACGCCGCTGGGTCGAGCGTCACAGTCAATGCCGGCAACCCAGCAACCTTCACGTTTGGCAACGTCACATTCAGCGCCTTTGGCATCAACGACGACACACTTACGGCGTCGTCGGCCCCGCTGACGCCTACGACGTCAAACCCGTTCGACATCGTCCAGAAGCTGGTGCCGTGCCCGGCCGGTCAGACATGCACGACCGGGAACATTCAGGACACTCCCACCAACCCGACGACGATCGTGAACATCACGGCGTTCGCCGGCGCCAAGGACGTGCTCACCGCAACCCTGAAAGGCAAGCCGGGCGGTGACCTGTTCCCGAACTGCACCGCCGAACCCTTCTACGGGAGCGTCGTCACCTTCAACGTGACGACACGCGGCAAGACAGTGACTATGACGCTTCCGAAGGCTTATGTGAACCTGATCTCCAACAATGGCACGCCGTTCATGGACATCTGCCTGGCCCTGGACACCGGCACCTTCGTCGACAAGTTCGGCAACACGGTGACCAACGGTTTCCTGGCCAACTGCTCGGCCACCGTGCCCGTCAACACGCCGCCGTGCATTAACAGCCGAGGCAAGAACGCAGCCAACGAGGTGATTACGTTCACCCTGCCGGCTGGCGACCCGCATACGGCGTGGGGCTGAGAGACAGGACTGAGTCGCGCGGGAGAGGAATCGTCGTCGCCGGGAGGGATGACGCCTGAAGAATGCCGAGTTCAGCTCGGCCCGAAGCCGCGGTCTCGCGCTCCAGATCAGTGGCCGCGCCCATGTCCTCGAGCACCTGAATCGCAAGCAAAACGTCGTGCGGCGACTCTCGCCGACGGGCGAAGGCCAGCGATTCTCTGGCGTGCTTCTCAGCGGCGACGGCGTCGCCTTCCAGTCGATCCGTTAGGGACATCAGCCTCAGCAGCAGTGGCGTGCTCGGCGTATCCGGGAGAGAGTCGGTCGAGTCGAGACCAGCCGATCGCGCGACGCGAGTGAGCTCGGCAGTAGTGCTGGTCAGCTGTGTTCGAGCAGCCGCAGCATCGCCCCGTAATGTGTGCCACTCGGCAAGTCGGAGTTCGAGCTCGATCAGATCGAAGCGTTCCCCGGTCGTGGCATAGGCAGCCGCGGCCTCGCTAAAGAACTCCTCCGCTTGGTCATCGCGGCGTTGGCGCGCATACAGCGAACCGAGCAGCCGAGCACCGAAGCCGATCTCCGACGCTGCGCCGAACACCCGCCACGCACGCACAGCCGACATCAGCAGCGGTTCCGCGGCTTCCAGGTGACCTTGGTCGATCTGGATTTCAGCGATGTTGGCGGCGGCTATCGCAGATCCCCACTCGTCTCCGCAGCGATTGAAGAGCTGCCGCGCCTGTTCGTAGCAGTCAACCGAGTGCTGCCAATCACTGCGGTAGTAAGCCGCGAGCCCGACATGGTTCCAGATCATGGCTTGACGCGAAAGGTTGCCAGTGGTTTCAAACATCTTCAGCGCGCGCTGCATCCGACTCGTGTCCCCGTGACCGCCGGCGCGCAGCTCGAGCAGATCGAGCAAATGCAGGGCCCGGCCGAGAACCTCACTGGCGGAGACCGATTCGGCCAACTCCGCCGAGCGAAAGCACAACTTCTGTGCAACCCGATCGCGGCCGAGCATGAAGTTGGCGTTGGCGCGCTCGACATAGATTCGTGCTGCGATTTGGCCAGCATCGCTTTCGTCCCGGGCGTTATGCGCGCTGAGCTCGCGCTCCGCGAGTGACAACCAGCGAAGCAGTCGTGGGGTCGCACCGACGTGATGCGCTGCAAGCGCGGCCGCGAGCGCAAGCTGTGACCGGCGCACTGAGTCCCCTCGCGCGACTCTGCGGCGCGCTGCACGGTAGGACGCGACTGCGGCTTCCAACTCCCCAAGGCGCGCGCGCATGTCACCGATCGACTCGAGCACGTCCACGATTGCCTCGGCCGGAAGATCGGGCAAAGCTTTGGCTGCTGACCAGGCACGCTCAAATGAAGCGAGTGCTTCGGCATTGGCATAAGACTCTCGCGCACGAGCGCCGGCGACGCGACCGAAGTGCCATGCCTCGGCGAACTCTTGGGCGGCCAGGTAGTGGACGCACAATTCGGCCGCAGCCTCATCGGAACCACCGGAATGAGCGCGCACGACCGAAGCCGCCCGCCCGTGCAAGACCGCACGACTGCGGAAAGGCAGGCCCTCGTATGCAGTGTCGCGTGCAAGCGAAGTGCGGAACCGCCGACTGCCGTCGGCATGGCGGGCCAGGAACTGGTCCAGTGCACGCCAGTCGTCATCGCTTATTTCGGTGCCGACTATCTCGGCCGCCATCAGCTCGTGAAAGCGCACCCCGAGGACCGACACCGCCCGAAGCAGCCGTCGGTGGTTCGGTGACAAGGCGTCGATCTGAGCTGACAGCAACTCTTCGAGACTGCCCGGAAGCTCATCGACGTCGGCAGCGCCGACCGAGCCGATCAGTTCCCGCAGGAACAGCGGGTTGCCTTCGCTGCGACGAATCAGGGCTCGAACCACATACGGCGCCAACTCAAGGCCACGCGGGAAGTCGAGAACGAGTTCGGTTGCGTCTTCGTCCATGAGCGGCGGCACGTCGATCACGTGTCCGGCGCTTGTGGCCAGCGATGACGGCAGCTCACGACCGACGACCAACACCAACCAAGGTCGTCGGACTGACTCTTGCATGAGCCGTGTCAGCAGGCTCGCGGACGCGTCGTCAGCGTGCTGCACGTCGTCGACGACGAACGCTGTGGGGGTCAGCAAGGCGGCACTTAGAAACTCCATGACGAGCGACTGCGTGCGTCCCGGTCGAAACTGCTCTTGCACTTCGCGTGTCTCGGGAGTGGCGGGCACCTCGACTCCGAAGGGCGCCGCGAGCAAGGGCAGCCACGGCTCCAGATGCGACGCACTACGCAGAACTCGCTCACGGAGAACGTTGAACACGCGTCGTTCGGAAACATCCGATCCAAGGCCGATTGCGGCTCGAAGCAAACGTCGCACGGCGTGGTATGGCGTAGCCGACTCATAGGACTCGCCGAAGCTACGCAGCACGGTCGTTCGACTGTCGAAGCGGGCGCACGCGTGATCGACGAGCCGGCTCTTGCCTATGCCAGCGGGACCGACGACGGCAACCCCGGTGCCACTTCCCGCTTCTGAGGCGTGCGCCGCCTTCAAAAGCGTGTCGAGCTGCTCACGGCGACCGATGAACGCGGTCGCCTCGAGCGTGTCAACGACGGCCCGGTCGGAAGTCGCCGCGGACACAACAGCCGCCCGCACCAGTTCACGCTTCCCTTTGACCGAGAAGGGCGCCAGGAGCTGCGCGTCCACGCGTCCCCGCACGCGGCGTAACAGGGTCTCAGTGGCGACGAGCCTGCCGGACTCTGCCTTGCCCATTACGCGCGCGGCCAGATTTACGGCGTCACCCTTCACCGACCAGGTGCGCCGGAAGTAGGGTCCGAAACCTCCGCTGAAGACGCGGCCGCAGTTGACGCCGATGCGCACGTTGACCGGCCCGTCGTACCGATCGAGCATGGCCCGGGTGGCGCGGAGCATGCCTTCCTCGTCGTGACCGGTGCTGCGCGGTGCACCAGCGACGAGCATGATCTTGAAGCCGTCGGCAGAGATGTCGGTCTCCCAGAACGTGACGGCGTGGTGCGCGCACTCCTCCTGCACCATCGTGACGAGGTCATGCAGTGCCGCGGCAACGGCTCCCGGTCCTTGCCTCGCCAACAAGTCGTCGACGCCACTGATCTCGACGAAGCCAACAGCGACCTGGCGGTGCTCGCAGTCGCCGACTTCGGTCAGCAGTTGGTCCCGAATCGATGGGTCGAGGAAGTCGCCAGGGTCCGCGGGTGTCGACGACGGGACCCAGGCGCGCGAGCGTCGTGCAACCTTCGGGGCGGTCCGCAGCAAGACCCCGTCACCCTTGACTTCGCCCAGACAAGAAGCGGGCAATAGCGCAGCCGTCGCCTGGCTCACCACGATCTCGCCGGCTTCGGCGGTCTGCTCCATCAACGCCGTCAACGTTGCGGCCGGGCCGCCCGTCAGCAGCTCGTGGTGGCGCTCTCCGGCCATGAAGAAGTCGAACTCGCCCGAGTTGATGCCGACGGACATGCGCAGCTGCACGACACCGACGGACGTGCGCAGCCGTCCGATCTGGCGCATGGTGCGTCGCATCTCGTACGCCGCACGAGCCGCTAACGCCGCGTGCTCGGCATCCTCGAACAGCAACAAAACTGCGTCGCCGCCCCACTTCACCAGCGATGCGCCGTAGCCATAGGCCTCGGCCAACAACTTGGCGAACGTCGCATCGAGGAGGTCGCTCATCTCCTCCGCGCCGACCTTGCCCTTGCTGGCAAGTCGCTCGGTGAGGGCGGTGAAGCCGGAGATGTCGATGAACGCCAGCGAGCCGGGCACGCGGAGGTGCCGCGCCGTCGGAGTCGTCTCGAGCCACTGCAGGGCGAGACCACTCACATACGGACGCAGCCGGTCTCGGGCCGGCCGCTTCGCGCTGTCGGCAGTCATGTCGCTCCGCTCACTTGCAAGCGACGGTAACGACGAAAATCGACGCGCGCCGGACGACGGCGAAACGCCCCGCTTGATGCTCATTCGCCGGATTCAGCGACGCACATCAGTGCGAAACGATGAGCCCGACCTTCTGGAACTCCTTGATGTCCGAATAGCCGGCCTTCGCGATCGCTCGGCGCGCGCCGCCGAACAAGCTGAGGTATCCCTCCGGCGAGGTCGACGGCCCGCGGAGCACCTCCTGCAACGTGCCGAGCGGCCACTCCGGCCCGGCATCGGCGAAGCGACCCCGGGGCAGCTTCGGGTGCGACGCGGCAACGTGCCACCAGGCGCCGTGCGCGGGTGCCTCCGACGCCATCGCCAGCGGCTCCCCCAACATCACCGAGTCGGCGCCACAGGCAAGGGCCTTCGCGATGTCGCCACTGGTCTCGATGCCGCCCGCAGCGATCACATGCACGTAGCGCCCGCCGGTCTCGTCGAGGTAGTCGCGGCGTGCCGCGGCCGCGTCGACGATCGCAGTCGCCATCGGCACGTCGATGCCGAGCACTTCGGACGTCGTGGACCATTCATCGGCGCCGATGCCGACGAGCACACCTGCCGCGCCGGTGCGCATCAGATGCAACGCCGTCTGGTAGTTGGTGCAACC
>DASSEQ010000041.1:0-4132 GCA_035695245.1 Mycobacteriales bacterium | reverse complement strand
CGCTGCAGCGCTGGGTGCGCTTCGCCCGAGAGCACGTCAAAGGCCAGGGCCTGCCGTCACGAATCTGCTGGCTCGGCTACGGCGAGCGTCACGTCGCCGGTCTCGCGTTCGACGACCTCGTCGCGCGCGGTGTGCTGAGAGCGCCGGTCGTCATCGGCCGCGACCACCTCGACGCGGGCAGCGTTGCGTCGCCCGAACGCGAGACCGAAGGCATGCGCGACGGTTCCGACGCGATCGCCGACTGGCCGCTCCTCAACGCGATGGTCAACACCGCGTCCGGTGCGTCGTGGGTGTCGATCCATCACGGCGGCGGCGTCGGCATCGGCAAGTCGATCCACGCGGGCGTCGTCGTCGTCGCCGAAGGCACCGAGCTGTCGCGCAAGCGGCTCGAGCTCGTGCTCACCAACGACCCGGCGACCGGCGTCATCCGGCACGCCGACGCGGGTTACGACATCGCGATCGACACCGCCCGCAACGTCGGAGTGCGCATGCCGCTCGAGCCCGACACGCATGGCCCGTCCTGGCAAGCCTGACCCCCACCCGCCAACCAAGCCAGGCCAACTTTGCAAATGATCATGGGGATGTCGGCGCGACACGCTTGGCGTGTCTGCGCACAACCCCATGATCATCGCCAGTGAAACGGCGGGGTGACGAGGTGAGCAGCTTGCTGGTACGCCGGATCGGGCGGCTGACCACCTGGGAGCGGCCAGTCGTCTCTGACGCCGCGCTCCTGATCCGCGACGGCCGGGTCGCATGGTTCGGCCACGAACGCGACATCCCGACCGATGCGGGCGACGTCGAAGAGCTCGATGTCGCCGGCGCCGCGGTCATGCCGGGCTTCGTCGACTGCCACACGCATCTGGTCTGGGCCGGCGACCGACGCGCCGACTTCATCGGCCGGGTCGAAGCCCGTGACGGCTACACGCCGCACGGCATCGCCTCGACCGTCGACGCCACCCGCAAGGCGTCGTACGACGAACTTCTCGCCCTCGCCCAGCGACGCGCCGACCTCGCCCGCCGCAACGGGACGACGACGATGGAGGTGAAGAGTGGCTACGGCCTCGACCGCGAGACCGAGCTCCGGCTGCTGGCGGTCGCAAGCCGGCTCGAGGCGGTCGACGTCACGACGACCTACCTCGGCGCCCACGTCGTGCCGGCCGGGCGCGACCGCGACGACTACGTCGACGAGGTCGTCGCGACGATCAAAGACGCGAAGCGACAGGGCGCGCAGTGGTGCGACGTGTTCTGCGACGAGAGTGCCTTCACCGTCGAGGAGGCGCGCCGCATCCTCACCGAAGCGGCCCACCAGGGACTCGGGACGCGGATCCATGCCGAGCAGCTGAGTCACACCGGAGCGGCGCTGCTCGCGGCCGAGCTCGGCTGCGCGAGCGCCGACCATCTCGACCACGTCACGGAACGCAGCGCCAAGGCGCTCGCGAGCGCCAACGTCGTCGCGGTGCTCGTGCCGGTGTGCAGCCTCTATACGAGAACCCAGCGCTGGCAGCACGCGAAGACGCTGCACGAGGCCGGCGCCACCCTCGCGATCGCCACCGACTGCAACCCGGGCACCGCCTGGTGCGAGTCGATGCCCTACGCCATGCAGCTCGCTGTGTTGGCCATGGGGCTACCGGTCGACGTCGTGCTCAAAGCAGCGACGCTGGGCGGTGCACAAGCCTTGCGCCGCAACGACATCGGGCACCTCGGGCTAGGTGCGCAGGGTGACTTCGTCGTCATCGATAGTGAGCACGAATCGGACGTAGTAGTGCATCTGGGGTCTAACGGACTAGTTACTTCTGTCCGGCACGGACAGTCGGATGGCCGACACGTCTGAGCCGAAAGGCGCTCCAGTTCTTGGCCGACACGCCGATGTGTGTAACCACGCAGACAGTGGAGAGTCTCTATACAACGGAGACCAACACAAACGGCGAGGAGGCAGCGATGAAGCAAATCCAGATCCAGCGCCCCCGCCCGAAGGCTGCTCCGGCGCCGCTCGACCTGCGGACGCCGTCCGGCCGCAAGCTCCCGTTCTAGAGGTCGCGCTCGCTCCAGAGGAGCAGCGCCAGCTCGGCCTCGACGTCGACGTAGTCGCTCTCGCTGCCGGTGGGCACGACGGCATAGGTCTTGGTCAGGAACTCGACCAGCGCGGCGAGCGGCGCCTCGAACATCGCCCGGCCCGACGGCGACGACAGCGAGATGCACACGACCGGCCGGCCGCCGGAGTGTGACGGCCAGACCTGCACATCGCCCTCGCCGACCGGGTGGGTCACCCCGTCGGTCAGAAGCGCCCGGGCGAAGGTCCACTCGACGGTGTCGGTATTGCCGGTGTGGAAGGCCACCCGCACGGCGTACGGATCACCGTGGTCGTAGGCGACATCGGCGCGCACCGGCAGTGATGGGCTCCCCGGCACGACGAGCCGCAGCTCGATCTCGGCCGTGACGGAGTCAGGTCGCGTGCTCATCTCTTAGGCCGGGTCCTTCTTGTCGCGGTGGCGGTGTCGACATCGAGATACCCAGGCATCCAGCGATGCCTAACGTCAAAATTGGCGGAACCTTGCCGCATACCTGCTGGATCGGCACCTCGAATTCGGGAGTTCTGCGCTCGGGGGCGCATTTCACCCGATCGGGCGCGGGCCGTTGGCATGTAATCTGTGCCCACACGTCCCGGACTCCGGGCGATTAGCTCAGTTGGTCAGAGCGCTCGCCTCACACGCGAGAGGTCACTGGTTCAAGTCCAGTATCGCCCACCGAAAGCGCGCTAAATCCCGTCAGTGACCCAGCAGCGCCACGACGATGATCAGCAAGATCGCGATCGCGCCGGTGAACGCGCCGAGAGCGTTGTCATGGACTCCGAACCAGTCCCGGGTCCAGTCCTTGGCGTTGGCCCATGCCTCGATCGCGTCGGCGCGGACCCGGGCCATGGTCTCCGACGACCGGCGGGGCAGCGGCGGTTCGGTCGAGGCCGGCATGGTGTCCGAACGGACAGGTACGACGGGCATCGCCGTCCATGTCTCTGCCTCCGGCATCGTCGACGGCGCCGTCTGCGGCTCGGCCGCCGACATCATCGCGTCCAGCGCGGCCACGCCGTCGTCGCGTTCGGGCTCCGGCTCGCCGCGGGTGAGGTCGAGCGGTCCTGGCGCCGGCAGCGGCCTTGTCGGCGGGGCCGCCTCGCGCTGGTCCGGCCGATGGATCTGTTGCGTGGGCTGGTCGTCTGGATGACTCATCGCGTCTTCTCCGTGTCGACACCGCCCGGCTCGACCAGGCCTTCGTCCGGCTGAGGACCGGCGGCATGGGCGGCCGCTTCGGCCTTGCCTTCGACCGACTCCTCGGGCTCGAGGCCGGCTCCGACGGTGCCGCCGCGGGCAGCCGGATCGGCGCCTCGCCCGGTCATGGGCGCGGGGATGCCATGCGGCGCTTCCTCCGTCATGTCCCGGGTCATACCCGCCGCTGGCCAAACCCGAACAGCCGCACTTTCCCGAACATTGGCTCCCGATTCGGACATCTCGAGCGTGCGCTGTCCGATCTCGCAGCCAAAGTTCGCGTGAGTGGACGGCACGGGGCGCGGTCGGCGTGCGTGCGCGACAGGCGTGCCTGCGCGGTCGGCGTGCGTGCGCGACAAAGGGGTCGCGACGCTCGATAGCCTCGAAGGCATGGCTGATCTGCGTCTGACCGTCGATGGCTCGCCGCGTGTTGTTGCGGCCGGCACGACGGCCGGCGAGATCTTCAAGGAGACCCAGATCGTCGCGATCGCCGTACGCGGGCCGGATGAGTCGCTGCACGACCTGACCTGGGTGCCGGACGACGGCGACCAGATCGAGTCCATCCCGATCGACGCGCCGGAGGGCCTCGCGATCCTGCGGCACTCGACCGCGCACGTGCTGGCGCAGGCGGTGCAGCGGCTCTTCCCCGAGGCCAAGCTCGGCATCGGCCCGCCGATCGACAACGGCTTCTACTACGACTTCGACGTCTCGACTCCCTTCACGCCGGAGGACCTGGAGCGACTCGAGGGCGAGATGCGCAAGATCGTCAAGGAGAGCCAGCGCTTCTCCCGCCGCGCCGTCGCGGACGACGACGCCCGCAACGAGCTCGCCGACGAGCCCTACAAGCTCGAGCTGATCGGCCTGAAGGGTGGCGC
>DASSEQ010000040.1:0-13464 GCA_035695245.1 Mycobacteriales bacterium | reverse complement strand
ACCTGGTCGAGCACCGCCACCGACTCGAGCGACGCGAGGGAAACCTCGGCGGCGGTCGGGTAGCGGAACCAGACGTCGTCGAACTCAATGGTCGAAGCCTCGCCGAGCGGCACCGGCAACGGCTTCGCGTCGGCCGCATCGGCGATCGCTGGCGGCAGATCGAGCACTTCGAAGACACGGTCGAAAGACACCAGCGCGGTCATGACATCGACCTGGATGTTGGACAGCGCCGTGATCGGCCCGTAGAGGCGAGTGAGGTAGGCCGCAAGGGCGACAACTGTGCCGAGCTTCGCCGGGTCGGTTGCGGCTTGGTAGCCGCCGAGGCCGTAGACGAGCGACGTGCCAAGGGCCGCGATCAACGTCAGCGAGACGAACAGGATGCGCCCATACATCGCTTGCTCGACGCCGATGTCGGCAACACGGCGCGCTTTCGTGCGGAACAACCGCTCTTCTTCGTCGGGGCGACCGAAGAGCTTGACGAGCAGGGCGCCGGCGACGTTGAACCGCTCGGTCATCTGCGTCGACATCTCGGCGTTGAGCATGTAGGACTCGCGGGTGATGCGTTGCAGCCGACGCCCCATCAGTCGGGCCGGGATGATGAAGAGCGGCACCATCGCGAGCGCGAGCAAGGTGATCTGCCATGACAAGAGCAGCATCGCGACGAGCACCAAGCTCACGCTGATGATGTTGCTGACGACGTTGGACAGCGTCCCGGTGAACGCCTGCTGAGCACCCAGCACGTCGTTGTTGATGCGGCTGATCAGCGCGCCGGTCTGGGTGCGGGTGAAGAACGCGATCGGCATCCGTTGGATGTGGGTGAAGACAGCGGACCGCATGTCATAGATGAGACCTTCGCCGACTCGTGCGGAGAACCACCGGTTGGCGAGGTTGACCGCGGCGTCGGCGAGTGCGAGCCCGGCCATCAGCAACGCGAGGCCGATGACCAGGGCATGATGACGCTTGTTGATGCCGTCGTCGATGATCAGCTTGACGATCCATGGGTTGGCGGCACCGATGACGGCGTCGACCACGACCAGCGCGAGAAAGGCGACGATGGCGTTGCGGTAAGGCGCCGCAAAGCGCGCTATGCGCTTGATCGTGCCCTTTGGCAGGTGCGCCTCGGTGACCGACGCATCGCGACGGAACGACCGCATCGCGTGCCAGCCGCCGCCGGCCGGACCTCCCATCGACACTGTGACCACCTCTCCCGGTGATCACAACACACGCGACCGACAATCACTTCCGTTTCACAACGACTTCGAACGGCGGGCGACCACGACACGCCGTAGCGATGTCCTTTTTTGGTCGCCCGCCGTTCGAAGTGGTGCCGTCAGATGCGTGGCTCGGGCGGCTGGCTCTCCCAGTAGCGGCGGATCTCGCCCCGGTGATCGTCGACCACGCGGGTGTCGGCATCGAAGACCATGGTGGCGCGCCGATCCGCGTCGTACGCCGGCCAGTCCGGCAGCTGCTCGCAGTTGGGGTCGCCGGTCGCCGCGAAGGCGACCCAGGCGCCGGCCAGGCGATCGGCCATCAGCCTGCCTTCGTCGGAGCCGGCGAAGAACGTGTCACGCACGGCGTGGAACGACGCGGCGACGTCGATGCCGTGGATGGCGCCGAACTTCCCCTCGTACGCCGGCGTCGGCCAGTCCCACTCGTAGACCCACACCGGGGCGGTCCCCTGGGCCGCCTTCCGCTCGGCCTGAACGTGCACGCCGCGGCGGAAGCCGGAGTCGGTGAAGATCTGCGCGAGGAGCAGATGTGCCGGCTTGTCCGGTTCGTGCCGCCGGTAGAGGGCCTGGATGTCGCCGGCGCGGTCTCCGTAACGCTCGTCCAATGCCGCCGCGAACGTGTCCTCGTCGAGGTCGAAACGGCGCAGCGACAGGGCCGCGTCCTCGAGCGTCGACGACACCAGCAACGGCACATCGGCCGACTCCGGCGGCGCCGACGGGTCGAACGGATGGTGCGGCAGTGCATCGGTGCCGATGACGGGCGAGAACCCCATGCCGCCGACCTTCAGCTGTGCCGCGAGGAGCCGCTGCCACGACACGTTCTGAAGCTCGCGAATGTTCTTCGCGTCGATGTCGAGCTCGCGCAGCAGCTTGGTCGCGAGCTTGGCGCCCGCCTCTTGCGTCGTGGCGCGCACCAGCGAACCGCTCTGCACCGCGGCCCGCTGGAACAGCCCACGAGCCGGCGGCATTGCCAGCACGCAGCTGGTCTTGGCGCCGCCGCCCGATTGCCCGAAGATCAGCACCCGCGACGGGTCACCACCGAAGCCGGCGATGTTGTCCTGCACCCACTCGAGCGCGGCCACCAAGTCGAGCAGGCCGGTGACACCCGCGTAGCCGAACTCTTCCGGCGCGCCCACGCCGGCCAGGTTGAGATAGCCGAAGGAGCCGAGCCGGTGCGTGACGGTGACGACAACGACATCGCCCCAGTGCGCCATCTCCGCGCCGTCGTAGCCCACGTTGCTGCCGGAGCCAGTCATGAATCCGCCGCCGTGGAACGACACGAGCACCGGCCGCTTCGCGTTGTCGTCGGTCGACGGCGTCCAGATGTTGAGCGACAGGCAGTCCTCGCCATAACCGCCGACGTTGACGTCCCAGTAGATCGTGCGGGCATAGTCGCTGCGCGGGTCGCCGGGCAGATGCGGGCACGCCGGACCGGCTGCCAGCGCCTCTCGCACCCCGGTCCACGCGTCGGGTTTCTGCGGCGGAAGGAACCTTCCCGGGCCTGCGGTCGATGCTGCGTAGGGAATGCCCTTGAACGCAACGACCGGGCCGGTGCTGATTCCCTGCACGACGCCGTACGACGTGTCGACGTCACGGAACAGCGGCCGGTCGACCGGGCCGCGCGGAGTGACGAGCGACGCGAGAACGCCTGATGCCATTGAGAAGACTCCCTGTCGAAGGTCAGGTCAGCACATGTAGTAGCAGCGGTAGGGATAGGCCTTGCTTCTGTCCCCCGCCGGCACGGTGCTGAAGATCGTCACCGTGTTGGCCTTGTTGAACCATGGCTGCTTGCCGGTCGGGAACTGGCCGTAGAGGTAACGCTTGCCGCCGTACATGTAGCGGAACATCCCCTTGCCGTTGGCATTGGTCTCGTCCGGGCCGGTCGCGTTGGGATCCCACCAGATCAGGGTGCCGTCGTCGAAGACGTTGTAGTCGTCCCACGACCACAGCTTCGATCCCCAGCTCCACACGGCGTTGGCGACCCGAGCCTTGTAGTTCGTCGGCGAAAGTGGATAGCCGAACATCCCTGGATACGTCTTCCCGACGCAGGCGACCGGCTTGCTCGAACCGAGCCAGCCCGAATGCGTCTGCGATGTGAACGGTGGCTCACCGCACTGGAACGAGTACGGCGTCAGGTGCGGGCCGGCCAGCGATATGCCGGTCGTGAAGAAGAGCGCCCACAGATAGTCGCCGCCATAGGCATACTGCGCCGGCGGGTTGGCCCCGTTGTGTGACCACTTCCACATGTTCCAGGCCTCCGAGAGCGTCGGCGGGACGCGGTCCGGAAGGAAGCTGATCCCGAAGGCGTGCTGCCACTCGTCCTGGTTGTAGAGGCGGCCGGAGTGAGTTTGGTCCGTCAGCGCCGAGCCGGTGTCGATCCATTCGGGTTTGTACTGCTGGCTCTCGGCCGCGCTCGTCAGATAAACCGGGTCGATGAAGTCGCCGACGAAGATGACATCGGTGATGCCGTCACTCTTGAACTTCGCCATGAGGGTCTGCGCGTCCGCCGGCCCGTTGGGATCGACGATCGGGAACTCCACGTTCTCTTTGAGCGTGACACCGCACTTCTGCAACTGCTGCGCGAAGAACGCTGCACCTGCCTTGTAGACGTCGGTGTTCACGATGCTCGAGGCGCCAGGCCAGATCAGGCCGAACGAGCGTGACTTCTTGACCGGATAGTTCAGGTCCGCTTCGCCGGCGAACTGCGGCGGATACGGCGCGATCTCGTGGCAGATGACTTCGGCGCGCATCAGGTAGCCCTGCGTCTCGTCCGGGAGACCGGTGCCCCACACGTACGGCGCCCACTGCAGGTAGTAGGACGCCGGCACCGTGACCGTGCACCAGCACAGCACGCCGTAGCGAGCCAGCGTGTTCTGGAACGCGTTGGTGCCGCAGTCCTGTGCGAACAAGTCGGCGGACATGAACGCGTGGATTGTCTTCGCGACAGTGGTCGCGTCGGACTGGCATTCGGCGTTCTGTGCCGACGAGCTGTCGTTGCTGTTGTAGGTGCTGGTGTAGTACTTGATCTTGATCTGCCGACCGTAGGTCTGGATGTGGTGCTCCATCACGTCGACGTAGCCCTGGATCGTGTCCTGCTGCTGCTGGTCGGTGTCGTTGTCGGCTGCCGCCGCGCGCAGGGCTGCGGCTTGCGCCTGGTTGTTCGACTTCGCGACCGCAACCGTGATCGTGTTGTTCGTCACGCCGTTGTAGGTGCGTCCTCCGTTGCTGCCGCTGAACGGCGGGACGCACGGCGGCGCGTAGAGCGTCGGCATCCGGACGCGGCCGGTGGTGGCATCGCAGGCCGGGTCGGTGGTGGCGGTCAGCGTGGCGTTGCCGGGTGCCGAGACACCGCTGGTGGTGCCGTTCGTGCCGGTGGTCGACGTGCCGTTGGCCCCGGTGGTCGCGCCTGCGCCCGGAAGAGCGCTCCCGCCCGGCCCGACCGCACCGGCCTGCGCCTGCGCGCCGGACGCGGTGCCGCCCGGGGCGTTGCCGCTGGGATTGGTGGTCCCCACGCTTTGGGTCGACGGCGCCGCCGGCTTGCCCGGAAGGATCACCACGACGAGCACGACCGCGGTCGCGGCCGCGATGAAGGGCAGATAGCGACGGAGCCCCTTGAGCAGCTCGCCAACTGTCATGTCGCTGACCGACGCTTTGTTGTTCACAGTTCGCTCCCGTTGTCGTCAGCTCTTGCTTCGCCTCGTGGTGCGCGTCTGGCGCTGCTGCGTTTTCGGGCCGCCGACGGCGCCGCCTGTTTCCTCGCCGGGCGCCGCTTGCCGGCCGGCGCAGGTGCTGCAGCCAGGGCGCCTGAGCGTGCCACCGCTGCATCACCGGTGCCGAGATAGGCGGCAACCACTCGTGGGTCGCTCGTGACCTCGCTGGGCGTGCCGCGCGTGACGACCCGGCCGAGGTCGAGTGCGATGACCTCGTCGGCGAGTGAGGTGAGCAGCGGCATGTCGTGCTCGATCACGAGCAGGCTGGAGCCGGTGATCTCCCGGATCCTCCGCAGCAACGGCCCGAGCGCCTCGGTCTCTCGCTGAGCGATGCCCGATGAAGGTTCGTCGAAGAGGATGACGGTCGGCTCGTGCGCGACGATGCAAGCGAGGTCGATGAGCCGACGCGATCCGGTCGAAATCTCTGAGACGAACTTGTTGCGGAATGCGCCCAGGCCGAGCATCTCGATGAGTTCGTCGACGCGCCGGTCGATCGCTGCCTCTGACTCGGCGACTGCCGGAAGATTCAGCGCGGCGGCGATCGGGTCGCGCACCTCGACGTGCCGCTCGACCGCGACCCGGATGGCGTCGTTGACCGTCATCGAGGGGAACAGCTTGGAGTCCTGGAACGAGCGGCCGAGGCCCAGACGTGCGCGGGCATCCGGGGTGAGCCTGGTGATGTCCAGACCGTGCAGCAGGACGTGACCCTCGTCCGGGATGACGAACCCCGAGATGAGGTCGAAGAGTGTTGTCTTGCCGGCGCCGTTGGGGCCGAGCAGCCCGAGGATCTCGCCCTCGCGCAAGGTCAATGACACGTCGGTGACGGCGTTGATGCCGCCGAAACTCTTCGTGAGACCACGGACCTCCAGGGCCGGCGGCACGTCGTCGAAGCGACTGCTCTGCCGGGACTGGGTCCGGGCCGGCTTCTCCCCCATCGCCTGCGACGCGCCCTGCAGGAAGACCGACCGCAACACGTCCGGCCGCTCGAGCAGTTCTCGGGTCGCCCCGGCGAACCGGATCTCACCCTTCTCCATGAAGACGGCGCGCTCCGCAATGCTGAGCGCGACGTTGACCGACTGCTCGACGAGGATGATCGTCATCCCGTCCGCCGCAAGCTGCTTCACCGTTTCGAGCAGCTTTTCGACGATGACGGGAGCGAGTCCCAACGAGAGCTCATCGATCATCAGCAGCTTCGGCTTGCCCATGAGCGCCTGAGCGAGCACGACCATCTGCTGCTCGCCGCCGGACAAGCCGCCGGCCGGCACGTTCCAACGCTCACGAAGCACGGGGAAGTAGGCGGTGACCCGCCGGATCGACTCCTGCAGCTGTTGCTTGTCGCCGCGATACATCCAACCGGCGATCTGCAGGTTCTCGCCGACGGAGAGTCCGGGAAACACACCACGGTCACCGGGCACGAGGGCCATGCCGAGCATGGCCTTGTTCATGGCATCGGCGTGCGTGATGTCGCGCCCGTTGTAGAACACAGCCCCGCCGATGGGGTCGAGCAACCCACTGACCGCGCGGAGGAACGTCGACTTGCCCGCGCCGTTGGTGCCGAGCAGCGCGACGATCTCGCCCTGCTGCACGTCGAGGTCGACACCGAACAGGATCTGCAGATTGCCGTAGGCAACCTCGAGGCCGCGTACGGCGAGCATCGCGTCGACATTCGCGGCCGTCTGCGCCTTTTGCGCCTCGGCGACGTCGCGCACGACGAACTGCCGTGCGGTGACCTCGACCAGCCCTGCACCGATGACGAGCGCGCCCAACACATAGGTGGCGGCCCGCTCGTGATGGTTGGAGATGCCGCCGATGATCGGAGCAACCACGATCGCGCCGAGCGTCACCCAGATCAGCGAGTAGGAGAACGCCTGTCCACGCAGCCGCGGCGTCGTCACCAAGCCGATCATCGCGTTGTATGCCGGGTTGAAGCCCGCTGCGCCGATCGAGAGCACGAACAGCATGAGGATCGATCCGCCGACCCACGGCATGAGACCCATGAGGACGATGCCGATGCCGAACTCGACCACCATCAGGCCGTTGATGACCGGCAGCCACTCCGGACGGCGGTCGGCCAGTCGGCGTTGCACGAGGACGCCGCCGATGACGGTGCCGACAAGGCCGCCGACGCCATAGACGACGAACAGCACTCCGCGCGCGAAAGCGCCGTAGTGGTAGACGTCTTTGAAGAAGACGCTTTGCAGCTGCACGAACGCGATGACGCCACCGCCGAAGAAGGCGGCCGCCCACCACGTGCGGCGCAGCGAACGCACCGCCTTGACCCGCCGGAAGCCCTCCCAGAACGTCGTGCGCTCCTCGTGCTGCAGCGCGAGTCCGACGGACGCACCTCGGCCGGGATCGGTCAGCCGACCGAGCATCCACACGCCGAGGAGTGCCGGTGCCCCGAGGATCACGAACGCGCTGCGCCAGCCCCATAGCTGGGTGAGACCACCGCCGATGGGTCCCGCGATCACGCCGATCGCGGTGGTCGCGAACAGGTAGAAGGTGAACGTCGTGCCGAGCGCCTCAGGTCGGTAGTAGTCGGTGATCAGGCTCGAGTGAGTCGGGAAGTTGATCAGCAGCCCGAGACCGGAAACCAGCAGCAGCACGATGAACAACCAGAACCACGGCGCGAGGCCGAGAAGGACCGCGACGATGCCGACGACCAACGTCGCGATCTGCGCGAGCCGAATCCGGTCGACGCGGTCGGACAGGTAACCCGCGAACGGCGACAGCAGCGCCGGCAGGATCGACGTGAGCGTCGCCGCGGAGATGGCAGCACCGTTGCTGATGTGGAACGTGTCGCGGATGTTGGGCAGCAGCACGCTGACCGACTGGTTGCTGAACCGCTCCAGTGTGGCGACGGCCATCAGGATGAAGACCGGGCCCAGGCCGTTTTCACCAACTTGTGACGACAGCCAACGCAAGTAGGCGCGCGGGGTGCGCGGCGCCCGGCCACCGCCGGTGAGCGTGTCGAGCTCGCTCATCGCGTCGCCTCGGCCAGTGCCGGCGTCGTGGTCGCGTCGACGGCATCAGGGAAGGCTTCGAGATCCGCGTCCTCGATGACGCGGTCCGAGCTCGCGTCGTCGCGGACCGCCATGTCCGCGATCAGACTCGGCACGATGATGCCGCGACGGTCAGCGAGCGCACGCAGCAACCGGTCACGGATCTTGTAGATGAGCGATCCCACACCTCCGGGCAGGAACATCAGGATCAAGATGAGCCCGATGCCGCTTCCCATCACGTTCATCACGCCCTGGAACGCGATGGGCACATCGCCCTTGAACCACGTAAGTCCCTCGAGGTAGATGGCGCCGGCGAAGACGCCGGTCATCGACCCGAGCCCGCCGATGACGACCATGACGAAGGCGTCGATGCTCGACTCCGGGTCGGCGCCGCCGGCGTACAAGGTCTGCTGACCGCCGAGAATGAGCACCCCGGCGACGGCGGCAAGGAAGCCGGACACCGCGAAGGCGATCAGTTTCGCCCGGGTGACGTTGACGCCGTAGGCCTGCACGCCGCGCTCGTTCTCGCGAGTCGCGATGAGGATGCGGCCGACGCGGCTGCGTCGCAGACCCAGCACCGCGAAGATGGCGAACAGCAGGATCGCGTAGGAGAAGTAGTAGTAGCGGTCAGCGCTGTCCAGCGACAGCCGGCCGAAGACCGGCAGCCGCGGGATCGTCGTGAACTGGTCCGGGATCCAGGAGAAGTGCGTGCCGCTCAGCAGAAATGAGTTGCACGCGAACGTGAACGACAGGGTCGCCACCGCGAGGAACAGGCCGCGAATGCGCAACGCCGGGATCCCGATGGCGACCGCGACAACGGCCCCGATGAGTCCGGAAACCACCATCACGAGCAGCACATCCATGTGCCAGTGCAGCGTCATCCAGGCACCCGCCGTCGACCCGACCGCGACGAAGGCGAACTGGCCAAGGCTGATCTGACCTGCCCAACCCGAAAGGACGAGGAGCGATAGGGCGACGATCAGGTACGCCGCGAGGAACGTTGCAAGGTCGAGCTTTGCCTCACCCACCATGGTCGGCAGGAACAGCACCAGAGCCACGACCGCGGCGATGACCGCTCGCCGCACCCAGATGACCTCGCGGAGCTTCGCCAGCTCGGGCGGCACCGGCCGCACCTCGCGAAGAGCCGTCCAGGTCGACGTCGCCGCTTCCTGGATGCGGCTGGCGAACTCGCGGCGTTGCAGCAGCAGCGCAGCCAGAACGACGAAGAAGATGATGAGGTCGACCTCGTCGGCGTTGGTCGTGTGCCACACCGAAGCCTGCTCGATGACGCCCAGCATCATCGATGCCACGACGATGGTCGGCATCTTCTCCATCCGGCCGAACACCGCAGCCGCAAGCGTGCGCATGAGCACGGAAACACCGAGCGGGGATCCGATCGGCAGCCCCACGACGCCGGCGCGGAGCAGGATCCCGACGGTCGCGAGGAGCGATGCAACCGCCCACACGGTGAGGTTGACCCGCTTGACCGGCACTCCGAGCAAAGACGCGCGGTCCGCGCTCTCCGAGCAAGCTCGGACGGCGACGCCGATGTGTGTGCGGTTGAGGAACCACGCCATCGCGATGAGCACGATCGGCACGACGATCATCGCGAGCACGTCGTTGCCCGCGAACGTCATGTGGCCGAGGGTGAACTTCAGGTGGAACGGCGCCGGGAACGAGCGCGGCGGGGTGGTCGCGTGGAACCAGTTCGGCATGATCAGCTCGAGGAACGTGAGCAGCTGGGCGATGCCGATCGTCGCCACAGTGAGCACCAGACGGGGCGCCTTCGCGAACCGGCGGATGACGACGAACTCGACGACGACGCCGAGCAAGACGCCGCCGACGAGCGCGACGGCCACCGCACCGAAGTAGGGCCATCCGCTGACAGCGACCAAGAGCACCGCAAGGATCGCCGGCACACCGCCTAGGTCGCCCTGCGCGAAGTTGATGATGCGGTTCGCCCGATAGACGAGCGCGATGCCGACCGCAATCATCGAGTAGAGACCACCGATGACCGCGCCTTTGATGAGCACGCCGTACGGCACGGCCCACGAGCGCTCGACGACCCAGAGGAAGATGAGCGTGGCGGTGAACCCGTAGAGGGCCCGCCGCATGCGTGGGTCGTCGGCCCACTTGCCGATCAGCTTGCCGGGGCGTTCGATGGCGGGCGATGTCATGACGCGCCCTTTCCGTGCAGCCTCGTCAACGTGCCACCTGCCTGAAGCGTCAGCGAACGAGCAATGGCCAGCAGCTCGTCCGGCGGGAGCGTCCCGGACAGGCGCAGGAAGCGCCTGCCGCCGTAGGGCTCAGCAGTGATCGTGGAGACGGATCCGCCGACCTGCAGCTGGCCGGCACCGAGCGCACCGAGCGCGACGGGTTGAGCGTTGTTCGGCGGCGCGAACGACGCGCCGTTCAGGGTCGATCCCTGTTGCACGACGATGACGTCGACGCCGCGCACGAAAACGTCGTCAAGCTCACTCACCTGACCTGGCGGTGGCCCGACGGAGAATGCGGACGCCCCCGCGTCGCTTGGCTGCGGTGGGATCACGGCATAACGGCCGACCCACTGGAAGCCGATCGGCGGTGCGACCAGCGCCCAGGAGCCGCCCGGCGGGCGACTGGCGAAGGTCAACGCTGTGAAAGCGCCACCGCCGGAGTCAACCGGTGTGTGTGTCCCGGTCAGTGCGAATGGTGCGTCGGCGACCGCGCTCGGACCGATCGCCACGTCGACGGCACGGCGTTCGGAAACGAGGATGCCGCGCTGGACCGTCTTCTCTCGCAGCACCAGTCCTTGACCGTCGATGCACGTATCGGTGTAAGTGGACGGCGAGCTCACTGGTTGCACCGGCCCGGAACGCAGCGGTGCGGCACTGCGGAAGACCTGACAACGACGGCCGAGAATGGTTTCCGCACCGACGTACTTCAACGCGTGCGATCGCAGTCCGGCGGCGACGATGACGTCCGGGCGCATGTCCTGCGGCGCCGCCGCCGCCGGCACCTGAAGCTCGGTCGCTTGTGCAGTGCCGGACTCGAGCACCTGCGCGCCGAGTCGGTTGACGATGGTCAGGTAGGTCGTGGTGCCGGGCGGCGCACCGTTGCGGAACTCATCCACGCTCTCGAACGGCCGGCGCACCGACACGCGCTCGGTTGATGGCTGGCCGTGCGGGGTGGTGACGACGTAGCTGATCTGGTACGCCGCGGGCACCGCGTAATGCGGGACGGGGATCGGGCCGGGACCGCCGCCCCGCGACAGCAGCAGGCCGGCCAGTCCTCCGGCAACAGCGACTGCGGCCGCGCCGGCCGCGATCAGTCGGTGACGACGCCAGCTCCTGCGCCGGGGCGAACGGGCGCGCGGCGGCGGCGCCACGTGCGCCGACGCGCTTTTGAGCGCGTTTGCCATCGCAAACCCCCGGCCGGGCGGACAGGTCGTTAACCGCCAAAACGTAAGCCGCGGGGCAAAGTGAAACAATGGAGGTATAGCGGAATAGCTACTTCTCCGGTGTTAGTTGCGTCACGCGGGGGCCCCCGGTCAGGTGAAGGCGGACGTCCCGGTAAGGGCCCGACCGATGAGTAACTTCTGCACCTGCGAGGTCCCCTCGTAGAGGGTCGTGACCCGAGCATCGCGCAGCAGCTTGCCGACGACGAACTCGTCGACATAGCCGTAGCCGCCGTGCACCTGGACCGCATTGTTTGCGGCGCGCACGCAAACTTCCGAGGCGTAATACTTCGCCATCGAGGCCGCCGTTGTGAACTTCTCGCCGCGGGCCTTCAAGTCGGCCACCCGCCACGTCATCATGCGCGCCGCCTCCGTTTCGACTGCGGAGTCGGCGATCAGTTCTTGCACGAGCTGGAAGCCGGCGATCGGCCGTCCGAACTGCTCGCGCTGCTTGGCGTAGCCGACCATGGCATCCACCGCGGCCTGCGCGAGACCCGTGCACGATGCGGCCAGCGACATGCGGCCATCGTCGAGTGCGGACAGCGCCACCTTGATGCCGTCGCCTTCGTTGCCCAGCAGTGCCGATGCCGGCACAACGACGTCATCGAGTGCGATCTCTGCGGTGTCGCAGGACCGAAGGCCGAGCTTGCCGTGGATCGGCTTCGGGTTGAAGCCGTCGGTGTCGGTCGGCACGAGAAACGCCGACACACCGCGGGCGCCTTCGCCGCCGGTGCGCGCCATGACGAGCGCCACACCGGCGATGTCGCCGTTGGTGATGAAGATCTTGGAGCCATTGATGCGGTAGGAATCGCCCTCCTTGACCGCGGTCGCCTGCAAGTCGGCCGGGTTGGATCCGTGGTTGGGCTCGGTCAGGCAGAAGCAACCCAGTGCCTCGCCGGCGGCCATCTTCGGCAGCCAATGCTGCTTTTGCTCATCAGTGCCCCATCGGACGACCGACCCGCCGACGAGACCGAGGTGCACGGAAAGGATCGACCGCACGTTCGCGTCGCCGCGACCGAGCTCCTCGACGACGAGGCAGTAAGTCAGCGGATCCGCACCGCCGCCGCCGTACTCCTCCGGCAGCGTCAATCCGATCCAACCATCGCGGATCAGCCCGTCGAGGCCCTCCTGCGGGAAGCGCTCTTCGCGGTCGTTGCGAATCGCGGCCGGTGCGACCACGCTGTCGACCCACTCGCGCACCGTGCGCCGGGTCGCTTCCTGCTCAGGGCTGAGAGTCAGATCCATCCGCTGATGATGACCCGAGCGCCTTGATGCGACTCAACTGGGCCTGTCGCTCCGCAAGAAGCTGCTGTTGATAGGTCCGGTCGTGCGCGCCGAGCAGCAAGGCTTTGGTCATCGTCACGGCATCGCGCACGGTGCTGATCAGACCGGCGATCAGGTCGTCGACCGCGCCGTCGAGCTGATCGGGCGCCACGACGAGATTGACCAGGCCGATCCGCTCCGCCTCGTCCGCGGCGACCCGACGACCCGTGGCGCAAATTTCGAGAGCCCGGGCATAGCCGACCGCCTGGACAAGCGCCTGCGTGCCGCCCAGGTCAGGCACCAGACCGAGCGAGGGCTCGGCCATCGTGAACTGCGCGTCAGCAGCGGCAATGCGCAGGTCGCACGCGAGAGCCAGCTGGAAGCCGGCGCCGATGGCGTGGCCGTGCACTGCCGCGACGCTGACCAGCTCTGGATTGCGTAGCCAGGAGAAGCCTGCTTGATAGCCGGCGATGGTTTCGAGTGCAGCGCTCTCGTCACCGGTGAGACCGGCGCCGAGCGTGCCGAACATGCTGCGGTCGAGGCCAGCGGAGAACGAGGGACCGTTACCGCGGACAACGACAACACGTACGTCGGCAGGCAGTTGCGCGCCGAACTCGGCGAGCGCATGCCACATGTCCGGAAGCTGCGCATTGCGCTTGTCCGGACGGTCGAGAGTGACGCGCGCGATGCCACCATCGACGTCGAAACGGATGCCGACGTCGGCCGGGGCGTCGCTCAGGAGAGCCGCTTACCGCGCGTCGCTCCGCCGCGTCCACGCAGCGAAGTGCCGGATTCGGACAGCATGCGGTGGACGAAGCCGTAGG
>DASSEQ010000039.1:0-3442 GCA_035695245.1 Mycobacteriales bacterium | reverse complement strand
GACGAGCAGTCCGCTATGACCGAGGTGTCGATGCTCCATGCCTGCGACGCTATGCCGCGTGCCGTTGGTGACTTCACGTTGGGTGCGCACCGCCCATGCGGACGCATGGCAGGTGCTCGGAGTGCTCGCGACGCTCCAGCTTCCTGGTGTACGCCTCATGGCGACCGGACTCCAGCACGCGCAGTGGAACGACGGCGACGTCGACGACCCTGCGCTGGTCGACATAGACGCGGTCCGTGATTGGTACGACGGGCTGCGCGTGCCCTGGGGACTGCGACTGCCCGCCGCGGCGCCTTGGCCGCACGGGCGCCGGCTCTTCACCAAGAGGTTGATGGGGCTGACGCCGGCGGCGTACCAAGCACCGGCGGTTCCGCCGGGCGTGACGATTCGCCAGGCGACAGCCACGGACATCGAGCCCTATCTGCACGTCGACAGCACCGCGTTCGAGGAGGAGCCGCACGTGCAGCGACCGTGGCTGGAGCTGCTGCTCCGCCATCCGAACGCAACGGTCGCCGTCGCCGAGATGGACGGCGACATCGTCGCCAGCGGGCAGATCGTCAGGTCGGACGACCAGGCCGGGCCGGCGGCCTACGTCGGCGGCATCGCTGTCCTGCCCGACGCGCGCCGCCGCGGCATCGGCGCCGCGATCACCGGCTGGCTGGTCGAACGCGGGTGGGACGCCGGCGCCGCCCTGGCGCACTTGCATCCGGACACCGACCACGCGGCTGCGATCTACCAGCGCCTCGGCTTCGTCGAGGTCGACGGCTTCGACGTCTACTTGCCGATCTCCTGACCGCGCTTGACCTTTGGCGGCGGCCGGCGGAACCGGCGCGGCTGCATCGCCCGAATCGCGGCGTACGTCGTGATGCCGATGGCCGATTTGTCGTCGTACGCCGTTGCCACCAGCCGGCGGGCCGACCGCCCGACGCGGATCGAGTCGGCGAACACGAGCGCAACCGCGACCAGCGACAGCACGTTGATCGTGGCCGCGACGGTCGGATAGTTGCGCGGGTTGACGAGGAAGCTCAGCACGAGCACGAGCAAGATCAGCCCGAAGAAGATCTGCCCGAGCGTGAAACGCGAGTCGACGACGTCGCGAGCCAGGCGCTTGGCCGGGCCGGCGTCACGGACCGGCAGGTGGCGCTCGTCGCCGCTCAGCAGCGCCTGCCGTTGCAGCGCCCGTTGTTCCCGCACGCGCTCACGGCGGACCTTCGCGGCGTCCTTGCGGTTAGCCGGCAGGGGCGCGCGCCGGCGCTTCTGCGCGTCTCGGCGCTTCGGCGTCGCCCGGCCCTTGGGCTCCTGCCCCTTGCCGGCATGCGGCGCCTCCGTCACGCCGACGAGCATAAGAGCGCCGCTCGACCGGCCAGGTGGCTGAGACATTGGTCACGCTGAGGCTGAGATAACGGTCACGCTGTGACAAGGCTCAGCAACTTCTCAGTCGGCGGATTACGCTGAGCGTCATCGGGCGGGGACGCCGCCCGCATGACGAGGAGGTCCGGGACCGGATGGGCATGGGTCGCCGGCTGGCCTTGATCTTCAAGGCGAAGGCCAACAAGGTGCTCGACAAGCACGAGGACCCCCGCGAGACGCTCGACTACTCGTACGAAAAACAACTCGAGCTGCTCACGAAGGTGCGTCGTGGCGTTGCCGACGTTGCCACGAGCCGCAAACGCATCGAGATACAGATGCAGCAGCTGCAGGGCTCGGCCGACAAGCTGCAGTCGCAGGCGCAGCAGGCGGTTGGTGCGGGTCGCGACGACCTCGCGAGGGAGGCGCTCACGCGCCGGGCCGCGGTCAACCAGCAGCTGGCGGATCTGCAGACGCAGCATGCGCAGCTCCAGGCGGAGGAGGAGAAGCTCACCAACGCCTCGCAGCGGCTGCAGGCGAAGGTGGACGCCTTCCGCACCCGCAAGGAGACGATCAAGGCGACCTACACCGCCGCCGAGGCACAGACCAAGATCGGCGAAGCGATGTCGGGCATCTCGGAGGAGATGGGCGACGTCGGCATGGCGATGCAGCGCGCCGAGGACAAGACCCAGCAGATGCAGGCGCGAGCCAGCGCGGTCGACGAACTGATCGCCAGCGGTGCGCTCGACGACGCGAGCACGCCGCTCGGCGGACGCGACGACATCCAGCGCGAGCTGGACTCGATCGGCGCGGGCAACGACGTCGAGCTGGAGCTGGCCAAGCTCAAGGGTGAGCTGCCCGCCGGGCAGCAGACGCAGGCCCTCCCCGGTGGCAGCCAGACGCAGGAAGCAACTCCGCAACCCGCCGCGGAGGAGAAGCAGAAATGATCGTGCGGATCCTCGGGGAGGGGCAGCGCACCATCGACGAGGGTGCGCTGGACGGACTCAACGATCTCGACAACGACCTCGTCGCCGCGGTCGACGCGGACGACGAGGAGCGTTTCAGCTCAGCCCTCACCGCATTGCTCGACCGGGTCCGCGAGCTCGGCTCGCCGGTGCCTGACGACGAGATCGTCCCTTCCGATCTCGTCCTTCCTTCGTCCGATGCCTCTCTCGCCGAGGTACGCGAGCTCCTCGGCGACGAAGGCCTCATCCCGGGGTGATGACGGTGGCTACCCGTTCGCGCTTCCCAGCAGACCGCGCACTCACGGCGCGCATGACGTTCACGATGTTCCTGATCGGGCTGCTCTACGTCGTCGTCGTGGCGGCGCTGATCGTGTCGCACGTCAACGTCGGTTTCGTCGTCGTCGTCGCTGCCGGCCTTCTCTTCGCGCAGTACTACTTCTCCGACAAGATGGCGCTCTACGGCATGGGCGGCCGCATCGTGTCGCGCGAAGAAGCGCCGGAGCTGCACGGCATCGTCGATCGGCTCTGCGCACTCGCTGACATGCCGAAGCCGAAGGTCGCCATCGCCGACACCGACATTCCCAACGCGTTTGCCACTGGGCGCAACCCGCAGAACGCCGTCGTCTGTGCGACGACGGGCATCATGCGCCGGCTCAACACCGAAGAGCTGGAAGGTGTGCTGTCGCACGAGCTGTCCCATGTCGCTCACCGCGACGTTGCTGTGATGACGTTCGCGTCGTTCCTCGGCATGTGCGCCGGCATGATCACGCGGTTCACGCTCTACGCGGGCATGTTCGGCGGCGGCTACAGCCGTCGCGACGACCGCGACAACAATGGCGCTGCCATGGTCATGCTGGTCATGCTGGTGTCGATCCTCGTCTACGTCATCTCGTTCCTGCTCACCCGCGCCCTGTCGCGCTACCGCGAGCTCTCCGCGGACCGGTCCGGCGCGATCCTCACCGGCCGGCCGTCGGCGCTGGCGTCGGCGCTGCAGAAGGTGACCGGCGACATCGCCCGCATCCCCACGCGCGACCTGCGTGCGGCGGAGCCGTTCAACGCGTTCTTCTTCACCCCGGCGCTGGCGAGCGGCTTCAGCATCTCGTCGCTGTTCTCGACGCACCCGTCGTTGG
>DASSEQ010000038.1:0-7573 GCA_035695245.1 Mycobacteriales bacterium | reverse complement strand
CGTAGCCGGCGAACGCGTCAGCGGTGTTGCTCGAGGTGCCGAGCGAGACCGATCTCCAGTGCCGACAAGCGCTCATCGACGCGATCGAATCGGGCGTCCATCCGTGAGCCGAGGGCATCCATCCGCAAGCCGAGTGCGTCGACCCGGCTGTCGCTTTGGGTGTCGATGCGATCGATCTTGTTGTCGAGCCGTTCGATCTTGCCGTCGAGCCGGGCGAATCCTGCCTCCAACTTGCCGTCGAGGCGGAACAACGCCGTCGCAAGCAGGCCGATCGCCGCGAAGGCTGCGGCAAGCGCTCCGGCGGAGACGGCGACATCCACGCACTCACTATGACTCCGCGGTGACAGGCCCGGCAACGCCGACGGATCTCCTGTGGACGGCGTTGGCGCTGAGCTCCGGCAGGGATGGGCTGGCCCTTTGCCGAATTCTCCCGGCGTGTGCCAGTCGTCGCTGACCCGCCGACAGCTGCTGCGTTATGCAGCGCTGGTCGGGGCGACGTTCCCGGTCGCGAGCGCGATCGACAAGGGCTGGCTGCTGTCCGCCCACGCGGGCAATGGCCTCGCGATCCCGCAGAACCTCGAGCTGGTCACCGTCACCGACACCGAGGCGGTGATCACCTGGTTCACCGGCGATCCGACCCAGCCGGACCAGTTCGGCCGCCCGCTGCCGGTCGCGGCACCTGGCCGGGTGCTCATCGGCACCAATCCCAACCCTGCGACCTGGCACGAGGTCGCAACGCACGGCTCGACGGCGTACCACTACGTCGAGATCAGCCACCTGAAGCCCGGTACGACGTACTACTGGCGGGCCGAGTCGGTCGGCGTTCCCGCCACACCGTCAGCCACCCCCGGCACCGGGCCGGCGAGCACTGCGCCGCCGACCTTCACGACGATGGTCAAACCGCCGGGCCGCGAGATCGGTCGGGTCGCCTGGCTCAACGACCTCCACTACGGCGAGCAAGTCGCTGGGCTGGCGTACAGCAACTCGAGTCTTCCGCGCGGCGGACTGCCGCCGGGTTTCCCGGTCGACCCGAAGCATCCGTACTGGCGGTTCATGGGCCAGGCCGCAATCAGCGAGGCGGCCGCGCGCGGCTGCACGCTGCTCCTCGCCAACGGTGACCTGTCCAACGCGGCGGAGCCTGCTGCCCTGGCCGAATCAAAGCGCGCTCTCGACGCGTTTGGCCAGCTCGGCGGCACCACGCATGTCGCGCCCGGCGGCAAGCGGCACTACTTCGTCACCCGCGGCAATCACGACCGGTGGGAGAGCGGGTCGACGTACTCCTCCTGCACGTTGCGCGGCGACGGCCTCTACGACTGCTTCGACGACTCGTTCACCGCCGGCTTCGTGCCGGGCACTACGCACTTCTCCATCACGTTCGGCGACAGCCGAGCGCGTTATCGCTTCGTCGGGCTCGACTCCAACGACAAGACGACGACCGGTGTGCTGCGCCAGAGCGAGCTCGACTACCTTGCCGCTGAGCTCGCGCACGGCGACCCGACGATCCCGCTGTTCCACCATCCGGCGAGCTTCACCGCGAGCCTTTCCGGTGTGCCGCCGATCGACGACGGGCTCGACGTGCAGGACGCCATGAAGTTCAGGCAGCTGCTCGGCAAGCACGACAACGTCGCCGGCGTCTACGCGGGGCACACTCACCGCAACAACTTTTCGACCAACGCCGAAACCGGCACGGTGCCCTACTTCGAGGGCGGCGCCGTGAAGGAATATCCGGGCGGCTACACGGTCGTCCGCATGTTCGAGGGCGGCTACATGGTCAACTTCTGGAAGAGCTCCACACCCGAGGCGCGCGCCTGGTCGGAACGCTCCCGCGGCGAATACCTCGGCCTCGGCCCCGACTACCAGCTCGGTGCCTTGCACGACCGCAACTGGTCGTACGACGTCGACGCCCGCCGCAAGTCAAACGCCGGCTGATCTTCGCCGCCGCGACCAGTTAGGGCCGCGACGCGCCGTACGGGTGGTCGTGGGCGCGAAGATCTTTCGCCGGTGTTAGGCGCCGGCGATGAGGGCGAGCCGGCTGGCGTTGGTGCGGCACTGGTGGCAGATCGGGCCGGAGTGGCCGAACTGCTTGTGCATCTTCTCCTCGAGCCGCTCGGTGAACGACAGCGCGCGACCGTCAGGACGGCGCACGAGCTGCAACAGCGGCTTCTTCCGGCGCGGCGCGCGAACGGGAGCGACCTTCTTGGCGACAGCCTTCTTGGCCGGAGCCTTCGCAGCCGTGACCTTCTTGGCCGTGACCTTCTTGGCCGTGGTTGTCTTGCGGACCGACTTGGTGGCAACCGTCACCCTGTAGACCTCGACCAGGTGACGGAGCGGCTGCAGGACTAATTCGGAAATAGTCCGTTTGGCAGCGAGCGGTCACAGGGGTGGCCAGTTGGACAGGTCCTCGTCGCCCCTGCGCACGGCGTCGTACTTGATGAAGCCCTCGTCTTGCAGCGCATCGAGCTCGTGCACCGACGGTCCTTTGCCGTCGGGGAGCACCGTGACGACGTAAGACTCGTCTATGCATTGAGCCACATAGGCATCCGCGTCGAGCCAGCGCTGGGTCAGCTCCGCTATCTGGGCGACCGTCACATGCGCGCCGAACTGAACGTCGTAGGCCCGGCACTCGCTCGGCTCCTCGAGTGCGATGACGGAGAGCTCGCCGCTGTCGCCGTCGACCGCGACGATGTCGTGCAAGACGAAAGGCGCGAAGAAGGCAGTGTTGAGCAGCCGGTAGAGGCCCGAGCCGTCCGTGTCCACCATGCCGACTGGCTCGGCGAACATGCATTCCCTTTTGCCGTCCGCCGTGATCCGGATGTTGACCCTCGCGACCTGTTGCTCCTGCACGTTGTGCCTCCTCGCACGCCGGTGGATGAGGCGAGGATGCGTGCGGCGTACGACGAAGATCCGCGGATTGTGCACGCGCTGTGGAGAAGGGTCGTCGATTCGGCGTGTGCACAGCCAGCCGGGCGACACGCTGATCTTCGCCGCCGCGACCGCTTTCGGCCGCGACACGCCGTCGATGTGGTTGCGGGCGCGAAGATCAATTGTGAGTCGCGCGGTCAGCTGTGCTCATCGACGCCGACGGACCTGAGGTCTACGAAACGAGGGTGTGGTGCGGTGATGCCAGCGCTTCCAGGTCGGACTGCAAGTCGCCTGGAAACGCCACGAGGTCCGCTCGTGCGCCGGGGCTGATCACGCCGCGGTCGGTCAGGCCGAGCAGTTGCGCGTTGACCGAGGTCGCCGCGCGCAAGACCTGCGTGATCGACAGTCCGTAGCTCTGCAACGCCAGTGCTTCGGCAACGATCGCGACGACATCGCCGCCGGGCACGCGGTCCGTGCCGAAACCGATCATCACTCCGGCGTCGAGAGCGGCGGCCATCGTCGTCGCGTGTTCGGCAATGCGTTGGTCGACGGCGCGGCGCTGGGCAGCACGCAGCTCGTCGGGCGGCGAGGTGTCGGCGTCGAACTGTTCCTTCAGCTCGCAGAAGATCGCCGTCGTAGGCACGAGACCGATGCCGCGATCGGCCATCAGCTGTGCGAGTGCGACATCCAGACCATTGCCGTGCTCGATCGTGTCGACACCGCAGTCAACCGCGAGGGTGACCGCGTCGCGGACGGATGCGTGACAGGCGACGCGTACGCCGGCGGCATGCGCCTCGTCGACAACTGCGACGAGCTCGTCTCGGGTCAGCTCGACCCGACCGGATGCACCGTTGAGTGCGACCTTGATCGCCAACGCGCCTCCGGTCAGCTGTTCGCGGACACCGGCCCGGAAGCCGTCCGGACCGGAGCACTCCTGCGCGATCGGCACAGGCAGCGGATACTCCGCGCCGTGGCCGCCCGGCGCGCACAGGATGCGGCCGCAGTGCACGACCTCCGGTCCGGCCGGCGCACCTGCTGCCAGCTCGGCGCGCACCGACGTCAGCACCTCGAGCGGCCCGCCGGTGTCGCGGACCGCCGTGACACCCGCACGCAACAGTGCCGACGCGTTGTGCAGGGCGCGCCGCCTGCTGATCTCGACATCGGCCGGTGGTGGTTCGAGACCGGCCCAAGCGAGATGCACGTGCGCATCGATCAGACCTGGCATCACGGTTTGGCCGGTGCAATCGATCACCTCGACGTCAGCACCAGGCGACAGCTCAGCGCCAACCGAAACGATCACACCATCAGCGATCAGCACATGGCGAACACCGATGAAGTCGTGACCGTCGAAGACGGTGCCGCCGAGCAGCAGCCGTCGGCTCACGCGCCGGAGAGCGTCGACGCGACCGGCGCGTCGGCCGTCTCGCGAATGCACTGCACGACGAGATCGGGTTCGTCGATCGGCACCAGGTGACCGCTTTCGGAAGCCACAACGAGTCGACCCTGCGGGACCGACGTGACGACGGATTCGTGCAACTCGCGGATCACCGCGCGGACCTTCTCCTCCGACGGCGTGCGCGGCGACGCGCCCGCGGTGATCAGCGTGACCGGGACGTCCGGGAGCGGACCCATCCCCTTCGCCTGCTGCAGCGACACTGGCAGAGCGTTCATCTCGGCCACGGCGCCGCGCAACCCCGCGACCGAGCAAGCAGTCAGCAATGTCGACCGGTGCATCGACGTGCGCATCTCGTCATCGAGTGTCGCTCGGATCGCGGACGTCACCATTCGCGTGTAGAGCCGGCCCACCAGCCGCGGCGTACCAAGGGGTGCAGTCACGGCAAACGCTGACATGACCTTGTTCATGACCGCGGCATTGCGGGCGGCAGACGGGTCGTCGAGCATGTCCTCGTGCGACGGGTCGACGAGCACGAGCCCGCGCACGAGGTCCGGGTAGAGCGATGCGACCAGCCGCACATGCAGGCCGCCGAGCGAGTGCCCGACGAGCAACACCGGCGCCGTCAGTCCAAGAGCGGCTACCAACCCGCGGATCCGTTGCGCCGCGGCGACGGCGCTGCGGTCACACGTAGATCCCGGCGACCAACCGAAACCAGGCCGGTCATAACGCACCACGGTGAAGTCATGCGCGAGGTCGCGCGCGACCGCTGCCCACTCGAGACACGAGCCGCCGAGCCCGGAGTCGATCAACACGACCGGGCCGGAGCCCTCGACGACGACATGCAAGGCAGTGCCGTCGACCTCGACCAAGCGCCCCGGCATCGGGAAGCGACGGCGGTCGCGGGCCTCGGCCAGTCGCTGCGCCACAGCACCCAGAGCCGCGCCCGCGGCAACCGCACTCACCAAACGTCGCACGATCATTCCCCCTGCAGCAGCAGTCCGAGAGCCTTGACGACAAGGTCCTCCGTGATCACGTCCGGTCCGAGCATGGCGCGAGTGCACAGCAGCGACCAACCGAGGTTGGCGACGACCTCGACGAACTCACCGGCCGGCAGCGGCAGCGTCTCGCCGGACCGGGCCGCGATCTCCTCCAGCACCCGCGCATACGCCGCGTGCTCGGCCTCCCGATGCGGCAAGCGCCGGGCTCGGATGCCCGGGTCGCGCATCGACGCCAGCGCGAACTCCATCGACAGCACGGTCAGCTCCGGCCGCGAGTCGGCCTGAGCCACCAGTCGCCGGCCCAGATCTTCCAGACACGTGCGCACCGACGGACTGTGCGCCGCCAACATCGTGCCGTCGCCGGCGACGTCGTCCATGAGGCTGACGATCAGGTCGGCCTTGTTGGCGAAGTTGGCATAGATGGCGCCGATGGTCACGCCGGCTTCCGCTGCGATCTCCCGGTGCGACGCGCCTTCGATGCCGCGCCGGGCGACCACGTCGCGCGCCGCGCTCAGCAACGCCTGCCGAGTCTCCTGCTGCCGCTCGCGGCGGGACCGAACCGGCATTGACATATCAGCCAGTATCTAAATATCGTCCGATATGTCAAGGTAGATGGGAGGGGCAAAGCCCATGGCTCGACCGCTGCGCACCTCTCTTATTGCGCTCTGTCTCGTCGCCGCCGCCGGTTGCGGCACCACCGTCAGCGGCGCGGAAGCCAACTCGGCCGGCTCCGGACTGACCGCCGGCTCGACACAGCAGGGCGCCAACCCGCTGTCGGTGCCCACCGGTGCATCGGGCGGAGGCGCCGGCGGCCAGGCAGTCGGTACGACGACAGGCGCCGCCGGCCAGAGCGGGACGACAAGCGCCGGCACCCTCGGTTCCGCCAACGGCGGCATCGCCGGCCAGCCCGGGCACAAGCTGCCGCCGATCCAGATCGGCACCTACTACCTCAACGGTGGCAACGCCGCGCTGGCTGCGGCTGGCTTCGGCGGCCTGGTCATCCCCGACAACAAGCCGGTCTTCGACGCGTTCGTGAAGTACATCAACGCGCACGGCGGCCTCGGCGGTCGCCAGGTGCAGCCGGTCTACTTCGCCTACAACGAGGGGCAGGACCCGCAGGCTCAAGACGCGGCCGCATGCGCGACGTTCACCCAGGACCATCACGTCTATCTCGTCGTCGGCGGCATCAACAGTGGGGCCGGTGAGCTGTTGCCATGCCTGGCGAAACACGACGTGCCGTTGTTCGCAGCGGCGACGCAAGGCGATGAGCGGTTCTTCGCGCAGTATCACCGCTACGCCTACGAGCCGGACGAGCTCAACTTGACTTCTGGACTGCAACTGCTGATCAGCAACCTGAAGCAGCGTGGCTACTTGGCCAACGTGCACAGGGTCGGGCTAGTGCAATACCCCGGCGCGATCTACGACCACGCGGTCGCGGACGGACTGGTGCCGGCGTTGCAAAACGTCGGCCTCAGCCTGACCGACCACGTCACAGCGAGCTCGAGCACCGACAACAGCGCGATCGCATCAAGCGCGACAAGTGCCGAGCTCAAGTTCAGCAACGAGCACATCGACCTCGTCGTCTTCCTCAGCCCCGGCGGCGCGGCCGAGACCTACTTCATGAGCAACGCGCAGACGCAGGGCTATCACCCGAAGTACGGCATCTGGAGTGCCGACTCACCGACCGTTCTCGCCAGCACCGCCCCCAAAGGGCAGCTCGCCGGATCCATCGGCGTCGGTTACCTGCCTGGTCTCGACGTCGCGGCTGCCCAGGACCCGACCGCGCAGACACCCGCGGCGAAGTCGTGCCTGGCGCTCGGCAAGAAGATGGGGCTCGACGAGTCGGGGCTCGGCAACGCGCTGGTTCGCACGAGCTGCGACGTGTTTCTGACTCTGCAGCGGGCAATGGCGGCAGCGGGCGCGACAACATCAACGGCGGCGTTCGAGCAGGCTGTCGACGCCATCGGCTCCGGGTTCGCTCCGGCGAGCACCTTCGCCATCCGGTGGGTGCCGACGCACCATGACGCAGCCGCCGGCTATCGCGACCTCGCCTACAGCACCGGCTGCTCCTGCTTCGTCTACTCCGGCGGCACCCAGGTCATCCGCGAGTGAACAGCACGCTCGCCGCACTCGGTGCAATCGGCAACACACCGCTGATCGAGATCCCGCTGCCGTCGGACTGCTCGGGTCGGTTGCTGGCGAAGGCCGAGATGCTGCAGCCGGGCGGCAGCGTCAAGGACCGGTCGGCCCTCGGCTGCGTCGAGCACGGTCTTGCCACCGGTGCTCTGACCGCTGGGCAACCAGTGGTGGAGATGAC
>DASSEQ010000037.1:0-7411 GCA_035695245.1 Mycobacteriales bacterium | reverse complement strand
CTCGAAAGAGCACAGCACATCCAGCGCCGGCAACAGATCGGCGCGGTGTCGAAGCTCTTCGGCGAAGAGCTGCTCGATTTGCTTACGCCAGTGTGACCGCGCCTCGCGAAGATGCCTGGCAACGGCGCTGTTGCGGTGCGCACAGATGCGTGCCGCGCGAGCGCCCGGCGTGATGGCGTCGTAGAGCCGGAGGCGCGCGGCGACCAGCTTGTCGATGCGTCGGCGGAGTGGCTCGTCGGCGCCGGCATCGATGTGCAGCAGTGGGCGTGCGGCCGACAGCTGTCGCTCGATCGCGGCACGGGTCAGGTCGTCGACGTCGTCGAAGTAGCGGAACAACGACCGCGGCGAAAGGCCGGCTCGTTCGGCAATCTGTGCCGAGCTGGGCTCGTAGACGCCATCGTCAAAAAGTGCGACGAGTGCTTCGACCACGGCTTGCCGGTTGTGTTCGCGCCGCAGCCGCCGACCGTCGGCGATGTCCGCGGTCGCGGTCACGTCCACCGCGCCCGTTGCGGGCGCACGACGATGACCTGCCGCTCGCCGGCATCTGTTGTTGAAGCTGGCAAGGCTTCGTCGGCCGACTCGATGGCCGAGAAGCGGGCCCGCCGCCAGGTGCGGCCGTCGCCGACGATCGTGCCCTCGACCTCGAACTCCGCGCCGCTGCCGGTCGTGATGTCGCCCTCGTCCGACCACACCTGGAGCAACACGAGCTCGTCGGCATCGCTCGGCAACGCCGCGAGCGGAAGCGTGCCCATCACGATCGTGTGGTCCATGCCGGCTTCCTTGTGGACGTGCTGGCGCTGGAAGTCCTTGCGCGAGTTCATCTCGATGAAGGACTTGCGGGTCGGGTAGCGCACCACGGCGACACGGTCCCACGGCTCGGTCGAGGAGACGACGTCGCCGTAGAAGCACACCGTTGCGCCGATTTCGGCGAGCACGTCCAGCGGCGCGTAGCGATCGTCCGCCTCGCGCCCGGAGACACCCTTCTCGCCGTCCGCGCCGTAGTCGGCCTCGGCCCGGTAAGCCATGAGGTTGAGCATGTAGATCGGACCGTCGTCATCCGGTTGCCGTCCGGCCATCTGCATTGCATAGTCGGTGTCGATCGTCCCGTAGGCCGGCATGCGCCGGACCGTAACTATTGACGCAGCCTATGTCAATAGTTAGCGTCCGGACACGTGACGACGCCCAACGAGCCCGACTTCGGCGGCAGCATCGGCCGCACCTACCGCGACTCCACACCGTGGTGGCCGGATCTTCCCGATGGGCTCGGCGGTCCCAACGTCGTGATGGTTGTTCTCGACGACACCGGCTTCGCCCACTTCGGTTGCTACGGCTCAGAGCTGGCAACGCCGAGGATCGATGCGCTGGCAGCGGGCGGTTTGCGCTACACGAGTTTCCACACGACGGCGCTCTGCTCGCCCTCGCGCGCTGCGCTGCTCACCGGTCGCAACCCGCACGCGGTCGGCATGCGCGGTGTGTCCAACTGGAACACCGGGTTCCCGCACATGCGCGGCGGCATCAGCCCGCGGGCGGCAACGCTGGCGGAGACGTTACGGGCACACGGATACGCGACGTACGCCGCCGGCAAGTGGCATCTTGCGCCGATGGAGGAGTGCTCGGCTGCCGGACCGCATCACAACTGGCCGCTGCAAAAAGGCTTCGACCGGTTCTACGGTTTCTTGCAAGGCGAGACCGACCAGTTCTATCCGGAGCTGACGAGCGACAACGGGCACATCGACCCACCGGGCCGGCCCGAAGACGGTTACCACGTCTCCGAGGACATCGTCGACAAGGCGACCGGCTGGATCAACGACCTTCGCTCGATCCGACCGGACCGACCGTTCTTCCTCTATCTGGCGTTCGGTGCGACGCACGCTCCGCACCAAGCGCCGGCGGACTACCTCGCTCGTTGGCGCGGCAAATTCGACGGCGGTTACGACGTCGCACGCCAGCGTTGGTTCGCTCGCCAGCTGGAGCTGGGCGTCGTACCTGAAGGCACGACGCTCGCCCCTCGCAATCCCGGCGTGCCGGCATGGGAGGAGCTGACGGCCAACCAGCAGCGGTTCGCTGCGCGGCTGCAAGAAGCGTTCGCGGCGATGCTCGAGCACACCGATGCTCAGATCGGTCGACTCGTCGACTTCCTCGAGGCGAGAGGCGTTCTCGACAACACCCTGTTGTTGGTGCTGTCGGACAACGGTGCCTCGCGCGAGGGTGGCCCGTTTGGCGTCATGGATGAGTTCAGCTTCTTCAACGCCATGTGGGAGGACGTCGACGACATCGTCGACAACCGACTCGACGACATCGGCGGCCCGCACTCACACAGCAACTACCCGTGGGGTTGGGCGCAAGCCGGCAACTCGCCGCTTCGTTGGTACAAGCAGAACACGTACGGCGGGGGAGTGCGCGACCCGCTCGTCGTGCACTGGCCGGCCGGGATTGCCGATCGTGGTGCGATCCGCCGGCAGTTCTGTCACGCGGTCGACATCACGCCGACGGTTCTCGACGTCACCGGTGCGCCGCAGCTCGACAACGCCAACGGTGTCCCGCAGATCCCGATGCATGGTGCGACGATCCGCCGCACATTCAACGATGGCTCAGCGCCGGCACCGCGCTCGATGCAGTACTTCGAGCAGATGGGCCATCGCGGCTTGTGGTCCGACGGGTGGAAGATCACGACCTATCACGAGCCGGGCCATCCCTTCGATGACGATGAGTGGGCGTTGTTCCATCTGGACGCGGATTTCTCCGAGTGCCACGACTTGTCGGCAGAGCACCCGGATCGGTTGCGCGCACTGATCGACGCCTGGTGGGTAGAAGCTGGAAAGCACGGCGTCCTGCCGCTGGACGATCGGACCATCGAGCTGTTCGGCGGCACGCCGCGGCCGGGCACCGTGCATGCGCGGCCTGACTACGTCTACTTCCCGCCGGTCGCCCATGTGCCGGTCGATGCAGCGCCGCAGCTCGGCGGACGGGCCTGGACCGTGACGGCCGTCGTGCATGTCGACGAGACGCCGGTGCAGGGAGTCGTCTATGCGCGTGGCAATCACAACGTCGGGCACAGCTTTTTCGTGAAAGACGGCGCCTTGCATTTCGACTACAACGCGCTCGGCCGCCGCTACCGCGCATCGGCGCCGCTGCGAATGCAACCTGGGCGGCATGAGCTGACCGCGCGGTTCGACCGTGATGGGCGTGGCGGCGCGCTCACGATCGGTTGCGACGGGACCGATCTCGCGACCGTCGAGATCGAGAAGATCGTGCGCATGCTTGGTTCGACCGGGATGGACCTCGGCCGCGATGCGCTGTCGCCGGTGGTGCCGGACTACGACGCGCCGTTCCCGTTCACCGGCCGGATCGAGCAGGTCTCCTTCCACACCCGCACCCGCCAGGACGCCGACGATGTCGCGGCGACTGCCCGTGCGGAGCTGGCCAAGGAGTAGCCTGCAGCGAGCCCGGTTGGGCCAAATGTCCGCGGGGGCGGTAGCTCAGCGGGTTAGAGCAGGGGACTCATAATCCCTCGGTCGCAGGTTCGAGTCCTGCCCGCCCCACTCTTGTGCCCCACTCTTGTGGCCCCACCAAACTCGGACCGCCAGATCCGGGGATGATCACCCCATGCACCGGCCCGTCGAAGTGCTCACCGATGGGCAGTGGTACCCCGGCATCCTCGACCGCTGGCGGCGATGCGACCAGCGCGGCTGGATCGGGCACGTCTGGTGGTACCGGGGCGTTGGCCTACAGCACGTCGAGTGGATCAAGGCCGAGCAGTTGAGGCCGAGCGAGCCGACGTCTGCGGAACATCCTTCGACCGCGCCCGTTCGCTCTTAGGATTCCAACGTGGCGGCCACCCGGGAGCACATCCTCCGAGAGATCCGTCGCCTCGCCGCGGAGAACGGCGGCAAGTCCCTAGGTGTAAAGCGTTTCCAGGCCGAGACCGGCATCGGCCAGAACGAATGGCTAGGCCGATACTGGGTTCGTTGGAGTGATGCGGTTCGCGAGGCGGGGCTTGAGCCAGGCGAATGGAACGAGCGCACACATAGCGACGATGATCTGCTGCGGGTGCTCGCGATGTTGACGCGCGAGAACGGGCGAATCCCAACCGTCGCTGAACTGCGGATGCGCAAGCGGGCTGACTCCGATATGCCAGGGGCTGACCTGTTCCGTCGTCGGCTGGGCGAGAAGTCCGTCCTGCGGGAAAGGTTGCTGGCGTTCGCCGACGCTGACCCGGAATTGGCCGACGTTGCAGCCATCTGCGCCGCTCAGCCCGGTGACCCAGGTAAGCCAGGATGGCGAAGGAAGCCCGATGAGCCTCATCCAAGGGTCGTTACGGGCGTTGTCTACCTGCTGCGCATGGGCGAGTTCTACAAGATCGGCAAAAGCAATGACCCGGGTCGGCGGCTCTACGAGGTTGGCCTTCGGCTACCCGAGAAGCACGACCTCGTTCACGTGATCGAGACCGACGACCCGAGCGGCATCGAGGCTTACTGGCACCGCAGGTTCGCGTCCCAGCGAGCGAACGGCGAGTGGTTCCGCCTGGCAACAGACGACGTGTCGGCGTTTCGGCGACGAGAGTCCATGTAGGTGTCCAGGCGCGGGCTAGCTGCGGTCTTCCTCAGCGTTGGAATTCACGAAGACGGTCAGGTCCTGTTTGGTTCGACTGATGACGCGCTTGCCAGTGGCCAGGTGGGCATACACACGGACCATGCTCGGCTGGCCTTCCTTCTGCGTTGTCGCTAGGAGACTGCTGAACAACGCGGTTTCTGGGTGGGGGCGGCGGTGACGCGCCGGGTTTCTCAGGAGCGGTCATGGCCGCGAGTCACAACCGTGGTTGGACGACGAGCTTGCCCCGGCGTGTGGGGTGTCGGTCTGCCGCTGCTGATCTGGATCGGGCAACGTCCTGCGGAGGTTCAGACGATGGCCCAGCTGGTGCCGCTGCGTGCGAGTCCGAGGGTGATGAGTCGTTGCAGGTTGATGGCGGCGGCTCGGTGGTGCAGCCAGGCGTTGTTCTTCACGACTCCGCGGAATCGCAGCCTGCGGTTGCCGCGCACGATCCAGGCGAGGGACCGTTCGACCATCGGTCGGTGCTGGCGGTAGACGTCTTGGAACTCCACGGTTTCGGCCTGCCGTCGGGCCGCGCGAAGCAACACGTGATGTGGGTGTAGGTGCAGGGTCTTGCCGTCCTTGGCGGTGGTGCACCGGGTTCGCAACGGGCAGTCTCGGCAGGCGATGCCGAACACCGCGGCCTGACCCCGGGTGATCGGTCGGGTGACACCGGCGGGGCAGGTGACGGTGCCAGCTGTCTCGTCGACTCGAAAGTCATCAAGGGTGAATCCACCGGCAACCGCTGCCTGCAGCCGGATCGGTTTGATGATCGCGGTGTGACCGGCAGCGGCGAACGCGGCTCGGGCGTCGCCGGAGCCGTAAGCAGAATCGCCGAGGACCTCGACCGGCGCCGGCTCGTCGACTAACAGCGTGGGCCCGACGGCCGCGTCGGAGCTGTCCGCGCCGGCGGCTTTCGTCAACGCGCAGTCGGTGACCAGACCGGTGTCGGGCTCGACCGCGACATGGGCTTTGAACCCGTCTTGGCGGCGGTGCACCGTCTTGTGCGCGTGCCGAGTTTCCGGATCAGCAACAGAAATCACCCGGTCCGGCGCTACTCGCTGCGCGATCCGCCACCGCGGTGTGCCGTCGGTGTCGTCGACGAGCTCGACGTCTTGACCGGCGACCAACGCGAGCAGCCCCACCGCGTCCGCAGCCGGCTGCGCGGACTGCTCGGGCAGCGCGGCAAGGACGGCGAGGGCGTCGCGGACCAACCCGTCGACCAGCGCTGCTCGGGCTGCGTCGTCATCCCAGGCGATCGCCGGCTTGCCCGGATCGTCGTAGTCATGCGCCGAACATTCGGCCGCGATCACCGCAGCCGCGCCCGGAACATCGCGGCGGACCCGCCGGATTGCCGCGATCAGCTGCGTCACGGTGTCCTGGGTCGCGACCGCATCATCGAGGATTGTCGAGTCCAACGCACGACGGGTCTTACCAGCCAGCACCCCGGTCTCGGCGACCACCTGGCGGACCACGTCGAAGATCCGGTTCGGCCGATCCGAGGCAGCCAGCCGACGCCGCCAGTAGGTCAGCGTGGTCGGGTGGAACGCCGCCGCGGTCACCGGCAACCCGCACGCTGCCTTCCACCGCAGGTCGAACGTGACCGCGTCCGCGGCGTCGCGGTCGGACAGGCCCTGCAACGTCTGCAACACGATCACCGTCGCGATCACATCCGCGGGCACCGACGGCCGACCCCGCGGCGAGACAAACAGGTCAGCGAACAACTCATCCGGAAACAGCGCCCGACGATGCTCGGCCAAGAACCGGAACACGCTGCCCTCCGGCAACAAGTGCCCGGCCACCGATTCGACGTCTAACAACTCCCGCTGATCATCAGCACGACCCTGCACCCGAAGATCATCCGGCCAACACTCAACTCGCCGGAGGACCGACATGCCCCTTTGTTCAGCAGTCTCCTAGCAGCGGCTCGGGCTGGACGAGCCAGTTCGCCTCGTCGCCCGGTTCAAGCCGATGGGGCAGCGGCGGGCCGGAGTAGATGGGCTGAATCAGGGCTCCGACCGGGATGTGCTTGCCGCCTCCAAGCTGCACGCCGATGCTTTGGACTGTTACCGGCGCGCGGCCTACATTTGCCGCGCCGATGCCCAAGAACCACAACATGTTCGCGCTGTGCAGGTTGGCGCTCGCGTTCACCTTGACGCGAGGACCTGAGAACGTGAACTGCACCACCTGAACGGCGATTGCGACCGCGCCGGTAACCGCTCCGAAGATGGCAACGCCGAGTGTCAGGTAGTCGAGGCCGGTGGGAGCCATGCCGCTCACCTAATCACCGTCATATCGCAAAATGACATGTAGTTGCTGCGGGAAGGAGGACCACCGTCGATGGCGACCACTGACGTCCCGCTCGACTGGCTGACCGGTGGTCTTATGGTGGCCACATTCGCGACGGCAGTCGTGGCGTATTTGGGGATGCGACGGGCAGGTGACGATGCGAAGGAGGCGCGGCAAGAGGCTGCCGTTGAACGAAAGGCAAATGCCGAAGCTGCCCGAACCCGGTTCTTGGCCGATGTCGTGCTCCGAATCGCAGAGTCACTAGAGGCAGCGAACAATGGATCCCAGACCGACCAGCAGCGAATACGCGGCGCGCTTAGCGCGCTCCCACTCGACATGCTTCCCATGCTGCGGCTCTGGCTCAATGTGTATCCAACAGGTGATGGCCGCGTTCTAGGAGACTGCTGAACAAAGGGGCATGTCGGTCCTCCGGCGAGTTGAGTGTTGGCCGGATGATCTTCGGGTGCAGGGTCGTGCTGATGATCAGCGGGAGTTGTTAGACGTCGAATCGGTGGCCGGGCACTTGTTGCCG
>DASSEQ010000036.1:0-20222 GCA_035695245.1 Mycobacteriales bacterium | reverse complement strand
AGCATGGTCGGCGAGACCACCGAGCCGCGCGAAGAGCACCTGCTGGTCCGGAAGGCCGCGCCGGAAGCCGGCGGCGACGATTCCCTCGAACGCCCCGTGCAGCTGGATCGGCACGGCAACGCCATGGCGCAGGCCACTCGGCGCCAGCAGCGCGCGGGTCGTTGGATCAGCGGTGTCGAAGTCGACGACATAGGGCCCCATGTGGTCGATGAAGCCGCGAACGTCGGCGAACTCGGTGGCCGGCAGCCGGTGCGGACCGGCGAAGTCCACTCCGCTCGGGTCCGCCCAGTGCGACAGGACGAGCTCGTGGCAGTCGTCGTCCCATAGCCAAAGCGAGGCGGCATCGGCGCCCACGACGCGGGGCACCGACTCGGCCAGGCGACGCCCGACCTCGGCGACCGTGGAGGCACCGGCGAGCTCTCGCGCGAGGTCCAGCAGTGCGTGCGCAGTGTCGCGGTCGTCGGCGGCCTGTTCCAGCGCCGCGACGTGTGCCAGCAGGGCCGCTGCGTGACGCGCATACGCCCGCAAGAGCCGGCGGTCACCGTCGGCGAAGTGGGAGCCGCGGGGGTAGCAGGCGGCGAAGCGACCGTAGTTCTTTCCCTCGTGGACAACGTCGGCGCAGAGCACGCCGTCCTGCTCTCCGATCGAGCCAGCGAGCAGCCGGTCCGCGAATGCGGCGGTCGTGCCGTCACGGAAACCGCGGTGATGCACGCGCAGCTCGTCGCAGTCCTGGATCCGGACCGCCAGCAGATAGCGCGGTGCCTGCACGGCTCGCGCTGCCTCGCGGGTGATCCTCGCCAGCACGTCGTCGACCTTGCCGGCGGACAACAGCTGCGACGCGAGCTGGTGCATCTCCTCGAGGTGAGCGATGCGCCCGTTCACGCGGTCAGCACTGTGGGACAAACCGGTCACGTCAGGGGCCGCGACGTTGATGTCCCGTTGCCAGGTGATGCGGTAGGTGCAGCACTCGGCGCCGTCGAGCTGGCAGCCGACCTCGACCGCGTCTCCGACCATGCCGAAGGCGCGCGGAACCTGGGCGTAGAACCCGGTCGACAGCCCGCAGTAGAAGCGGTGCGCGGTAGCCACATCGGCGTAGTGGCCGAGCAGGACGGCGTGCTTCTCGTCTCCCTCGACCACCTCGTTGCGGCGGCCGGTGGACATCTTGGAGCCGCGGGCGGCGGCGCTCGTGATCGCCGAGGCAACGTCACCGGCGGAGCGGACCAGGTCGAGGTAGCCGTCGTGCTCGGACAGCATCCACCACAGCTCGATGCCGGCCCGCACGCCGATGTTCTCGTCGTGACAAATGCGGCCGGCAGCTTCGGCGAGGGCGATCGCCTCATCCGAGCTGAACCAGCGCGCCTGGCTGAAGAGGTCGGCGGCCTCGACGCCGCTGCTGGCGATCGTCGCGGCCAGGCTCTCGGCGCCAGCGACCCGGCGTACGTAGCGAAGCAGTGCGTGCACCAGTGCGGGAGCGACCTGGCGCTCCGGCGCGCTTGCTGCTGAGCTTGTCTGACTCATCCGACACCCCGCGTTCCCGGGCGGCGGCATTTGCCCAGGCTTTGAGGAACATCGGACAGTAAGTGCCAAGACAGAAGTGACTAACCGAAAAACCCACCGACTCGACTAGGCCGGGCACGGCAAATGCACCATTTCACCCTCACCCGAATGCGCGCCCAGCGGCCGGAGGGGCACTCTCGTAGCCTGGAGTGACCGGAAGACGAGCGGAGGAAGCCGTGCCTGAGCTGCGATCACGCGTGACGACGCAGGGGCGCACTGCCGCCGGCGCGCGGGCCCTGTGGCGAGCGACCGGCATGACCGACTCCGACTTCACCAAGCCCATCGTGGCCATCGCCAACTCGTTCACCCAGTTCGTCCCGGGCCACGTCCACCTTCGGGAGGTCGGAGACCTCGTCGCCGAGGGGATCCGCGCCGCCGGGGGCGTGCCACGCGAGTTCCACACCATCGCCGTCGATGACGGCATCGCGATGGGTCACGGCGGGATGCTCTACAGCCTGCCCTCGCGCGAGGTGATCTCCGACGCGGTCGAATACATGGTCAACGGTCACGCCGCGGACGCGCTCGTCTGCATTTCCAACTGCGACAAGATCACGCCGGGCATGCTCAACGCCGCCATGCGGCTCAACATCCCGGCCGTCTTCGTGTCCGGTGGTCCGATGGAGGCAGGAAAGGCCGTCGTCGTGGGCGGGGTCGCGACTGCCCCGACGGACCTGATCACCGCGATCTCGGCATCCGCCAACGCCGCGATCGACGAAGGCGGCCTGAGCGACATCGAACGCTCCGCCTGCCCGACCTGCGGCTCTTGTTCGGGCATGTTCACCGCCAACTCGATGAACTGCCTGACTGAGGCACTCGGCCTGGCTCTGCCCGGAAACGGCACGACACTCGCCACCCAAACCGCGCGTCGCGACCTGTTCGTAGCTGCCGGTCGCACCGTCGTCGACCTCGCTCGCCGGTGGTACGACGACGACGACGCCGCTGCCTTGCCTCGGTCGATCGCCACGCGCGCCGCCTTCGAAAACGCAATGGCGCTCGACGTCGCGATGGGCGGGTCGACAAACACGGTTCTACACATCCTCGCGGCTGCGCGCGAAGGCGAGATCGACTTCACCCTCGATGACATCGACGCGATCAGCCGCCGGGTGCCTTGCGTGTGCAAGGTCTCGCCCAACTCCGACTACCACATCGAGGACGTGCATCGGGCCGGCGGAATCCCGGCGATCCTCGGCGAGCTGCACCGCGCCGGGCTGCTCAACAGCGAGGTGCACGCGGTGCACGCGCCATCACTGACGGAGTGGTTGTCCCGATGGGACATCCGCAGCGGATCTGCGTCGCCAGAAGCGGTCGAGCTCTACCACGCGGCACCTGGCGGCGTGCGCACCACAGAACCGTTCTCCACCAGCAACCGCTGGTCGTCGCTCGACACTGACGCCACCGACGGCTGCGTCCGCGACATCGACCATGCCTATACCCGCGACGGAGGTCTCGCGGTCCTGCACGGCAACCTCGCCGAACGCGGCGCCGTCATCAAGACCGCTGGCATCGACGAAGGCCTCTGGCGCTTCCAGGGCCCGGCGCGAGTGGTCGAGAGCCAGGAAGAAGCGGTCGACCTCATCCTCAAGAAGTCGGTCCAACCCGGAGACGTCATCGTCGTCCGCTACGAAGGCCCGGCCGGCGGCCCGGGCATGCAGGAGATGCTGCATCCGACGGCGTTCCTGAAGGGTGCCGGCCTGGGCAAGGTCTGTGCGCTCGTCACTGACGGTCGGTTTTCCGGCGGCACCTCCGGGCTGTCCGTCGGCCACGTCTCACCGGAGGCGTCCACGGGCGGGGCCATCGGCCTGGTCGAAGACGGCGACCAGATCCTGATCGACATCCGCGAACGGCGGCTCGAAGTGCTCATCGAGGACGCGACGCTCGCCGACCGCCGCGCGAAGATGGAAGCCAGCGAGCGGCCCTGGCAGCCCAAGGGGCGCGAACGGCCTATCACCGCAGCCCTTCGTGCCTACGCCCGCCTGACGACCGACGCTTCGACCGGAGCTGTCCGCAACCCGGACGCCTGATCTTCGCGGCCGCGACCACTTTTGGGCGCGACACGCCGTAAACGTGGTCGTGGCGGCGAAGACGACCGACGAAGTCGTGAGTTGGTCAGCGGCGGCAGTGTCATGGCAAGCGATAGCGTGCGGGCCGTGCGCGCGGCGGTGCTCGAGACCATTCCCGGCAAGGTTGTCGTCGACGATGTCCACCTCGACGATCCTGCTCCGCGTGAGGTGTTGATCCGCACCGCGGCGGCCGGCGTCTGTCACAGCGACCTTCACTTCGTCGACGGCCTCTACCGGCATCCGGTGCCACTCGTGCCGGGACACGAGTCGTCCGGCATCGTCGAAGCAGTCGGCGAACACGTCACCTACGTGCAGCCCGGCGACCACGTCATCACGTGCCTGTCCGTGTTCTGCGGATCTTGCGAGTGGTGCCTGTCTGGCCGCCCGGCGCTGTGCGCGAAGCGCGATCTACGCCGTACGCCGGAAGCGCCACCGCGTCTGCGGCGCGAGAGCGGCCCGATCAACCAGTTCCTGGATCTCTCCAGCTTCGCGGAGCGGATGCTGGTGCACGAGAACGCGCTGGTGAAGATCCGTGAAGACATGCCGCTCGACCGCGCCGCATTACTCGGTTGCGGTGTCACGACCGGTCTCGGCGCCGTGTTTCGCACCGCTCGGGTGGAGCCAGGGCAAACCGTTGCCGTCATCGGGTGCGGCGGTATCGGGCTGTCCTGCGTGCAGGGCGCGATGCTGGCCGGCGCCACCCGAGTCATCGCGATCGACCTCGTCGCCGCGAAGCTCGATTTGGCTCGCACGTTCGGCGCGACCGACGTTGTCGACGCGAGCACGACGGATGCGGTCGCCGCTGTGCAGGAGCTGACCAGCGGCGGAGTGGACCACGCGTTCGAAGCGATCGGTCTCGGGCGCACGGCAGAGCAGGCATTCGCCATGGCCCGGCGCGGCGGCACCGCAACCATCATCGGCATGATCCCGCCGGAGGAGAACGTCGTGCTTCCCGGTGCGGCGTTTCTCGGCGAGAAGCGCATCCAGGGTTCGCTGATGGGCTCGAACCGGTTCCGCGTCGACATGCCTCGCTACATCGAGCTCTACCTGCAGGGACGGCTCATGCTCGACGAGCTGGTGTCGGCTCGGATCGGGCTCGACGACCTCAACGAAGCGTTCCAGGCGCTGCGAGACGGATCCGTCGCGCGCAGCGTCGTCGTTTTCGACTAGCCTCGCTAGCTGGGCAGGTCGCGCGCGGCGTCGGCGGCCAGGTAGTCGCGAAGCTCGTCGCGGGCACGCGCGACCCGGGAGCGAATCGTGCCGACCGGACACCGGCAGATGACGGCCGCCTCGTCGTAGGTGAACCCGAACAGCTGGGTCAGGACAAAGGCTTCCCGCCGCTCGACCGGAAGTCGCTTCACGCACTCCCGCAGGTCAACCCACGACGACGGATCGGCAACGTGCTCACCGCCTCCCAGCCGACGGACCAGCCGTCGCCTGCGCATGCGGCCGCGCAGTTCGTCGACGCACACGTGCCGGGCGATACCAGCCAGCCAGACCTGCACAGAGGCCCGACCGTCGTAGCGAGACAACGCGCGGTGCGCGCGCAGATAGGTCTCCTGGGCGAGATCGTCGGCGGTTTCGCGGTCGACGAGCGCCGCGCACAGCCGTCGCAGATCGGCCTGGGTGGCCCGAACCAGAGCGGCAAAGGCAGCTCCGTCGCCGGCCGCCGCTCTCGACGCCGCGCCTTGGAGGTCCTCCGCTGGCATCCAGCCACGCTAGCCGTGGAAAGTCGTGGGAACCAAGTCGGCCCGACGATCGACATGGAATGTGTGATGTGCGAACAAGTCCGGGAGTCGATCTCGGCAACGCTCGATGGCGAGCCCGCGCCATTGTCCGAAGCAGTGGTTGCCGGTCATCTGGCCGAATGCGCGGGCTGCGCGCGTTGGAAGAGTGACGTCGAAGCGATGCAGGGTCGACTGCGGGTGGGAGTCGCGCCTGTTCTGACCGACGAAACCGATCGCTTCGTCAATGCTGTGCACCGAGCACAGCCAAACTGGCGCGACGAGCGGCGACAGCTGCTGCCGGTGCGGCTGGCGTTGGTCGTGGTGGCAGCCGTTCAGCTGGTGCTGGCTGAGCCGACCCTTCTGCTCGGTCACGACCAACTCGCGCCCGAACACATTGCGCACGAGCTAGGCGCGTTCACCGTTGCCATCGCCATCGGTCTGATACTCGCCGCGGTTCGTCCACGGCTCGCCACCGGTATGGTCCCGATCGTCGGCATCGTGGCGCTGTTGCTCGTCCTGACTGCGTGGATCGACGCAGTCCTCGGCTATACGCGCCTCGTTGAAGAGGCGCCACATCTTCTCGAGGTAGCAGGATTCGTCTTGTTGCTGAGGCTGGCCTATGTCGCCAACGACCGTGATTGGACTCCTCTGTTGCTGCCACTGAGACGTGACACCGCCGAGTCGAAGCGACCCGACTCGCGCATGGACCCCGAAGCGCCGGATGAGCCGACCGGTGCGGTCGGTCGAGTCGTCAACCAGACATGGGCGAGCGGCGCGTGAGCACGACGACATCGATGATCCTGGCCCACGCCTTCGGCAAGCGCTACGACCTACCGATCCCGCTCTGGCTGTTCGTCATCGGCGGCGCGTTGGTGGTCATTGCCTCGTTCGTTCTCGTCGTACCTCGCGGCGCCGCGAAGGCGACCGCGGGTGCCGAGCCTCATGCCACGACAGCCACTGACGACGACCCCGCGCAGGACGGCTCGCACGTGCGTGGCCTGCACCCGGTGTGGGGCAGCCTCGCGCTGCTGTGGTTGGCGTTCAACATCTGGTGCGGACTCGTGGGCAGTCAGGAGGTCGCCGAGAACATCATCGTCACGTGGTTCTGGCTCTACGTCTGGATCGCCATCCCGTTGACCGTTGCGATCGTCGGCGACTGGACGCAGGCAGTGAACCCCTACGCGTTCTTGACCAAGATTGCGGATTCAGGCTCGCTGCGTCGCGCATTACTCGGCTCGGAAGAGCCGTTGCACTGGCCGTCGTGGCTTGCCTGGTGGCCCGCGGTCATCCTGTTCTTCCTCGGCGCATGCGGCGAGCTCATCTATAACCTCGACACCACTGTCCCCCAGGAAGCGGCCGAGATCCTTCTCGCGTACGGGATCTTCACCCTCGTCATGGGATTCCTCTTCGGGCGCGAGTGGCTTCGTCGCGGCGAGATGTTCACCGTCTTGTTCGACACGTGGGGTCGGCTCGGCTATTTCCGTTTCGGAGCGCCGGGCCGCCGTGGTTTCGCCGGTGGCCTCGAACGCGGCTTCCGACCGCACGTCAGCAGGTTGGCCTTCGTCCTGCTGATGTTGCTCAACGTCAACTTCGACGGCTTGCTGTCGACGCCTCAGTGGGCCGACGTGCTTCGTCAGCTACCCCATCCTTACAACCAACCCACGTCGAGCCAGCACTACTTCAACACCGTCGTTTTCGCAGTGATGGCAGTCGTTCTCGCGATCATCCTCGTGGGCTTTGCCCAGGGCTCCGCGGCTGCCGGCGAGCACCAGACCGGACCGCTGCGTTCCTTCACCGGTCTCTTGCCGAGCTTGGTGCCGATCGCGTTCGGCTACCTGCTCGCACACAACCTCGAATACATCCTCGTCAACGGCCAGCTGATGTTTCCGCTGCTCGGTAACCCACCAGGCTGGGACTCCTGGCCGACGTTGCACTACCCCTTCAACGACAGCTACGAGGTGAACCACTCGTTCCTGCCGAGCGGCTTCTACTGGTACGTATCACTCGTCGTCATCGTCGCCGTGCACGTCTACGCGGTCATCCTCGCCCACCGACATCTCGTGCGAGTCGGTCGCGACCGGCGCCGTGAGCTCCGCAGCGAGTATCCCTGGCTGCTTGCGATGGTTGGCTACACCTGCTTGTCGCTGTGGCTGCTGGCGCAGCCACTGACCAAGGAAACAGCCTCGACGTCAGGCCTGCCGCCGATCGCACCGCCGACGAGTGTCGTGGCGCTCGTACCCGGCGGCGGCTCGCCTCAGTTGTCGGGGTGAGTCAGTTGTTGATGAGGGGGTCGCGGGGCAGTCCGAGGAGACGTTCGGCGATCTGGTTGCGCTTGATCTCCGAGGTGCCGCCGGCGATCGACAGCGCGCGGTTCATCAGCACCATCGGGCCTGCGACAGCACCGGTCCCGTCGAGGTAGACCATGCCGGGGCCGGCGAGGTCGGCGAGAATCGCAGCCGCCTCGTGACCGAGCTCGGAGAGCACGAGCTTGGTCACGTTGCCCTCGGGTCCGGGACCGCCACCGGCGACGGCGCGGTGCGCGCTTCGCAGGTTGAGCACCGCGAGCGCCTGCTGGTTGGCGAGGTAGCGGCCGATGCGCGCGGCACCGCCACCGAGCAGTGACGGGTTCGCGTCGTAGCTGCCGATGAGCACGTCGGCCGGCATCGACATGCCGCCGTCGCCGCCACCGATGCTGACGCTTTCGTTGCCGAGCGTCGCGCGAGCGACCGTCCAGCCACCGTTGACCGGACCGATCACGTCCTCGTCCGGTACGAAGACATCGTTGAAGAAGACCTCGTTGAAGTCGGCCGAGCCACTCGTCTGACGCAGCGGGCGCACTTCGACGCCCTTCGCATGCATGTCGATGACCATCATCGTGATGCCGTCGTGCTTCGGAACGTCCGGATCCGTGCGCACGGTCGCGAAGCCCTTGCCGGCCAGGTGCGCGCCGCTGGTCCACACCTTCTGGCCGTTGACGATCCAGCCGCCCTCGACCTTGGTGCCCTTGGTCTTGATGCCCGCGGCATCAGAGCCGGCACCGGGCTCGCTGAACAGCTGGCACCAGATGAGCTCCTGCCGAAGGGCAGGTGGCACGAGCCGCTCCACCTGCTCCGGCCTCGCGTGCTGGATGACGGTGAGAAGGTTCCAGCCGGTGATGCCATACACCGGCCGCCTGATGCCGGCAGCAGCGAACTCCTGCTCGATCACGAGCTGCTCGACCGCGCCCGCGTCGCGACCCCACGGCTTGGGCCAGTGCGGTGCGACATAACCCGTCTCGATCATCGCGTCGCGGATAGCGGCGTCGTCTTTGCCCTTGACCTGCTCGATGAACGCGCGCACCTCGGTGCGGAACGCCTCGGCCTCCGGCGGGAGGGCGACGTTGCGCTCCCGGCGTACCTTCTTGCGGATCAAGTCGGTGACATCGCTCGCCGCTGCGTCGGAGTCGAGCAAGGCGCGCAGCGCGGTGGCGCGACGCAGGTAGAGGTGTGCGTCGTGCTCCCACGTCATGCCGATGCCGCCGTGGACCTGGATGTTGAGGTTGGCGCAAACGTACGCCGCCTCGCCCGCCAGGGACGCTGCGATCGCGGCCGTCAGAGCACGTTGGTCGCCGCCACCGGCCGCAGCCCGCGCGGCATCCCAGGTCACCGCTGTCGCGAGCTCGGTGGCCACCGCCATGTTGGCGCAGTGGTGCTTGACCGCCTGGAAGGTCGCGATGACGCGGCCGAACTGCTCGCGCACCTTGGCGTAATCGGCGCCCATCTCGGTGCACTCCCGCGCAACGCCGACCGCCTCGGCGGAGAGCAGCAACCGGGCGATGTCGCGCAGAGCGGGACGGGCACCAACCAGCACGGTCGCGGGAGAGTTGCTGAGCGTGGCTCGGGCAGAGCGCCGGGTCGGGTCGAGGTTGGCCGGCACGGAGATGTCGACGCCGGCCGCTCCCGTCTCGACGATCACGACGTCGTCGCCGGTGCCGATGAAGAGTAGGTCGGCGAGGCCGCCGCCGAGAGCGATGGCGACAGACCCGCTCACGGTGCCGTCGCCGAGCTTCAGGTCGCTGGCGAGCGCAACCGCAGCGGTGCGAGAGCCGTCGGCCAGCCCGGGAAGGAGTGCTTTCTTCGCCGCATCGTCGTCGCTCGTGACGAGGACACCGCTCGCGATGACGGTCGGCACGAACGGCCCGGGCGTGACCGTGCGCCCGGTTTGCTCCACCGCGACGACCAGATCCTCGAACCCGCCACCGGCGCCGCCGTACTCCTCCGGGATGTGCAGGCCGGGGAGCCCGAGGGCGACGAGATCGGACCAGAGCTCGGGGCGGCTCTCCTTCGGGGCCTCGAGCAGGGCGCGTGCGGCGGCGCGGGCCTCGCGGCGGCGGAGGGTCTGTGCGACGGAGTCGGCAAGGGCGCGGTGGTCGTCAGTGATGGCGATCGACATGGGCAAAGACTAGAACCGCGCTCGGTTTTCGACTAGGGCCCTCCCCGGCCCCCGGCGCTGGGCGGTCCGGCCGACGTGAACGCCGTGCCTGGCGGGTCCACGGCCCAGGGCGCGGACTCCCCCCAGCGGTCAGCGAAGACGAGCTCCCCGAGCGGGCGGCGGCGCACCGGCCCATGCCGCCCGGCCGGCCGGCCGAGCGTGATCGTGCCCGCGATCAGGGTGTTGTCCGGCACGCCCAGCAGCTCTCGGAGTTCGGCGTCGACAGCGAAGTTGAAGCCGGTGAACGCCCCGCCGTAGCCCAGGGCGCGCGCCGCGAGCAGCAGGTTCTGGCAGGCGGGGTAGATGGACGCGCCCTCGGAGGGGGTCGGGTCGCGGTAGCGCACGAGGCACGGGAGCACGAGCGCCGGGACCCGTTCGAAGTGCTCGACGTAGTCCTGCATGGTTCTCGCCATGCGGGACTTGGGCGAGTCGTCGCGGGCGCCGGAGCCGTCGTCGTAGCCGTCTGCTTGCCGCTTGCTCCCCCAAATCGCGCGCGCCGCCGTGCCGATAAGCGCCTTGGCCTGCTGCGCGACCGGCCCGTCGGCCATGACGAGGAAACGGAACGGCTGCCGGTTGGAGCCGCTCGGACCACGGGTGGCGGCGAAGAGCATCGCGCGGAGCGCCTCCGGTGGCACCGGCTCGTCGCGGTACCGACGGATCGCGCGCGTAGTGGTGATCCCTTCGAGCAGCCCGATCGTGTCCGCCGGAAGTTCTTCGGCGGCGAGATTCGTCATCGGCGGAGCCAATCACGCTCTCGGTGAAGGTTGTCGCGTCACCTGCGGCGAAATCTGGAGTTACACCGGGTAACACCAGCGAGCCACCAGGCTCGGGAGGAGACGTCGCATCGTGCCGAAACGCAGCATCTGGCTCCGGCTGTCGCTCGTCGCAGCCCTGATCGCCGGCCCGGGCGTGGCCATGGGTGCGGTAGCGACCAGCGGCGCGTCCGCCTCCCGGTTCGCGGCCAGCGGCAGCGCCGAGCAGGTCTACGCCACCGGCGTCCCGGCCAGCGACAAGGTCGCGCTGCTCGACCGCGCCGGGCATCGGGTCGCCACCAAGAGCGCGGACTCTCTCGGTGGCGTCGTCTTCTACGACGTCAAGCCGGGCTCCGGCTACCGCGTGCAGGTGCTGCCGCACGGACCCAAGTCCGCGCCCGTCACGGTGCACTCGACCTCGGCCGCGCCGTGGGACTCCAGCATCTACAAGCAGACGATCCCGGACACAGGCTACGGCTACCTGACCACGCGTGACGGAACGAAGCTCGCCTACACGGTGCACCCGCCGACCAGCCCGGCCGGCGAGCCCGGTCTGCCGACCACCCTCCCGAGTGGCCTGCCGGACTACGCCCCGCCGTACCCGACGCTGATCGAGTACTCGGGCTACGGCTACGCCGACCCGTCCGGCCCCGTCAACGGCATCGCGGTTCTCGCCAACCTCATGGGCTTCGCGGTCGTCGACGTGAGCATGCGCGGCACCGGTTGCTCGGGCGGCGCCTACAACTTCTTCGAGCCGCTGCAGAACCTCGACGGCTACGACGTCATCGAGACCATCGCCCGCCAGCCGTGGGTCAAGGGCCACAAGGTCGGGATGATGGGCATCTCGTACGGCGGCATCAGCCAGCTCTTCACCGCGGCGCTGCGCCCACCGTCTCTCGCCGCGATCTCCCCACTGTCGGTGATCGACGCGACGGCGACGACGCTCTACCCGGGCGGCGTGCTCAACACGGGCTTCGCGGTCGCCTGGGCGCAGGAGCGGCAGAACGAGGCACAGCCGGCCGGCCAGGGCAAGAAAGGCACTCAGCCTTACGCCGAGACGCAGATCAAGAACGGCGACCAAGTCTGCAAGCAGAACCAGGTGTTGCACGGCGAAGCGCAGGATCTGCTGCAGACCATCAAGGACAACTCGCACTACCACGCATCCGTCGCGGATCCGCTGGACCCGGTCACGTTCGTCAACAAGATCAACGTGCCAGTTTTCATGGCCTGCCAGTGGGAGGACGAGCAGACCGGCGGCCATTGCCCAACGCTCGCCGCACACATGACCGGCACCAAGAAGAAGTGGTTCACGTTCACCAACGGCGCGCACATCGACTCGCTCGATCCTGCGACGTACCAACGGTGGTACGACTTCCTCGAGCTCTACGTCGCGAAGCAAGCACCCGTTGAGAACGCCGCTGTCACGTCTGCCGCGGCGCCGGTCGTCTACCAGGCCGCGATGGGGCTTCCGCAGAACGACCTGGTGACGATGCCGGTCGACCCGATCCAGGCGGAGCCGACGTACGACACCGCTCTTGCAGCGTTCGAGAAGCTGCCCGAGGTCCGCGTCCTGTTCGACAACGGCGCAGGTTCGTCTCCGACGGGCGACTCGACCGCGGGCAACCCGTACGCCGGGTTCGAGCAGTCGTTCTCAACGTGGCCGATTCCGAAAACCACGGCGGAGCGTTGGTATCTCGGTGCCAACGGGGCGCTTTCGGCGTCGCGGCCAACCGGCTCCGGCATCAACTCCTACGTGTCGAACGCACATGCCATGCCACTCACCGACTTCGGCAACAACACCGGCGGCGGCGGACTCTGGGGCAACGCCTCGCAATGGGACTGGAAGTGGCAGCAAAACCCGGCCGGCACTGCCGTCTCCTACCTGACCGCGCCGTTGAAGACCAACACGGTCGTGATCGGTGCGGGCGCGGTCTACCTGTGGGTGCGTTCATCGACACCTGACGTCGACCTACAGGCGACGATCAGCGAGGTCGATCCCGACGGTCACGAGACATTTGTGCAGAACGGCTACATCCGCGCCAGCGAGCGCAAGCTTGCTACGTCGACGGACAACATCATGCACACTCCGAGCACGTTGCTGGAGCCGGTGCCAAGCATGCTCGCGTCCGACGCGCGACCAATGCCGAAGAACAGGTTCGTCGAGGTCGCGATCCCGCTCTACTACGAGGGCCACGCCTACCGGGCCGGGTCACGCATCCGCGTGACGATCGCCGCTCCCAACGGTGCGCAACCGGTTTGGTCGTTCAGCCAGACGCAACCGACGTCAGGGACGTCGAAGGTGTCGATCGCGTTCGCGCCGTCGATGCCGTCGAGCCTGGTCCTGCCCGTTGTGCCAGGCGTGAGCGTGCCGACCGGGTTCCCGGCCTGCCCGAGCCTGCGCAACGAGCCATGCCGGTCCTACAAGGCGATGATCAACCAGTAGCGTCAGCGACGTCGCGACGCCGGCTTCAACGCGTGCCTGGTCTGGATGGCGAACACCACCACACCCTTGCCCTCGTTGTGCCGGAAACCGCCGTTGTCCGAGTAGGCGATCGCCGCGAGCCCGGTCACCGGGTTGAGCTTGACCTGGAAGAAGTCGAGCAGGCTGCGGTCCGGACTGCCCGGACCGACACCACAGAGAATGCCTTGCAGGCAGATGCCGCCACGGTGGTTGGGGATGCCCGTCACGGGCTGCTCGACGATCCTCGGGTGACCGCTCGTCGCTTGGGTGATCTCGGCGATGTGGGGTGTCCAGGTCGTCTGCGTCGACGTGCTGGACGGAGTGCCGTTGTCGGTCTGATACCAGGCAACCGCGAGTTGTCCGGGGGCGCCGGCGTCTGACGTTGCATAGATGGCAGAGCCGCTGTTGAGGCCCAGCCGGTCGAGCTTCACCGGCTTGCTCCACGTGGTGCCGTGGTCCTTCGAGAAGACGTAGTACTGGTGGAAGTGGCCCGTCGTACCGATGGTGGAGTTGTAGACGACGTAGAGGTTGCCCGCAGCATCGATCGACCCCCACGGGAAGATCGCGCCCATGCTCGACTCCTTCGAGCCGTCAGGGTTCGGCGGAGCTGCTGCCGCGTAGTGGCTCGTCCAGGTGAGCCCCGCGTTGTCGCTGGTCGCGACCACGACACCGCGCGTGGGCCCGTACGGCGGCACCCCGTCTTGCGGGTTGAGGTTGGACTGCGCATCGGAGATCGAGTAGATGACGTAGAGCCGTTTGCCGCTCTGGTCGCTGGGGTCGACGAGAATGGGGCCGCTGAACGTGTTGCCGCCCTCGTCGATCAACGAGGCCGACCCACCCGTTGCCTGCGTGCCGGCAATGCCCGGCGCGCTCGCCTGGTCGACGGATTGCGCGGTGTTGCAGCAGTCCTGCTTCGGGAACGTGAACGTCTTCGTCTTCTTGTCGTAAGTGCCGGTCGCAAACCACTCGGCTTCGGCGGCGAAGTCGTGGTAGACGAGGTATTCGGTTCCGCCGTTGTTGGAGTGCGCGAGCCACTGCCGGTCCTGCTGTTGGCCGGCCGCGCCGATTGCCTGCCACGTCTTGCCCCAGTCGGTCGAGCGCTGCAGGTAGGAGTCGGTGACTTCCAGGTCGGCCGAGATCGCGGTGCCGTCCGGCATGAAGTCGACAGTGCAGTCGCCACCGCCCTTGGGACCCGTCGACTCGGAGTGCGCCCACGTCTTGCCGGCGTTCGCGGTGTACCAGTACTGCACGGTCCCCTTGCGATTCGCGTCGCCGCCGGGCGTGCAGATGATGGCGTGCCGCCCGTCCGGCGCCCAGGACAGCGACGGTTCGCCGTACGACGGTCCTGGCGACATGGCGACCGTGGTGAAACCGAGCGGTCCGGACCCGCGCGAGGCCCCTGACGATGGCACCGCGGCCAGTGTGACGGCTACTCCGGCCGCGAAGACGATGGCAATCGGATATCGACGCATGGTGAGCCTCCCGTGTGGGGCAGGGCTTCGTCGTCGACGCGCCGTCTCCTCCCCCGCGTGAGAGCGAGAGATCCGCCTATGCAGATGGCGAGCACCACGACCGAGAAGATCGCGATCGCCTGGCGGAGGCCCACTGGTCCGGCCAGCGCTCCGACCCCGATCGTGGGCAGAGCGGTGGCCAGGTAGACGAGCACGTAATAGCCCGCGACGACGTTGGCCTTGCGGTCCTCCGGAGCGATCTCGTTGACGTCGGCAAGCGATCCCATAAACGTCAGCCCCTGACCGGCACCTGCGACAAGCGTGGCAGCGAGCAGGATGGGCAGCGCCGCCGTCTCGGCCGCCACCAGCAGGAGTGCGACACCCGAGGCCATGCTGGCGATGCCCGTCAGTTGCACCGGCCGGGAAGGGAGCCGGACGGCGAGGAGCGCCGTCACGGTAGAGGCGGCCAGCATCAGCGCGACGACCCCGCCCGCGACAACCAGGCCGGAGCCGACCACGGTCGTGACGAACGACGGGATCAAGGCCAGGAAGAGTCCGGTCACCGCCCAGCCGACGAAGGCGGACACACCGGCGAGCGCGAATTCCCGCCGCATCTCGCGCGGCACCTCCGGACGCCGCGGCCGCCACGGCTTCCCGTTGCCGTCGGCCGGCAGTCGGCGCAGAGCAGCAGGGAGTGCGATCGCGAGCAGCGCAATGTCGATCAGGTACGGAAGCCGCGGGCGTAGCGGGCCGTACTCACCGAGGACGCCGGCGATCACCGGTCCGATCGCGGCGCCACCGAGTGTGGCGGCCGACGCGATCGCAGCGGATCGTCGTACGTTGCCGGTGGGGTCGGTCTCCACCAGCGTCGGTGCGGCCGACCCCTGCAACGCACCGAGTGCGAGCGCCTGCACCGCTTCCGCGGCGAACAACCAGGCCGCACTCGACGCTGCCGCGAACAGCCCCGCGGCAGCCGCGGCAACGACGATCGCCGCGACGAAGACACTGCGCCGCCCCCATGAGTCAGACAGCGGCGCGACGAGGATCAGCGCAGGAATCACGAGCAGCGTGTACGTCGCAAAGATCAGCGTGATCTCGAGCGGCGACAGGTTGAACTCGCGCGCGTAGAGCGGGAAGAGCGGGTTCGGCAGGTTGCTGCCGATCAACAACGCGACGATCGCGTACGTCGCGACGCCGAACGGCATCCATCGCCCGCGCACGTCTTCTTCGTTTCGTGGAGGTGGGGGGAATCGAACCCCCGTCCTTCGGCGGATCATCAAGGCTTCTCCGGGTGCAGCCTGCTGCAGTTTTCTCGGCCCCGGCAGTGGCGCAGGCTCCCTGCCGCGGGCTCAGTCACTGTTTGATTTCCCTGCCGACCCCGTGACCGGGCCGACCGGTGGAGCCTCCTATCGATGCCAGGTCCTAGAGCGGAGGCGCCTCTAGGCTGACAGCTCAGCTACCGTCAGGCAGCGAGAGCGAACTGCTCTTGATTGGCAGTTATTTCGTTTGCCGCGATGGATTAGCGAGATCACGCGACATCCTCGACCCGCTTCCCTTGAATCAGCGTCCGAAGTCGAAACCTTTCACCCCCTCGTGGGTTGCCGTCCTTCCATGCTACGACGGCGTTCAGGCGTCCAGGCGGCCTTTTGCTCGCCGGCCCGATGCCCGTTCGATCTCGCGGGCTGCGTCGCGAGCGGCCAGCGTTTGTCGCTTGTCGTAGGCGCGCTTGCCTCGGGCAAGGGCGATCTCGACCTTCGCCTTGCCGTCCTTGAAGTACATGGAGAGCGGAACCAGGGTGAGACCGCTTTCCTTGGTCTTGCCGATGAGCTTGCCGATCTCAGCGCGATGCAGCAGCAGCTTGCGCGACCGTCGCGGCTCATGATTGGTCCATGAACCCTGGTCGTACTCGGGGATGTGCGCGCCCTCCAGCCACACCTCGCCGTCCTTGATGCGACCGTATGCATCAACCAGCGATGCACGGCCCGCGCGCAACGACTTCACCTCCGTGCCGGTGAGCACCAGGCCCGCCTCGAAGACGTCCTCGAGGTGGTAGTCGTGCCGGGCTTTCTTGTTCTGCGCGATGAGCTTCCGGCCAGTTTCCTTGGGCACGGTCTCAGCCCCGGCCGCTACTGCCCGCGTCTGCGGTCAACCCTGACAGCACCTCGACGGCACGCTGCAGCAAGACGCCTGAACCTGCCGACGCAGGCACCTCGACGTCCGGTGTCACACCGACGCCGTCCAGCGAGCGGCCCGACGGCGTGAGGTAGTGACCGACGGTGATTTCGAGGGCTGAGCCGTCCGAGAGCTGCGTCGGAGCTTGCACGCTCGCCTTGCCGAACGTGCGCGTGCCGAGGAGGACGGCGCGGCCGCGGTCCTGCAATGCTGCGGCGACAACTTCGGCCGCGCTCGCGGTGCCGCCGTCGACGAGTACGACGAGAGGTATGCCCGTGTCGCCGTCGGTGAGCGCGTCGAGCTCTTGCCGGGGCTGACCACGTTGCACATAGGACACGACCGGTCCGCCGTTGAGAAAGGCTGACGCTGTCTCGACGGCCTCGTCGAGCAGGCCGCCTGGATCGTCGCGCAGGTCGAGCACTATGCCGCGCAGGTGTCGCGACTGCGCATCGTTGACACGCGCCCGCACCCACCTGCCGACTCCGCGCGTGAACGCGCTGATGCGAAGCCGTTCGACACCGTCGGACACCATCGACGCGCTCACGTCGTCGGTGCTGAGCGAGACGCGCCGCAGGCGGACGGTGAAGTCATGATCGCCGCGTTGCGCGACGACAATCACGTAAGTGCCGGCGGCGCCGCGCAACGCACTCACAACGTCGGCAACCGACCGACCGTGCGTTGACGAGCCGCCGACCGCAACAAGGACGTCTCCGTCACGAAGGCCGGCGTCCGACGCCGGTGACGACGGGTCGACCGAGATGACGCGCAAGGCTCCGCGGGAGTCTCGTCGTACCCAAAGACCGACGCCGGTGTAGGAGCCGGAGAGCACCTGCTCGAACCGGGTGAAGTCCGCAGGGGCGTAGTAGGCCGACCACTGGTCGTCCAGCGCGGCGAGCATGCCCTGCACCGCGGCGCGATCCAGCTGCTGCTCGGACAGCGGGTGCGCGGCCTCGGCAGCGATGCGCTGCTCGGCCTCGTCGACGACGCTCGTCGCGTGCCCGCGCGCACTGGGGTGCGCGACCCATCCGGACCCGACCCCGGCACCGTAGGCCGCGGCCACCACGAGTGTCCCCGCGATGACTTTGCGTGGACGGGCGGGCAGCACCCGTCAAGGATAGGTGGCGAAAACGGACAGGTGACCGGCCGGCAGCAGCCGGGTTCAGACCCGCAGGTAGCGCTGGAGGGTGCCGAAGGCGGTGACTGCGGCGATCAGCACGCCGGCAAGCAGCAGGTAGGGAATGGTGCCCCAGACTGCATCCCAGCCGATGTAGGTCAGGATGCCGCCGAACGCGGATTTGAGCCCGTGGTCGACGATCAGGGCCTTGATCGCGAACATCGCGGCGCTGGCGAGCACCCCGCCGATGAAGGCGGCCGTGGTGATCTCCAGGATGAACGGCGCCTGTATATAGACGTCCGATGCGCCGACGAGGCGCATGATGCCGGTTTCTCTTCGTCGGCTGAATGCAGCCAGCCGCACGTTGTTGAAGATCAGCAGCACCGAGGCGAGGAGAACGGCGCCGGCGACGATGAGCATGACGTTCTGCAGACCGCCGAGCAGTCGGAAGACCTTCTTGAGCGCCTGCGCTTCGGCGGCAACTTGGTCGACGCCTGGCATGTCCTGCACGGCGCTGGCGACGATCTGGAACTTCTTCGGGTCCTTCAGCTTGACGCGGTAGGACTCGGGAAGCGCGGACGGATCGGTGTTCCTGACCAGCTGCGGAACGCTCTTGAACTGCTCCTTGAAGTGGATCCACGCCTCTTGCTTCGACTCGTAATAGACCTGGTCCACCTGAGGCAGCGATTGCAGCTGTGACCGGATCGCGTCGCGCTCGGGCTGAGTGACGTCCTTGGTGAGGAAGACCGAGATCTGGATCTTGCCGAACCAGTAATCCTTGGTGGCGTTGGTCTGCTGGTGCATCAACCACGCGGCACCGAGACCGGTCAGCGCGATCCAGATGGTGAGGATCGTCGCGACGGTCATCGAGAGGTTGCGTCGGAAGCCGATCATCATTTCGGAGAACACGAACCGCCAGCGCACGAAATCTCCTCGGATCAGCGGGCGTACCCGTAGACCCCGCGACTCTGGTCGCGGGTGACCTTGCCACCTTCGAGCTCGATGACGCGGCGGCGCATCGAGTCGACGATGTGCGAGTCATGCGTCGCCATGACAACGGTCGTGCCGGTGCGGTTGATGCGGTCGAGCAGCCGCATGATGCCGACGCTCGTCGCCGGGTCGAGGTTGCCGGTGGGCTCGTCGGCGAGAAGAATCATCGGACGGTTGACGAACGCGCGTGCCACGGCGACCCGCTGCTGCTCGCCGCCGGACAGCTCATCCGGCATCCGGTCCTCCTTGCCCGCGAGCCCGACGAGGTCGAGCACCTCGGGCACGACTTGGGCGATCGTGTGCCGCGGTTTGCCGATGACCTCGAGGGCGAACGCGACGTTTTCCCTCACTGTCTTGTTCGGCAGCAGGCGGAAATCCTGAAACACCGTCCCGATCTGGCGGCGCAGCGCAGGCACCTTCCAGTGCGACAACCTGGACAGCTCTTTGCCGGCCACCCAGATCTGGCCGCGGCTCGGCTTCTCCTCTTTCAAGACGAGGCGCAAAAAGGTCGATTTGCCCGACCCGGACTGGCCGACGAGAAAGACGAACTCGCCTTTCTCGATGTCCACGGTGACGCCGTCGAGGGCAGGCCGGGCGCTCGACGCGTAGAGCTTCGTCACCGATTCGAACCGGATCACGGGAGGCCAGCCTACCGGTCTGCGGTTCAACCTCCCGGCCCATTCGGCCGACATAGGTTGCGCGTCGCCGGCTTTAGGGCATGCTGGACCTGAGCCCGGTGACCGGCCTCGGGAAGGAGCCCGCGATGTGCTGCGACCACTTGGTCTGCGCCAGCTGCGCCCGTCCCGTAGCCGACGCCGCCTGCCCCGTCTGCCGGGCGGCCCGGATGCGACTGCACGGCTCCGCCCCGGTGCCGCTCACGGTCTGGCTGGCGCTCGTCGTCGGCCTGCTCGGACTGGCCTTCCTGCTCTCCGCCCACCTCAGCTAGCTCCGCGCTCGACGCCGTATGGCCGTCTGAGCCGCCTCAGGCCGGCTCAACTCGCCAAACCGCTCGCCGCACACGACAAAAGGGGCCCGGTCGCTCGACCGGGCCCCTTTTGCGCTTGGTGGGTTACAGGTGCTTGCCCTCAGGGCGACGGCGAGCACCGAATGCCATCAGCACCACACCGCCTGCGAAGAACAGAGCAGCGAGGGTGAGGAACATCGAGGTGTTGGAGCCGGTGAACGGAAGGCGGGTGACCTTCTCGCCCTGCACGGTCGGCGTGGGCTTCGGGGTCGGTGTCTTGGTCACCTTCTCGCCCAGCACCGCGGTGCAGTTCTTCGCGTAGGTGAACTTCTTCGTCGCGAGCCCCGGAGCGCTCACAGTGACCGTGCCGGTCGTGTCCTCCACCACCGCGTAGCTCTTCTTCACGATCTGGCCGGCGAGAACGCTGACGTTGTCCACCGTGTTGTCCGGCGCCGTGACCGTGAAGGTCACCGGAGCCGTGCCGTTCATGTTGCCGAGGTTGAC
>DASSEQ010000035.1:0-2997 GCA_035695245.1 Mycobacteriales bacterium | reverse complement strand
CGAGATGCAGCAGCGCGTCTTCGACACGATCGGGCTCTCGCGCGACGAAGCAGAGACGAAGTTCGGCTTCCTGCTCGAGGCGTTCCAATACGGCCCGCCGCCGCACGGCGGCATCGCCTTCGGCCTCGACCGCCTCGCCGCCACGCTGGTCGGCACCGACGCCATCCGCGAGACGATGGCCTTTCCCAAGGCCTCCTCCGGCGGCGACCCGCTCACCGGAGCGCCGACGCCGGTCACCGAGCTGCAACGCAAAGAGGCCGGGATCGACGTACGCATCACCGACGAGCCTGCCCCTTAGCACCCAGAGGGGTTTGGCCATTTGGACCGCTCAGAGGCGGCTCAGATGGCCAAAGCGTGGGATCGGGCGGGAAAGCGGAACGGCCCGCACCCCTCGCACAGGTGCAGACCGTTCCGCGTCACTCCCGCACGTCGAGGCGCGGGCCGCACACCGCTAGGGGCGGCGCCGGCGCCGCCGCGCCGCGACGGCCGTGAGCGGGAGGACGATCGAGAGCGGCAGGAGCGAGCCAGCGAGATGGCCGCCACGCGCCGTCGCGGAGAAGTTGAACGACTTCGTGCCTTCGAGCTCGAGCGGCACCTCGTCGGCGTCGGCCTGAGCCTTGGTGTCGGCCTCGCTGCCGGGCAGCGGGGCGGCGAAGACGTAAGCGGTCACTTCTTCGAGAAGGCTGTGCGCACTCGGGTTGCCGACGGCGGACAGCGGGACGTTGATCGTGTACGTCGTGTCCTGGCCGACCACCTCGGAGCCGGTCGCGGCGGCCGCACCTTGCTGCGGCGGCGCGACGTAGTCGAGCACGTGCGGGTCACACGCCGACACTGAGCAGGAGTCGGTGCTCTGCGTCACGCCCGCGTAGTAGCTGGGCGTCCCGCTCGCGGCGTCGACGTCGACGCCCGCGTGGTAGAGCACGTTGCCCATCTGCCAGCGCACGATCAACCGGCCGTACGACGCAAGCGCGGCCTGGGCGGCATCTTGCAGCGTGCCGTGCTTCAGCGTCACGCGGATCTGCAACGCCTTGCTGCTGCGCGCCATCTGGACTTTCTCGATGTCCGCGCCCGGCACCTCGGTGCCGCCGAGCACCGGGTAACGCGCATCTCCGGTCGGGTCGGTGATTTGCGCAACCGGAGCCGTCGCCTCGACCGCGCGCAAGGGCTTGCCGGTCCAGGCATTGAGACCGTTCTGCTGCGTCACCGTCGTGACCACGCCGGCGCCCGGGTGGTCCGCCGCTTCGACGTTGCCGAGCACTGAGGCCAGGCCGTTGGAGGTGTCGTCGTACACGATCCGGGCGCGGCCCTGATTGTCGATCGTGACCTCGAAGAAGTCGGCCAGGTTGCGGTTGCCGGTCGCGGTGATGCAGCCGGTGCCGAGCATGCAGATGTCGTTGTAGTGCATGGGATGCGGGCTCGCGACCGACTGCACGACATGCGGCTTGCTCGCGGCGTGGTCGATCTGCGCGAACCATGTCCACCACGACTCGTTCTTCTGCGCCGAGGGGCCGGACGGGCCAAGCTGCGACAGGGTCATGTCGGTGCCGTACCAGACCACGTCGATGAGGCCGTCCTTGCCGGCGGCGACCCACGGCATGAGGTTGACGTTGGACGGCGGGCGGTTGATCTTCACCGGCGCGTGCCATGAACCCCAGTCGGTGCCGGCCTTGTTGGGCTTCGCCCACGAGTAATAGACCTGGTAGTCCTTGCCGTTGACCCAGACCACGTAGAGGTTGCGCGCCTTGTCCTCGGCGAAGCCGGGGAACAGCGTATTGGGGTCACCGGACAGCGATTGCACGATCGGCTCGTACTTGAAGTTGAGGTGCGCGCTGCCGTCCTTGGCCGGCTGGCCGACGGCCAGCGACATGCCGCTGCCGTTCATGACCGCGGTGAGGAGATCGCCGGTGTGCTGGTCGATGACGATCGGCGCGTCGGTCGGGCCGTACGGCGCTTGGTCGGCGATCTGGCCGGCCTTGTCGCCGGTGTGCCAGTTGCTCGGGTCGCTGGCGTCGGTGTAGTCGACGCGCGAGCCGCCGTCGGCGCCCTCGTCGCTGAACTTCAGGTAGATGAGCGGCTTTGGACCCTTGTACGGCGAGATCGAGTGGTCGCTCTTCGCCGGGTCGTAGATGCCGAGCCACTGGCGGTCGGCGCCGGGGGAGTCGCAGCCCATCGGCGTCGAGTTGATCGTCTTGCCGTTGTCCTTGGAGTAGGCCGTGGTGAAACAGGCCAGGGCGTAGAGGTCGGCGTAGTAGACCGTGTTGTGCCGGTCGATCGCGATCTCGGTGTCGCCGCCGCCGGGACCCAGCGTCGACTTGGTCGGGATCAGCGCGCTCGGGTAAGCACTGCCGGTCTTCGTGTCCTGGACGACGCGGAACGAGTCACCGTTGTCGTAGGACGCGTTCCAGATCGAACGCTGCACACCGGTGCCGGCCGGGCCGGAGACGTAGATCGTCCCGTTGGGCGCGACCTTGATGTCGGGCTCGCCGTAGGTGTGGATGGGGTCGACGACCCGCGGTACGCCGAACCTGATGGCTCCCGCCTTGACGGCCGGGGCACCGGCTGCTGGCGTGAGGGCGACGGCGACTGCGGTGAGGCCGGCGGCCGCGGTGGCGGCCAGGACGGCGGTGCGCTTCAAGGGGTCCTCCTCGACAGGGCTGCACATGTCCGATTCGCCCCCTGGCGCCGTTCTCCTGCCGGCGATCCGCCTCGCCGCGGCCGACCTGCTGCCGCCGGGCCGGCGCCGGGCCGGCGAACTTTGGCTGGCCAACCGGACAGGCTGAGCGTGCAGTGTCCGGATCGGGAGCCAAAGTTCGCGCGGGGGAGAAAGGTCGGAGTCGGCGCATAGGCTCGGCGCGTGGCCGATCTCTTCGAGGCGGCGGCGGCTGAGGCCGCCGAGGCGGCCGCCCCGCTGCCCGCCAGGATGCGGCCGCGCACGCTCGACGAGGTGGTCGGCCAGCAGCACCTGCTCGGCACCGGCTCGCCGCTGCGCCGCCTCGT
>DASSEQ010000034.1:0-7602 GCA_035695245.1 Mycobacteriales bacterium | reverse complement strand
AGCTCTACATCGTCGGCGTCTTCGTGTCCTTCGTTAACAGCCAGGCCGGGATGATCCGGCACTGGAACCGGCATCTGCCTCAGCAGCAGGATCCCGCGATACGCCGGCAGATGCAGCGCTCACGTGTCATCAACACGATCGGGCTCGTCGTCACGGCACTCGTGCTGGTCATCATCCTGGTGTCGAAGTTCACCGAGGGTGCGTGGATCGCGGTCGTCGCCATGATCGTGCTGTTCCTGATGATGAGAGGCATCCGCAAGCACTACGACAACGTGCGCGTCGAGCTGGCGCCGACCGACGAGGAAACCATGCTCCCGTCGCGGGTCCACGCGATCGTGCTCGTGTCCAAGCTGCACAAAGCGACGCTGCGCGCCGTCAACTTCGCTCGCGCAACCCGGCCGTCGACGCTCGAAGCGCTGACCGTTTCGGTTGATGACGCCGAGACGAGGGCGCTGCAGGAGGAGTGGGACCGCCTCGGCCTGCCGGTGCCGTTCAAGATTCTCGAGTCGCCTTACCGCGAAGTGACCAGGCCGATCATCGACTATGTCCGGAGCATCCATCGGCAAAGCCCCCGCGACATCGTCTCCGTCTACATCCCGGAATACGTCGTCGGTCACTGGTGGGAGCAGCTGTTGCACAACCAGAGCGCACTGCGGTTGAAAGGCCGGCTGCTCTTCACTCCCGGCGTGATGGTGACAAGCGTGCCTTACCAGCTGCGCTCGAGCGCAGGGCGCGACGAGATCCCGAACTCCTGACCGGACAACCCGTGATCGTGACGGTGGAGCGCGTTGCGCACGGCGGGAGCTGCGTCGGGCATGCGCCCGACGGGCGGGTCGTCTTCGTGCGCCACGCGCTGCCGGGTGAGCGGGTGCAGGTGGTGGTCACCGAGGAGCGCAAGACCTACCTGCGTGCTGACGCCGTCGACGTGCTGGAAGCGTCGCCGCACCGGGTCGCGGCTCCCTGCTCTCATGCCGGACCCGGCAAGTGTGGTGGCTGCGACTGGCAGCACGCGACCTTGGCGCATCAGCGCGTAATGAAGGCCGCGGTGGTCGCCGAGCAGCTGCGTCGCCTCGCGCACATCGACCGCGAGGTGACAGTCGAACCCGTCGCCGACAATGTCGACGGCTTGCACTGGCGAACTCGCATGCGTTTCGTGGTTGACGACGAAGGCCGGCTCGGTCTTCGTCGCCAACGCTCACACGAGATCGAACCGATCAGCGACTGCCTCATCAGCGCGCCGGCGATCGACGTACCGGAACTCTTGGGTCGTGACTGGCCCGCGCACGCCGAGGTCACCGTCGACGTCAGCAACACAGGACAACGTGCCGTCGCCATCGGCCGCCACCCGGACACCCTGGTCGAGCGAGCGGTCGACCGGGACTGGCAGGTGCCGATCGGCGGCTTCTGGCAGGTGCATGTCGGAGCGGCGGACACCCTCGCCGATGCCGTGCTCTCCATGGCCGGGCCACGAGCCGGCGAGCGGGCGCTCGATCTCTACTCGGGCGTGGGCCTCTTCGCCGGAGCACTTGCCGCTGCCGGTGCCACCGTCACCGCCGTCGAGTCGGATCGCCGTGCCGTTCTCGCCGCGCAATCCAATCTCGCCGACCTCGACGCGACCGTCGTCGGCCAACGGGTCGACCGCTATCTGGACCGATCGCCCGGTCGCGTCGACATCGTGGTGCTCGATCCGCCGCGCCGTGGCGCTGGGCAGGAGGTCGTGCAGCAAGTCGCGTCGTTGCGCCCGCGCATCGTTGTCTACGTCGCCTGCGATCCCTCGGCACTTGCCCGCGACACCGCCGCCCTTTCCGCGCGCGGATATCTGCTGGACGACCTGCGCGCGTTCGACTTGTTTCCGATGACCGCGCATGTCGAGTGTGTTGCGGGGTTCGTCCCGTCGTGGGCCCAGCGTGGCTGAACGCACGGCAGTACCGCCCGGATGGCCGGCCGACGTGCATCCGCCGGCGACGCCGGACTGGGAGCGGACCGCAGTCGCCTGGCTGTTCGACCAGTGCCCGCCGGACTACCGCGCCTACGACGTTCTGCGCCGCTACCCGGTGGTGCTGGCCCGCTTCGCTGCCACCAACCTCGACGGGGCGATCTCCGCCGCTGAGGCAGGGCTCGCGACGGCCCGGGCCGAGTTGCGCGAGCGCGTCCCACCAGAGGCGGTCGAGGCCGCGGTTTCGGCGTACGAGCGAGAAGCGCATCGGCTCCGCACCGCGCGGCGAGCGGTCGATCTCGTCGAGCGTGCCCTCCGCGGCGAGCGCTGGGCGCCGCGCCTGTAGCGGCCGCCGTAGACTCGAGCCGTGGCTGGGTTGTTGGCAACGATCGACGGTCCCGCCACTCTCAAGAAGCTCGCGCCGGCCCAGCTGCCAGAGCTCGCACGCGAGATTCGCGAGTTCCTCATCGCAGCGGTAGCGCGCACCGGTGGCCACCTCGGCCCCAACCTGGGCGTCATCGAGCTGACCATCGCGCTGCATCGGGTCTTCGACTCGCCCCGCGACGTCCTGCTCTGGGACACCGGGCACCAGGCCTACGTACACAAGCTGCTCACCGGCCGTGCCGACAGCTTCGCGGGCTTGCGGCAAGAGGGCGGCCTGTCCGGCTACCCGTCGCGGGCCGAGAGCCAGCACGACGTCATCGAGAACTCGCACGCGTCGACGTCGCTCTCCTACGCCGACGGTCTGGCGAAGGCGTTCGCGCTCCGAGGCGAACAGGATCGCGCGGTCGTCGCCGTCGTCGGCGACGGTGCACTGACCGGCGGCATGTGCTGGGAGGCGATCAACAACATCGCCGCTGCACCCGATCGACCGGTGGTCATCGTCGTCAACGACAACGGCAGGTCTTACGCGCCCACGGTCGGAGGGTTGGCGGCCCATCTCAACCGGCTGCGGCTGTCACCGTCGTACGAGCAGGCACTCGACCTGGTCAAGTCGTCGCTGGCGCGCACGCCGTTGTTCGGTCCTCCGTTGTACGACGCGCTGCACGGCATGAAGAAAGGTCTGAAGGACCTGCTCCAGCCGCAGGCGATGTTCGAAGACCTCGGGATCAAATACGTCGGGCCGATCGACGGTCACGACATCACAGCGGTCGAGGAAGCGTTGCGTCAGGCGCGAGCGTTCGGGGCGCCGGTGATCGTGCATTGCCTGACCCGCAAGGGAAACGGCTACTCGCCGGCCGAGAACGACGAGGCCGACAACTTCCACGGCATCTCCGTCATCGATCCGGCCACCGGCAAGCCGATTGCGGTTGCCAGCCGAACCTGGACCCATGTGTTCGCCGACGAGATGGTCGCGATCGGCCGCGAGCGCAAAGACGTCCTTGCCGTTACGGCCGCCATGTTGCGGCCCGTGGGTCTGCATGCGTTTGCGAACGAGTTCCCGGACCGCGTCTTCGATGTCGGCATCGCCGAGCAACACGCGGTGACGTCCGCCGCCGGTTTGGCGACAGGCGGTTTGCATCCGGTTGTGTGCCTCTACTCGACGTTTCTCAACCGCGCCTTCGACCAGGTGTTGATGGACGTCGCGCTGCACCGACTGCCGGTGACGTTCGTCTTGGACCGGGCCGGTGTCACCGGTGAAGACGGCCCGTCGCACAACGGGATGTGGGACCTGTCCGTGCTCGGCATCGTGCCCGGCATGCGCGTTGCTGCGCCGCGCGATGCCTCGACGCTGCGAGAGCTCTTGCGGGAAGCCGTTGCGTGCGAAGACGGACCCACGGCACTTCGCTTCCCGAAGGCCAGCGCCGGCGACGACATCCCTGCGGTCGACCGCGTCGGCGGCATGGACGTGCTCCGCCGGGACGAAGGTGCAGACCTCCTGCTGATCTCGGTCGGGGCGATGGCGCCGCTGGTCCTCGAGATCGCCGACCGGGTGCGTGCGCAAGGACTGGCGGTGACCGTCGTCGACCCTCGGTGGGTCCTGCCGGTGGACGCGTCGCTGCCGGCGCTCGCTGCCGCCCACAGTCTCGTCGCCGTGATCGAGGACAACGGCGGCAATGGGGGCGTCGGGGACGCCGTAGCCCGTGAGCTGCGCGCCCGCCGGGTCGAAGTCACCGTGCAGACCCATGCCTTGCCGCAGCAGTTCCTGGAGGTCGGCCAGCGCGCGTCCGTGCTTCGTCGCGAGGGCTTGTCGGCGCAGGAAATCGCCCGATCGCTGGTCGAGGCGGCGAGTCGCGGAATGCTTTCCGTCGACAACTAGTTTCCCTCTGTCGTGCAGCCGCGATTCTCGATGAACCAGAAGATCGCGGTCGGCGTCGTCTACGTGACGGCCATGTTCTTGACGATCATGGACTCGACGATCGTCAACGTCGCGCTTCCGCAGCTGGGCCGGCAGTTCCACGTGCCCGCGGCGCATGTCGACACGGTGGTCGTGGGCTTCCTCGTCAGCCTCGCGGTCTTCATTCCGGCATCCGGATGGTTGGGCGATCGGTTCGGCACCAAACGCATCTTCCTGACCGCTCTGGTCATCTTCACCGGCGCCTCCGCTCTTTGTGGCTTGGCGCAGAGCATCGACGAGCTGATCGTGTTCCGGATCGTCCAGGGCGTCGGCGGCGGAATGCTCACTCCGGTGGGCATGGCGATGCTGTTCCGCACGTTCGCACCGGAAGAGCGCGTGACCGCCTCGCGGATCCTGATCATTCCGACCGCGCTCGCACCCGCAACCGGTCCGGTGCTCGGTGGCCTGCTGGTCACTGACCTGTCCTGGCGCTGGGCGTTCTACGTCAACGTGCCGCTCGGCATCGCCGGCTTCATCTTCGGCTTGCTGTTCCTGCAGGAGACGAGGCAAGAGGACGCCGGGCGCTTCGACCGCGCCGGATTCGTACTGGCCGGAGCGGGGCTCGGTTCGTTGATGTACGCCGTTTCCGAAGGCCCGGCGAAAGGGTGGACGTCGCTCGGCATCGTCGTCGCCGGCGCGATCGGCGTCGCGCTCTCCGCAACTCTCGTCTGGGTCGAGTTGCACTCGGAGCAGCCGATGCTCGACCTGCGACTGTTGCGCAACCGGCTCTTCCGCAGCACCGCAACGGTCACCGTGCTCAGCATGGTCGCCTTTCTCGGCACGCTGTTCCTCGCGGCGCTGTTCTTCCAGGACGGCTTCGGTGTGTCGGCCCTTCAGTCCGGCCTGTCGACGTTCCCGGAGGCGCTCGGCATCATGGCCGGCGCGCAGATCGCGGCGCGCATCTATCCGTACGTCGGGCCGCGCCGGCTGATGACGGCCGGGCTCGTCGGGGTCGCGTTCAGCGTCAGCCTCATGGCCCTCGTGCCGTTCACCGCAAGCCTGTGGGTGATGCGAGGACTCATGGTGATGCTCGGGTTGTCGCAGGCGCACGTCTTCACGCCCGCCCAGGCGGCCGCGTTCGCGACGATCTCACCGGCCGCGACTGGCCGCGCCTCCGGTCTCTACAACGCCGGTCGGCAGCTCGGCGGGGCGATCGGCGTGGCGGTGCTGAGCACCGTCATCTCCGGAGTCGGTGTCCTGCACCATGTCGGCGGCAGGGTGCGACCCAACGCCGCCGCCTATCACTGGGCGTTCATCGCCGCGGCTCTCGTGGCGTTGTGCGCGGCGCTGTTCGCGCAGCAGGTTGACGACGAGGCGGCCGCACCGACGATGCGCCGCAAGCCGAGGACCGCACCGGCCGGCGAGGTCGCAGACGCACGACTTGTGAGCACCCAGTAACGACTTCGAACGGCACGCGACCACGACGCCCTCCGAGCTGATCTTCGCCGTCAAGACCACTTTTCGCCCGACACGCCGTCAAACTGGTAGCCGGCGCGAAGATCAGTGCCGATGTCGTGGCCGCGGACGCTCACCGGTCTTCAGAGGTCGTGAGTGTCGAGATCGTTCGGCGTCAGGACCGTGCCGGAGAAGACGGCGGCGGCAAGCGCCCGCCATTCGTCGAGGGCACCCGGCGCCGGCGGTGGCACGTAATGGGTCAACGCCAGCGTCTGTAAGCCGGCCCGTTGCGCGGTGTCGGCGGCCTGCTCGACGCTGGAGTGGTAGTCGCAGACGTCGATCAGCCTGGCCACGCCGCTCGCGCGCAGGACATCGGCGCGAATGACGGTGCTGACCAACGTGTCGGCGCCGACGCACAGTGAGTCGAGCCCGGCGCACGGCACGGTGTCGCCGGACACGACAACAGCTTTGCCGTCCCCTTCGATCCGGTAGCCGACGCTCGGCGCCACCGGCCGGTGGTCCGTTGGTGCTGCGACAACGCGCACGCCTCCCGCGTCGTGCACCGTCCCTTCGGTGAGCTCGACGACCTCGACCGGCGGTGGCCAGTTGAGATCGGCATGGTGCGCGAGGCGATAGCCGATGTCGTGGGACAGCGACGCGAGGATGCCGTCGACGACATCGCGCGTGCCCGGTGGGCCGACGACGCGAAGCGGCGACGGCTCGAACGACGTCACCCATCGCGTCGTGATGACGTCGTTCAGGTCGGTGATGTGGTCGCTGTGCAGATGGGTCAGAAGGAGGGCGGTGATGTTCCCGGCCGTCGCGCCGGCCGCAGCCGCCCGCATCAGCACGCCGCGACCGCAGTCGACGAGGAACATCGCAGTGCCCGCCCGGACCAACGTCGCCGGGCCGGCCCGGTTGGGGTCAGGAAGCGGTGAACCAGTGCCGAGAAAGACGACCTGAAGAGTCACGCCGACATTTTGCCGGGCGCCGGTTCTACATGCGGTGGTACATCACGTCGCGCAAGTCGATGACAGGAGCGATCTCGTCCTCGAGCACCGCCTTCATGAGGTCGCCGCCCTCGGGCACCATCGCGACCTCTTCACGGGTGACGAGGAGCGGCCGGCTGAACCCGCGGTCGTCGGCGCTCGTGAGGCGGGCAGCGGCAGCCGAGAAGGCCGGGTCAACCCGGGCAAGGTCGATCCAGCCGCGGTTGCGCATTGGTACGGCGATCGCGCGCATGCCGTCGGGGACGTCCGCCACCATCGCGGCGCGCAGTGTCATCGAACCGAGCAGCGTGACCACGTCGCAGTCGCCCATCGGGCGAAGCGCCGCCGACGGGTTGCGCTCCATGCGCTCGGCCGCCATGCGCCCCATGCGCTCGAGGTAGACGATCGCGGTCGGCCACCAGTCGTCCACGGCGACGCCGGCGGCGTCGAGCAGGCGTTGCGGCACGGGCAGCACGCGGTCCGGATCACGGGGGTCGAGCCCGACGAACCCGAAGCCGAGGTCCAAGGCATCGCCGAGCACGCGGCGACGAACCCAGTCCAGACCGCTGTGCAGGGGTGACTCGACCGGCGCGCCGTAGGGCCGGGCACGCTCGTAGAGGTCGTCCACCGGGCGGTCCGCCAGCCAGCGGCGCAGCAGCAGCCATCGCGCCAGCCGGTGCCGGCCGTCATCGGTCTCCGGGTCGACTCCGCCGAGCGCGCGGCGGCATTCCGCCCACGAGATCTCGAGCGGCGTCAGGCCGGTCAGGACGACGCCGTCGATCGCCGGCAGGACGTCCAGGTCATGGAGCACGGCCACTGCAAGCGCGCAGCGCCGCAGCACCGTGGTCTCCGAGAGTTCCCCCATGTAGGGAAAGTACCCAAGTCCGAGCAAGAACTTGATCCGGCAAACGGGTGAATCATCGAGGGTGATGTGAGGCCGCATC
>DASSEQ010000033.1:0-2337 GCA_035695245.1 Mycobacteriales bacterium | reverse complement strand
CGAAGTCGAGGAGATGTTCGCGGCATTCGATCAATCAAGCGAGGCCGGCGACAAAGAAGCGCTTCGCGACAAGATCATCATCGAACTCGTTCGGCATGCAGAGGCAGAAGAGCAAGCCGTCTACCCGATCGTTCGCAAGGTGATCGACAACGGCGATCAGATCATCGAGCACGAGATCGACGAGCACTCGCAGGCCGAGCGCATCATGAAAGAGCTCGATCGGATGAAAGCCGGCGATCCGCAGTTCGGCGTGCTCATGCAGCAACTCATGGCCTCGATCCGGCAACACATCCAGGAAGAAGAGAGCGAAGTCTTCCCACAGTTCCGCGACAAGGTCGACGCGAGCGAGCTGAAGTCGCTGGGCAAGACGGTGCAAGCGCTGAAGAAGGTGCTGCCGACGCACCCGCACCCGATGGCGCCCGACCACCCGCCGTTCAACGCGTTGCTTTCACCTGGCGCCGCCCTGGTCGACCGCGTCCGCGACCTACTAAGCGACCGCGCCAAGCAATAGGCCATCGCGCCAAGAAGTAGGGCCGCCCTCCGTCGACTGACAGCGACTTCGAACGGCGGGCGACCATAATTCGACCCCTACATCGGCGTGTCGTGGTCGCGGCGCGTTCGAAGTGCGAATTCTCCGGCGGAGCCGGAGCGACCTTTACCTCCAGGCGCGGGCTTTCTTGTGGGTGCTCGTCGGGGAGGCGCTGGACTCCCAGATGCGGCGCCAACGGGCGACGTCGGGACCGCTGGGTGACGGGGTGGTGCCGGCGGCCGCGCGCTTGGCGGCGGCGTACCAATCGGTCTTGTCCTCGTCGAGCAGTGTCGCGACCGCAGCGTTGATGCGGCTGCCGAACGCACGAGCTTCCTCGCCGTCCTCGAGGTGCAGCGGGCGGCCGTAGCGCACGTGCACCTCGGGGCGGCCCGGTTTCGGCCAGGCGCGCCCGCGGGGCATCGCGGCGAACGAGCCGATCAAGGCGATCGGAACGACCGGCACCTTCGCCTGGGCGGCGAGGTAGGCAGCGCCGAGTCGGAATCGTCGAGTCCAGCCGTCCGGGGAGCGCGTGCCCTCCGGGAACATCACCAGTGACCAGCCGTCGGCCAGCAGCCGCGTCGGTGTCTCCGACAGTCCCACGCCACCGCGTTCGATCGGGAAGGTGGCGAAGACCAGTGCCGAACCGACCGCACGCCACCACACGTCGAAGAAGTAGTCGGCGGCCGCACCCACGGCAATCTTGCGTTGCCAGCGAGTCGGCAGCGTGGTCAGCAGCAGTGCGGTGTCGAGGTGCGACGAGTGGTTCGCGACGAAGATGACCGGACCGTCGAGCTCGTCGAGCACGTCGCGACCGTCGACCCGCAACGTCGTCTCGTGGCGCACCAGCGGCGTCAAGCCGCCTTGCAGGATCGCGGTCCGGGCGGCAACTGCGGCACGAGACCGAGCCCAGTCGGTCGGGAACTCCTTGAACTCCGGGAAGGTGTGGTGCGGCTCGGCGCTGCGGGGTGGCAGTGGCCGATGGGTCCACCGCCAGCCTCGCGCAACCTGGCGAACGTCGCGCACAAGTGTCATTTGACGTGCGCCAGCACGTGCGGCGGCGAGTGCAGATAGGTGATCGACGGTGAGCGCCCCACGGTGTCGCTGGCCATCTCGAGGGCGTCGGCGAAAGTCGACGCACTGCGCATGCCCATGCGCGCGACTGCACGCCGGTCGCCGCCGACCCAGATCACATCGCCGACATGGTCGAGCGCGTGCGCGCACCAGTACCACATGTAGAACGGGTGCACGCCGTGGTAGGCGTAGGACGTCCGGTAGAGATGGACATACCAGGGGTCCGTTGCGTATTGCTGCTCGAACTTCTGCTCGATCACCTTGGGATCGGTCGAGACCGACAGCACTTCTTCGAAGAAGTCGACGTACGACGGGTGGTGCAATGTCGAGAACTCCCATGGCACCGGGTGGTGGAGGATCACCGCGCCGCCCTGGCGGACCAGAGGCTGCCCGACGTACATGTTGAAGAAGTAGCCGAGCCCGAGGCACGCGGCGAGGATCGGATTCATGACGCTGTTGACGTTGTAGGGGCAGAGATACGGCAGTCCGAGCACGAGCACATCGCTCTGCCCGTCGACCTCGACCAGCTGCTGGCGGTGCACTCGAGTGAGCGTCTCGTCGTGCACCGGTTCGACCGCGCCGGCGCTGATGCCGGTCACGGCGTACGGCGCTTCCATCGACTGGAAGAGCTTGCGTCGCCCCTTGGCCGGAAGCAGGTCGATCCCGCGCTTGGCGCCGAGGAACGTCGCCTGGTCGCGCAGCGACCACTCCCACTCGCGTTTGGTCAGGAAGCCGTA
>DASSEQ010000032.1:0-7069 GCA_035695245.1 Mycobacteriales bacterium | reverse complement strand
GCGGCGAGGCGGTCGAGGCCGAAGGCGATGCCGCCGTGCGGCGGCGGGCCGTATTGGAACGCCTCGAGCAGGAAGCCGAACTTCGTCTCTGCTTCGTCGCGCGAGAGCCCGATCGTGTCGAAGACGCGCTGCTGCATCTCGCGGCGGTGGATACGGATCGAGCCGCCGCCGAGCTCCATGCCGTTGCCGACGACGTCGTAGGCCCGTGCCAGCGCATCCTCCGGCGAGGAGTGGAACGTCGCCTCCCACTCCGGCGTCGGCGCCGTGAACGGATGGTGCACTGCGGTCCAACGGGCGACACCGGACGAGCCGACCGCCGGGTTGTCATCCGACACCGGCTCGAACATCGGCGCCTCGATCACCCACAGCAGCTGCCATTCGCCCTCGCGCACGAGACCGCGCTGCCGCGCGACCGCGTTGCGCAGCGCGCCAAGCAGCTCCAGCGTCGTGCGACGTGGGCCGGCGGCGAACAGGATCGCGTCTCCCGGCGACGCCCCCGCGGCAGCGGGCAGCGACGACAGGCGGTCGGCTTCCAGCTTGGTGATCGAGCCACGCAGCTCCGACCCGTCAGCCGGAACGAGGAGCCACGCGATGCCACGGGCGCCGCGCGAGCGGGCCCACTCCTGCCACCCGTCGAGCTCCTTGCGCGTGTAGTCCGCCCCACCCGGCACGACCACGGCGCCCACGTGCTCGGCCTGGAACACGCGAAACTCCGTGCCCTGCATGTGCGAGGTGAGGTCGACGAGCTCGAGCTCGAAACGCAAATCCGGCTTGTCCGAGCCGTAGCGCCGCATGGCCTCGGCGTACGTCATCCGCGGGAACGGCAGCGTCAGGTCGACCCCGAGCACGTCGCGCCACAGCTCGGCGAAGAGCTCCTCGGTCAGGGCGTAGACGTCCTCCTCGTCGAGGAACGACATCTCGATGTCGAGCTGCGTGAACTCCGGTGTGCGGTCAGCGCGAAAGTCCTCGTCGCGGAAGCACCGCGCGATCTGGTAGTAGCGCTCCATGCCGGCGACCATCAGCAGCTGCTTGAACAGCTGTGGCGACTGGGGCAACGCATACCAATGCCCCGGCTGCAGTCGCACCGGCACCAGGAAGTCGCGCGCACCTTCCGGGGTGGAACGAGTGAGGTACGGCGTCTCGACGTCGTAGAAGTCGTTGCGTTCCATGACCCGACGGATCACCGACACGATCTGAGCGCGCGTCTTCAGCGCGCGCGCCGGACCGGTGCGCCGAAGGTCCAGGTAGCGGTAGCGCCAGCGGGTCGCTTCGTCGACACCCGAGTCGATCGCCTCCGACCCGGCGATCGGGAATGGTGGCGTCGCCGCCTCGCTCAACACCTCCACTTCGGTCGCGACGACTTCGATGTCGCCGGTCGCCAGCTCGGGGTTCTCGTTTCCCGCCCGCCTCGCCGCGACCTCACCGACGACCTTCACGCACCACTCGCTGCGCAGCTCTTTGGCGCCTTCGACATCGCGAAAGACCACCTGCACGATCCCGCTCCCGTCGCGCAGGTCGATGAAAGTGACGCCTCCGTGATCGCGCCGGGTTGCAACCCAACCGGTGAGAACGACCTTCGTGCCGGCGTGCTCGCGGCGCAGTGTGCCTGCGCCGTGGGTGCGGATCACTGTTGCGGACCTTTCCTGTCGATGGCTTCAGCACACAAACGTGACGTCAGTGTGCTGGTGGGGGACATCCGGCCGCATCTGCAATTACCTCTGGTCACGTTTGTGTGCTGGATGCATCAGCTTCGCGCCGCCGCAGCTGCAGGTGTGCGTCGCTGTCAGGCGGCGACCACGTCGTAGCATCGGCGGGCCCCTGGTCACCGGAGCGGATGTCCCGCACCTGATCACCACCTTCGCCGGCGGGGAACCAGACGAACGGGATGCCGCGCCGGTCGGCGAAGCGGATCTGCTTGCCGTATTTGTCCGCGGCCGGCGCGACCATGGCCGCAACCCCCCGCGACCGCAACGTCGCCGCGAGCCGCTCACACGCAGGCCGCGAGGCCTCGTCCGGCAAGGCGACCAGCACGCACGTCGGCACCTTACGCGTCGTCTCGATCAGCCCAGCGCCGAACAACCGGCCAAGCAGCCGCGTCACGCCGAGCGACAGCCCGACGCCGGGATAGCGCGCCTCACCCGATGAAGCCAGCTCGTCATAACGGCCGCCCGAGCAGATCGAGCCGAGGTCCTCGTGTCCGACGAGCTGCGTCTCGTAGACGGTGCCGGTGTAGTAGTCGAGCCCCCGCGCGACTGACAGATCGACGACGAACAACCCCGGCGCGTGTTCGGCGCCGGCGGCGATGACGCGAGACAGCTCCTCGAGACCTTCGTCGAGCACCGGGTGCGAGGCGCCGAGACTTTTGACCTCGTCGGCGAACGACTCATCATCACTACGGATCGTTGCGAGTGCGAGGCACTTGTCGGCTTGCTGCTCGTTGAGGCCAAGGCCGATGAGCTGCCGGCGTACCTCCTTCGCCCCCACCTTCGCGAGCTTGTCGACGGTGCGCAGAACCGACGTGACGTCGTCGATCCCGAGGCCGCGATAGAAGCCCTCCGGCACCTTGCGGTTGTTGACCTGCATGCGCACAGGCGGGATCGGGAGCCGCGAAAGCGCCTCGGCCATCACGAGGGGCAGTTCGACCTCGTAGTGGAACGGCAACGCATCCCTGTCGACGACATCGATGTCGGCCTGCAGGAACTCGCGGTAACGGCCTTCCTGCGGGCGCTCGCCTCGCCACACTTTCTGGATCTGGTAGCGCCGCAACGGAAACTCGAGATGTCCCGCGTGCTCGAGGACATACCGCGCGAAGGGCACCGTGAGGTCGAAGTGCAGACCCAGACCGGCATCGCCTTCGTCTGCGTCCGCCTGCAATCGACGCAGGACGTAGATCTCCTTGTCCGTCTCACCTTTGCGCAACAACTGTTCCAGAGGTTCGACCGAGCGCGTCTCGATCGGTACGAACCCGTGCAGCTCGAAGGTGTCCCGCAGGGCATCGACGACGGCTTGCTCGACGAGGCGCTGGTGCGGCAGCCACTCCGGAAAGCCGGAGAGCGGAGTCGTTTTCGGCATTGCGTTACAGGCCGCGCGTCGGCGGCGCGGTCATCAGGTCGAGGAGGAACGGGTTGTTCGCGCGCTCGCGACCGATCGTCGTGTCCGGGCCGTGGCCGGGCCGCACGACGGTCTCGTCCGGCAACGCGAGCGGCACGCGACGGAGCGACTCCTGCATCTGCTCCCACGAGCCGCCGGGGAAGTCGGTGCGGCCGATGGAGCCGGCGAAGAGCAGGTCGCCGGAGAAGAACTCGCCCTCGCTCGTGAACGTGACCGACCCGGGCGTGTGGCCCGGCGTGAGGTCGACCCGGAACGTCAGCCCGGCGAGGGTGATCGACTCACCGTCGGCCAGCTCGCGCACGTCGGACGGCTCCGACCAGTCCAGCCGGCCGAGGATCGGCGAGCCGGGCGGCATGCCGACCGCCACGCCCGGGTCGCTGAGCATGGCTCGGTCGGCCGGGTGGATCAGCGCGGGGATGTCCTTGGCGCCGCAGACGGGCGCGACCGACCAGATGTGGTCGACGTGGCCGTGGCTCAGCAGCACAGCGACTGGCTTCAGCCGATGCTGCGCGAGCACCTCGTCGAGCGGCCCGTCGGCGCCGTGACCAGGGTCGATGACGATGCATTCCTCGCCGTCGGCGGGCGCGACAACCCAGCAGTTGGTCTGCCAGGGACCCGCGGGAAAGCCGACGATGAGCACGTCGGCGAGCCTATCGGGGCCGATTTTCAGGTTCGATTCCTTATCCTGTGCGGCGGCGCTGACCGATTCGTACCCCCGCGGAGGACCTGTGGCCCGCAGCCGAGCGCGCGAGCGAGAGCTCGCCCGTCGCCGATACGAACGACGGCGCCTGCGTGAGATGCAGTTGCGAGCGCGCCGGCGCCGGCGCAACACGATCCTCGGCGCGACGCTCGGCACGGCCGCCGTGCTGGCCGGCCTGATCTTCCTGATCGTGGACCTGACCGGCGGAAGCTCGAAGTCGAAGGTCACGGCGGCATCGTCGGCCTCGCCCTCGGCGTCGGCCAGCGCACCCGCCGCGCCGACGAAGTGCGCGACGATCAAGCCCAACCCGCCGGCGAAGGGCGATCCGAAGGTGCCCGACGTGACCGGCGCGGCCCCGACGAAGCTCGTGGTCAAGGACATCAAGGTCGGCAAGGGCGCCGCGGCGAAGGCCGGGCAGACCCTCACGGTCAACTACGTCGGCGTCTCCTGCTCGACCGGCACCGCTTTCGACGCGTCGTTCCCCCGGCACCAGACCTTCCCGTTCAAGCTCGGGGCCGGCCAGGTCATCAAGGGCTGGGACGAAGGTCTCGTCGGCATGAAGGTCGGCGGCGAGCGAGAGCTCGTCATCCCGGCCTCGCTGGGCTACGGCGCGACCGGCTCGGGCACGATCAAAGGCAATGAAACCCTCATCTTTGTCGTCGACCTGGTGAAGGTCTCCTGATGCTGCGCAAACTCGGTACGACGTCAGTTGTGGTTGCGGTCGCCGCCCTCGCCGCCGCCTGCGGTGGGAGCAGCAACGGCGCCGCCAACGACAACCCGTTGGTCGGCGACACACCGTCGTCGCAGGCCTCGTCGTCGGCGTCAGTGCCCGGTGGCGCCAACTGTGGACCGAAGCCGACCAAGGCAGCTCAGGCCGAGCACTACCAGGCCGAGCCGAAAGTGACCGTGGCTCCGACGACGTACACAGCGACGATCGTCACCAACTGCGGCACGATCGTTGCGTCCCTCGACGCGGCGAAGGCGCCGCACACGGTCAACTCGTTCGCTTTCCTGTCGGCGCACCACTTTTTCGACAACACGCCGTGCCACCGGCTCACGACTGCCGGCATCTATGTGCTGCAGTGCGGCGACCCCACCGGCACCGGCTCCGGCGGTCCCGGCTACACGATCCCGGACGAGAACCTCAAGGGTGCGACCTATCCGGCCGGCACCCTCGCGATGGCCAACACCGGCCAGCCACACACCGGCGGCAGCCAGTTCTTCTTCTGCTACGCCGACACGCCACTGCCTCCGCAGTACACGCCGTTCGGCAAGGTCACTCAGGGCCTTGATGTGTTGCAGGGCATAGCGAAAAACGGCGAGGACGACAGCAACCAACCGGGCGACGGCCACCCCAACAAGCCGGTCTACATCCTCAGCTTCACCGTGGTGAAGGGCTAATCGCGGGATATCTACGCTCTATGGGCCGTATCCCGCGATTGCGGCGGCGGCGGCGGGTGCCGGTTGCGGCCGGGCGAACAGGAAGCCCTGCACGTAGCCGACGCCCATCGCGCGGAGCATCTCGAGCTGCTCCTCCGTCTCGACGCCCTCCGCAACGACAGTGAGCTCGAGCAGCTCGGCGAGATCGGTGACGGCCGCTACGATGCCCGCGCTCACGCGATCGGTGGCCAGTCGGGCGACGAAGCCGCGGTCGATCTTGACGACATCGGCCGGCAGCTGCTGCAGGTAGGTCAGGCCGGAGTAGCCGGTGCCGAAGTCATCGAGGGCGATCCGGCAGCCGAGATCCTGCAGCGACTGCAAGGAGCTGCGGTGACGCACGTCCAGGATGTCGTGCTCGGTGATCTCGAGCCAGAGCTGGTCCGGATCGACAGAGGCGTCGGCGAGAGCGGCCTGCACGTCCGCGCTGAGTCCGTCGCGAGTCAGCTGGCGCGGCGAGAGGTTGACACTCACGAAAAGCCGCTCGCCGTCGCCGAACGAGCGGAGATCCGCACACGCCCGCCGCAGCACCCAGCGCGTCACCGGCGTCTCCAGCTCGCTGTCGGTCAGCACGTCGAGGAAGTCGCCGGGGTAGAGCAAGCCGCGTTGCGGGTGCTCCCACCGAAGCAGCGCCTCATAGCCGATCGGCCGCGAGGTCGCGACATCGAGGATGGGTTGGTAGTGCAGCCGGAACTCGTCCCGGCGCAATGCTTGGTCGAGCTCTGCTCGCACCTCGAGCTGTTGCATCGACCCGCTTCGCATGTCTTCGTCGAAAACCTCGAAACGGCCGCGGCCCTGCCCTTTTGCGCGGTAGAGCGCCATGTCGGCCTGGGCGACGAGCTCGTCCGCGGATGCGCCGTCGAAGGAAAGGGTCGCGCCCACGGACGCGCTCGGGCACAACGTCACATCGCCAAGGGTCACCGGCACGCGGATGGCGGCGCGCAAGCGATCGGCGATGAGCTCCAGCTCTTGTAAGTCTTCGACGCCCTCGCACACGACGATGAACTCGTCGCCGCCCAGCCGGCCGGCGGTGTCCGCTCCGCGCAGGACACCCGTCAACGACTCGGCGACGGAGACCAGCAGCTGGTCTCCGACCGGGTGCCCATAACTGTCGTTGACGAGCTTGAAGTGGTCGAGGTCGATGACCAACACGCCAACCCGTCCGCCCTCACGAGCGCTGCGCGAGAGCGCTTGTTCGAGTCGGTCGGCGATGAGGTTGCGGTTGGGCAGCGACGTCAACGCGTCGTGCAACGCGAGATGTTGCAGTTGCGCCTGCGCTTCACGTTCATGCGTTGTGTCGACGACGGCGAACAAGACAGCGCGCCCGGAGGCGTGTTCGATCGGGATGAGGCTGAGCCGGCCATACCGAGTCTCGCCGTCCGCGCGGATGTAACGGCGCTCGACGCCTCGCACGATCTTGCCGCCGTACGCCTGACCTTTGAGCGAACGTGCGACCTCGCGGTCGTCGGGATCGGCAAGCTCGATGGCGGGCAGCCCGATCAGCTCGTCCGGCCCACGACCGAAGAACTCGCAAAACGACCGGTTGACGCGGACGATCACGCCGTCGGGGTCGAGGAGACACTTGGCGACCGGCGCTTCTTCGAACATCTGGTGAAGGAGCGCTTCGCTCTCGGCCAACGATTGATGGGCCCGCGCGTGCTCGACGGCGATCGATGCCTGTACGGCGAACGCTTCGAGCATCGCGGTGCGCTCTCTGCTCGGCAGCATGCCGTCTTCCGGATCATCCACCGACAGCACACCGAGGAGCCCGCCGTCACTGCCGATCAGCGGAGCGAAGAGTGCATCGCGTGGATGCCAGCG